>JAHFTY010000287.1 GCA_023265365.1 Acidobacteriota bacterium
CTGGGCTTTCGATGTTCGCACCTCTGACGTTTGACCAAAGCTTCCGGCCGTTTCTTCACGAACTCGCCCTTTTCGAGAATACGAAGGCGCTGGAAGAATCGGTCCTCTATCGAAAACTCCGACCCGAAATCGAGAGTCTGCTGGACCGTGTCTGGCAGGAGGACCTCGCGAAACAGCCGCGTGCGGACCGCTCCGGCATCAACGTCGTCGCCTGGAATATCGAGCGCGGCATGCGCGTAGACTCGATTATCGAACTTCTCAAACACCACCCTGCGCTTCAGTCCGCAGACGTCCTGCTTCTATCGGAACTCGACTGGGGTATGGCGCGGACGCGAAACCGGTTCATCGCGCGCGAGATGGCGTCCGCTCTGGAGATGAACTATGCGTTCGCTCCGTGTTATCTGGCGCTGACGAAAGGTGCGGGTGTCGAGAAAGATGTCGAAGGAAATAACCGGGAGTCGTTGCATGGAAATGCGCTCCTCTCGAAATACCCGCTGCGCGGCGCGCATTCTCTTTCACTTCCCAACGGCAAGGACAAAATGAAAGGCGCTGAAAAACGCATCGGATCGCAGCGCGCGGTGATCGCAGACGTCCTGCATCCTGCCGGGACCTTTCGGGCCGTGGCTTTGCATCTGGACGCGCATTCGTCCCAGCGGCACCGGTGTCGCCAGATGCAGCGCGTTTTGGATCACCTGGAAACGCTGACACCCCGGCTTCCCGTCCTCATCGGCGGCGACTGGAACACCACCACTCATGACGCCAGCCGCGCGCTCTACTCCATTCTCGGATACTTCAGAAGGGTGTTGATGGGGGTTCGGAACGTCGTGGCCAATCACTATCCGTTCCCGGATCGCTGGTTCGAGCGCCATCTTTTCCGGGAACTGCTGAACCGCGGCTTCGATTACAAGCGCCTGAACCTCGACGGCAAATGCACGCTGCACTACAACGTCCGCGACATCGCGACCAACCTGAATCTGGGAGAGTGGGTGCCGCAGTGGTGTTTCTGGTTCATCAACTGGGCGCTCGGACGGACCGGCGGCACGTGTTCGATGAAGCTGGACTGGTTTGCCGGAAAGGGAATCAAGGAAGCGGACGGTCTATTCGTTCTTGCTGAACTTCGGGACGGCGGCCGTCCCGTCTCCGACCACGATCCGATCGGCGTTTCGTTCCTCCCCGACAACAAATTGGAAATTGTCGACGCGGAAGTCTGAGGTGCCGGGATCCAGATCCGTGTAAAACAGGTTTCCGTCCTGCTTCAAGGCGACCGCCTTCGATACAGCCGCCCGGAAAGGGCTGGACGGATCCATCAGCCAGATGATGCGGGCTCCTTTCAGAACCGGAACCTTGACGACCGATCCGTAGCGGATCTCGATCAGATCCTTACCCCGGATGTGCGACGCTCGCGGTGGATTCTCCTCATCGACAACAACCCAGAAGTCCTGGTCGCCGGCGTAGTAGCTGGCAATGCGCGAATTCAGAAACCGGAAGTGACGTGGAGAACCCAGCGTTGAGACGACGACGGCGGGCCGGTCGACGCGGACAAGATCCTTCAATTCTCGAATGGAAGCCTCGGACAACTGGTTGCTCGATCGGAGTTCATCGAACGTTGTTTCATGAATTCCATCGCGCAGGGACGTGTAGACCAGTTGTTCCGGCCGGGGCGCCGGCATCGGAATGACATTGAAAAACAACAGGACGTTCGCAACCACCGCCAGGCCGGCCGCCACAATCTCGAACCTGGACGCCAGATCGTCGAAAAGCGCCTCACACGTCGAAGCGATCGCATAGCCGCCGGCAATACAAAACGCCGCGACCGAGAACAGAGTGTGACCCGGAGCGGCAACATGCACGACGGCCTGCGCAATCATTCCCGGCACCACCCACACCGCGAGAAACATGCCAGGTCCCTTATTAACCCCGCGGCGCCGGCGTGCGAAAAGCCAGAGAGGGATGATCCATGCCCACGAAAGCATGCCAACGCCGTTCCAGGCGATCATGTGGAGGACGTGTCGAAGCCCGTCCCAGCCGGAAATCTGAAGAAGGACCGAGGCGCTTTCGGTCATCGCCGAAAAGCTATATACCCACATCAGCAACGCGAACCGGTCCAGCCCTCCGACCGCGTATGCCGTCGCGCCCAACCACAGCACCGTCACGCCGCAGATGATGCCGATCCCGCGAATCCACGCGTGGATGGAGTTTCCACTCTTCCACATCGCCGCGCACCAGAGCGGAAACAGGTACACCAGCAGGTCCGGCCTGAACCCGCCCCCGATCCCAAGCGCCAACGCCGACACGAGCGCGAACTTCGGTTCGCCATTCCACATCCGCCAGCAGAAGTAACCCATCAGCAACGAGAAGAAGGCCAGGTGCGGCCGCAACGGCGAATCGAGCCCGGAATACCAGAGTGTCGGATTGAAGATCAAAAGCAACGCGCCCAGCGCGCCGGCAGCGGCGCCGAAGATGCGCCGGCCCAGCGCGAACGCCAGGACGGCGGAAAGCCACACCACGAGTGTCGAGATGAAGAGGAACGAGGTCTGCGCATCGTGGAAAACGAAATTCACAAGGCGCGCTTCCGCGATGAAGAAGGGATAACCCGGGGGCTGCGGCTGATGCATCCACGGATCGAAGCGTTCAAGCGCGAAAGCGAAGTTCACGTTGTCGAACGAGAGCGCAGACGGACGGATGGGCAAGCGAGAAATCAGAATGAGGACGAGCGTTCCCACCAAAACAGAAAGATTGATGCAGGTCAAACGAACCCGAAGTCCGTCCATGGACTGCTCCCAAGCCATTGTGAGTTGAGCGTGCGCATCTTAACAAACGCCGCGTACGTTGTGAAAAGACTTTTGTTGTGCTGAAATGTCGCCCATTCAGGGGGAATCCATGAGATCGCTTTTGGCTCTACTGCTTCTGGTTCAACTGGGAACACCCGGCACACGGTCTGCGTTGATTGCCGATCGCGGATTGAAGCCATCGGACTTCCCGCAACTCAAAAAGCTGCTGGACAACGTCTATGTCTTTTCCGATCTGCACACCCTTGGATACATGACGAACGATCTGATCGTCATTACCGGCGACGGCGTGCTCATTGCAGATGGACAGGGCTCCGCGCCCGTCACGCAGAAGCTGGTCGACCAGGTGAAGAAGTTGACCAGCCAGCCGATCAAGGTTGTCGTTATCTGCTCTGAGCACGGCGATCACACCGGAGGCAATGCCGCGTTCCCTTCCAACGTGACCTGGTACGCTCATCCTTTTTCGAAGAACACCTTGAAACTCACCGAGCGCGTGGAAACCGTGACGGACAAGACCACTTTGAAAATCGGCGGCGCCGAGATCCAGATCCTCTTTAGCGGACGGTCGCATACCGGCGGCGACCTCGAAGTCTACCTGCCGAAGGAGAAGGTCGCCTTTTTGAGCGAGACCTACAGTAACCATATCTTCCCATCGATGCGTACCGCACAGCCGACGGAGTGGATCACCACGCTGAAGAACGTCTCCAAGTTGGATGCGGACTTCGTCATTCCCGGACACGGGTTCATCGAGGACCCGGCACTGATGAAAAAGGAACTGCTGGATTTCTCCAAGGCGCTGGAATACGTCGTCAGCGAAACAACGCGGCTTCACAAAGCCGGCCTGAGGGCCGACGCCGCCGGCAAACAGGCGAACTGGGGTCCCTACGAAACCTGGACGGGCAAGGAACGTAACGCGCCCATCGCCATCCAACGGGTGTTCGACGAACTGGATGGAAAGCTGAAGTGAGTACGAGGACTAACGATAGCGGGAGGCGAGATCGGCGATGACCGAAACCAGATGGCCCGGATCGAAAGGTTTCGGCATATGGACCTGGAAGCCTGCCGAAAGCACCGTATCCCGGTCGATCGCCGTCGCGTACGCGGTGAGCGCGATCGCCGGAACCAGGAGGCCCTTTTCCCGATCGCGCGCCCGCACGCGGCCGATCAGCGTGTATCCGTTGTATTCCGGCATGCCGATATCGGCGACCAGAACGTCCGGGCGTGCCTGGTCGTAGGCGGCAAGCGCATCCGCAACGTTCGACGCCGTACGCACCTTCCCCCCATGAGTCTCCAGCAGAACACGAAGCAGTTCGCGCGTGTCGTTGTCGTCCTCAACGACGAGAATTTCCAGGCCGTCCAGATGCGTTGGCATGACGTTGCGATCCATTGCTCTCACCATAGCACTCCAGTCCTTTCGGGGCGGAGCAGAATTTCCCGAGGGATCACGCTGTAGACACCCCCTCGTTTTCTCTGACTCCCGAATGTCCTACCTGCAACTTGACGTCTTGACCGGAGTTCGATCATTGCAGGCAATCGAATCGTCACGCCCTCCCGCGATGTCTGCGCAGGCCGTGCTTTTCGCGGTGTTCATGGCTTCGTCCTGGGTGGTGCCGGCAGCCGTTTTGCAGGCGCGGCGGTCTTTGAACTCGACGCAGACTTCGCAGGTCACCTGATCGAGACCGGTGCTGGAGTAGATGATCAGACCGATCAGCAGAAGGAACCCGGCGGGAATGAGAAGTTTTTGGGTTTTGGAGAGCGCCACGTTATTGAATACCGAGAACGGCTTTGCCTTCAGGCGAGATGCGTTGGGGCGTCCATGCGGGTTCCCAGACGACTTGAACGTCCGCTTCCCTGATGCCCGGCAGATCGAGCAGCTTGTTCTGCGCGTCCGATGCGATGGAGGCGCCCATTCCACAACCCTGCGCTGTCAGAGTCATCTTGACCTCAACCCGATTATCGGAGTTCTCCAGCGGCAGAACATTCATTTCGTAGATCAGCCCCAGGTCGACAATGTTGACCGGAATCTCGGGGTCGTAGCATGTCTTGAGAACCTGCCAGATCCGTTGTTCCAACTCCTCGCCGCTCAACGGCTGCGTGGTGGCGGCCGCTTCGGGTGAAACTTCCTGCCCGATGGCGTCCGCGTCGCGCGCCGCAAGCCTGAAGAGTCCGCCGTAGCTGGGAACGAGCAGCGTG
>JAHFTY010000288.1 GCA_023265365.1 Acidobacteriota bacterium
GTTCTCGAGATCGGCAGCGGCCGCGGCGGTGGCGCTTCATTCCTGGCACGATATCTCGGGCCGGCGGAGATGACCGGAATCGACCTGTCGGAAACGGCCGTCGCGTTTTCGCGAAGCACGCACCATGCGCCGAACCTGAGCTTTCGTGCCGGCGATGCGGAGAACCTGCCCTTCGAAGATGAAGCTTTCGATGCGGTCGTGAACGTGGAATCCTCTCACTGTTATCCCAGCCTCCCGGCTTTCTTCCGGGAAGCGCGCCGCGTTCTCAAACCGGGAGGCTCGTTTCTGTACGCGGATCTTCACGACGCAGCGACTGTCGAAGCCTGGAGAGACGCGCTCCAATCCAGCGGCCTGACGATCACGAATGAATGCGACATTACTCCGCGGGTTCTGGCGGCGCTCGACAGGGATGACGCGCGAAAGAAGGTCCTGATCAATCGCCTGGTGCCCTCGATGCTGCGCCGCTCGTTCTTCGACTTTGCCGGAATACGCGGCTCGAAAATGTATGAAGCCTTTCGGACCGGATCCTTCGTGTACTTCAGCTTCGTCGCGCGAAAGTAGAATTCGTTGTTCAAGAAATTAATTTTGTTGAACGAACCGCCCCGCCGCTTCGCGGCACCCCGCCTTGGCCAAGGCGGGGAAAAGTCCTCGTCCAGCGACTCCACCTATCGTGCATTTCCGAAAGAACCAAAATTGTCTTTGGTGGTGTGCTTCGCGGCACTCTGCTTGGGCCGAGGCGGTGAATTTGTGGAAACCCAAATCCAAGCCCGGGCCGTCCCGACTCAGGGTTTCTTCACGAGTTGAATCTCGAACAATTTCGGCCAGAGCTTGCCGGTGACGAACAGGCGGTCGCCCAGCGGATCGTAGGCGATTCCGTTCAGAACGTCGGCGCGCGCGCGGTCGGATTCGGGAAGGATGCCCGTCATGTCGATCCAGCCGAGGACCCTGCCGTCCGAGGGTGAGATGCGGGCAATCCTGTTCGTTTGCCAGACATTTGAATAGATTTCGCCGCGGACGTACTCCAATTCATTGAGCATCCTCACCGGACCGGATGCGTCGCGCACCGTGATGCGGCGGGTTTCCTGCAGAGTCGCAGGGTCCAGCAGGCGGATGTCGGCGCTGCCGTCGCTCATGAAGATCTGTTGACTGTTGTTCGCCAGACCCCAGCCTTCGCCGGGATAGTTGAATCGGCGTTTCAACCCGAAGGTGCCCTGTTCGTAAACGAAGCCGATGCCGGTCGTCCAGGTGAGTTGCACGATCTGCCGGTTCAGAACGGTGATGCCTTCGCCGAAATACTTCGAGTCGATCGGTATCTGCTTGAGCACTTTCCCGGTTTCAAGCTCGACCCGTCGCAATGACGAACGTCCCGGCAGTCCCGTCCCTTCATAAAGAAAACCTTCACGAAATTCGAGCCCCTGCGTGAAGGCAGCGGGGTCGTGGGGATAGGTGTGAATCACACGGTATCCGTACCGGGGGATTGCGGACGCCGCTTTGGGCGCCTGGGCCCGGCCAAGCGCAACCGTACATAGGAGGATGGTGACCGGAATGTATCTGCGCATCAGGGCCCGATGGTATAAAGAACACCCTGAAGAGTCCAATGCGATTCACGCCAGCCATCCTTGTTCTGTTGCTCTTCTCCATCGCCGCCATCCTTCCGCTCGGGCGCGAATCCCGGATCGGCGGTACGTTTATCGGCGCAATCATCGCGGAAGACGGAATCGTTCTCGGCGCGGATTCCCGGTCGACATTTTTGGACGAGGATGGCCGGGCTCTCGGATACATCGACGGCACGCAGAAGTTATATGCGAGCAACAGCACCGGCGTTGCGGTGTCGGGCCTGACGAGTGTGGAAGGAGAGCTGTTCGGCTCGTTTGTCGAGAAGAGCTCTTTCCTGCTTCAGCGCACCCCCGACGAAGCGCTTTTCGGCATGTCGGTGTGGCTTCCTTACCGGAACAGCACGGGCGTCCTGCTTCTGTCCGGCGGCTATGTTGAAGGGAAGCCGAAGATCTGCATGCGTTCGGTCGTCATACCGATGACGTGCCGCGCTTCGGGCTTCATGACCAACCAGCCATCGCCTTCCCTGTCGGCATGGGCGTCCTCGCTCCGGTCGGCGCCAAAAGCCGGCGCGGCGGCGGCCGCTTTGAAGCAGGCGATTCAGGCGAGTGCTGCCGGAGATGTCAAGGTGGGTGGAGCGATCACGATCGTCGCGCTTCAGCCCCGGGGCGCGCCGATGCGCATCGAGAATCCTTCGCTTCCCGCGTGGAAAACGGTCTGCGACATCCTGCGGGATCATCGCGCGGGCCGCGCTCACATCGTCGCGACCGCCCCGCAGTCCGAACTCGACCGGTACGTGTTCAGCGCCGCCTGTTCCCAATAGGAATTCAGGAGAGCGCCGCCCCAAAACCGAATTACGGAATTGCAAACCCTCGTAGCCTGTGAGAGAAAGCAGAGCGCGAGGTATTGGAGTGAGTGCGATAGACATGAGTCTTCCCTGGTACCGCCAGGTGAAGCGGGAGCAGTGGAAAGCTTTCATTGCGACGTTTCTCGGCTGGGTACTCGACGGATTCGATTTCACGATCCTGACGTTCATCATCATCGACATCCAGCGAAGCTTTACGGTTGACGCGGCTCTCGCGGGCCTGTTGGGAACCGTCACGATGCTGACCCGCCTGGTCGGCGGCGTCGCGGCAGGGACCGCAGCAGACAGGTGGGGGCGCAAGGGTCCTCTGATGGTGTCCATTCTCTGGTTTTCGATCTTCGCGTTCCTCAGCGGCTTCTCCACTTCCTACACCATGCTGTTTGCCATCCGGGCATTGTTCGGAATCGGCATGGGCGGCGAGTGGGCGGCCGGAATGCCTCTGGCGCTCGAGCATTGGCCGGCGCACCTGAGGGGGATTGCGTCGGGGATCTTGCAGAGCGGGTATTCCTGGGGCTTCGTTCTATCGTCGTTTGCCTTCCGCTACATCTATCCGATTTTCAGCGCGAATCCCAACCTGGGCTGGCGCGTGATGTTCTGGATCGGCATTCTGCCGGCGCTGATGCTGCTTTGGATTCGAAAAGGAGTGGCGGAAAGTCCGGTCTGGCTGGAGCGTCAGAAGCAACTCACGAGGGATAAAAAGAAGGACGAGGTCTCCCTGGTTCGAATTCTGAGGCGGGACATGATCGGCGTGACGATTCACACGTCGCTGCTCATGGGGGCCTTCATCTTTTCCTATCACTCCACCAGTTTCTGGTACCCGACCTACCTTCGCGAAACGTTAAAGGTCCAGCCCTTCTGGTACCTGATTGCGCTGAATACGGGCGGCATTCTCGGAGCTATGCTCTGGGGCCGCTTGTCCGAAACGGGCGTCGGGCGCCGGGGCGCGGCGACGCTCGGCGCATTGATGGGTGTCGCCATGATTCCGCTTTACCTCATGACGACGAATCCGGCGTACATGGTTCTGGGCGCTCTGCTCATCGGCATTGGCGGTCCGGGGATGTGGGGCGTCATTCCCACGTATCTCACCGAACGTTTCCCGACGCCCGTCCGCGGCGTCGGTCCCGGTTTCGCGTATCACGCCGGCGCGGCCATCGGATCGGCGACGCCGTACCTCATCGGAGGATTGAAGGATCGAGGCATGGGCCTCAACATCGCGATGGCCTGGTTTATCGGTGTCGCGAACATTGCGGCTATCGCATTCATGTGGACGGGACCGGAGACGAAGGGCACAAAGTTTCAGGCGCTCGATGACCTGGAACCCGCGGCCTCGACGCCCAGAGTCCGGTAAATCGCAATCCGAAATCTGTAGCGCGAAATTCTTCTATACTGGTTTATGAAGCGAAGGAGATAAACCAGTATGAGCGTCCCGGTTCCCATCAACGATCCCGTTCGAGCCTACCTGCCCGGCAGTCCGGAGCGGCAATCCATCAAGAAACGCCTCGCCGAAATGTCTTCCGAGAGAATGGATATCCCGCTCCTTATCGGAGGCAAAGAAGTTCGAACAGGCGACACTTCGACGCAGACGATGCCGCACCGCCATCAACACGTTCTTGCCACCTGGCACAAGGCCGGCGCCAAAGAAATTCAGATGGCGGTCCGGGCGGCTAAGGACGCACATCGCGAATGGTCCAACTGGAGATTCGAGGATCGCGCCGCCATTTTCCTGAAAGCCGCGGATCTGCTGACCACGACCTGGCGAGACAACTTGAACGCCTCGACGATGCTGTGCCAGAGCAAGACCATCCATCAGGCCGAAATCGACGCCGCCTGCGAGATGGTGGATTTCCTTCGCTTCAACGTTCATTTCGCGGAGCAGCTCTACAACAATCAGCCGATCTCCGCGCCCGGCATGTGGAATCGGTTGGAATACCGCGCGCTGGAAGGATTCGTCTATACGGTCACTCCCTTCAACTTCACGTCGATCGGCGGAAACCTGTCGTCGTCGCCGGCCATCATGGGCAACACCGTGATCTGGAAGTCCGCGAGTTCCACGGTCTACAGCGGATATCAGATGGCGAAGCTCTTCGACGCGGCCGGTTTGCCGCCGGGTGTGATCAACTTTGTTGCGGGCAATGCGTCCACGGTCAGCGACGTCCTGCTCAACGACCCGGATCTGGGCGGCATTCATTTCACGGGTTCGACCGAAGTCTTCCAGAACATGTGGAAGGCGGTGGGCGGCAATATCTCGAAGTACAAAACGTATCCCCGGCTCGTCGGCGAAACCGGCGGCAAGGATTTCATCATTGCGCATGCGAGCGCGGATCCCGACGCGCTCGTGACGGCCATCGTCAGAGGCGGTTACGAGTATCAGGGACAGAAGTGCAGCGCGGCTTCGCGGATCTATGTGCCGGATAACCTGTGGGCGAAGATCAAGGACAAGCTCGTGGATACGATCAACAGCCTCACGATGGGAGACGTGTCCGACTTCCGGAACTACATGGGGGCCGTGATCGACAAAGCATCATTCAGAAAACTGAGCGGCTACATCGACGAGGCGA
>JAHFTY010000134.1 GCA_023265365.1 Acidobacteriota bacterium
TGAACTGTACGACTTCAAGTACTTTCTTCCCTTGATTCAGCAGGTGTTGAAAAGAGATTTTCCGGGTGTGGAATACAGGCTGGCAGTGCAGGGCGACCTGATCCGTTTGCCCGATGGAAGCCGATTCAATGTGAGCAACGCGAAGGCGCCGATGGGGATTGTGCTTTCGGCGAAAGGAAAGAAGCGCATTGAACTTCGCGGCGTTCAAACCGAAAACGACTTCGGGTGTGCGGCCTCCGCATTCTTCAAGCGGCCATCGGCGGCATGTCCCAAAAAGAGATGACTTCCAGGCAGGCCATTGCGTTTGTGCAGCAGCACGGGATGGTGTTGCAGTCCGCGCGAGGCGCCGTTCCGAATCTTGCCGAAGCGATTGCCGGCGAGCCCATTCGCGGAAGCTGGTGGGGCCATCCTCGTGGCCGGGAGATTTTTCGACTCTTGCAGAGCGTTGTCGACTGTCCGGATATCCTCGTGTGCAGGCTCATCGATGGAAAGGTCACGTTTGTCCATCGCCGTCTGTGGGCTGCCCTGGTCAGGTGCGCTCCGGATTTTCCGAAAGGCGCGCTGGATTGGACCAAAGAAGAGCACACGCCGAGCGGGAAGCACGTGACGCGTCGAACGGCCTTCCCGGAGTGGGTGCCTCCGGAGGTCTTGAAGGAGTCGGAGCAGATCGGCGAAAGGGAAGCGGAACGGCTGCTTCCATGGAAGCCGAAGAAGTCCGGCCGTCCCCGCTGAATCCGGGCGTCTACAGGCTCTGGGCGACAAGCACGTCGTCTTTGAGCCAGCCGTCGAAGAGATTGACAATGCGGTTTCCGTAAGCAGCGTTGGTCTCGGAATGCGTCACCTGGACGATCGTCGTGCCCTCGCTATTCAGCTTTTTGAACAACTCCATGGTTTCCCTGCCTTGCGTCGAATGCAGGTTTCCGGTGGGTTCGTCCGCCAGGATCAGGCGCGGATTCGCAATCACGGCCCGGGCGATCGCGACGAGCTGTTGCTGTCCGCCGGAGAGTTGATTGGGATAGAGGTCCTTTTTCCCCACCATCTGGAAGCGGTCCAGAACGTCGCCAACGATCGACTCGCGTTCGCCGCGTTTGACATTGCGATAGGAGAGGGGAATATCGAGATTCTCGTAGACGGTGAGGCTGTCGAGCAGGTGGTACTGTTGGAAGACGAATCCGATGTAGCGTTTGTTCAGTTCGACGCGATCCTTCGGCTTCAACCGGTGCACGGGTTCGCCAAGAAAGTAGAATTCGCCGACCCAGTTGCTGTCGAGCATTCCGAGGATACCCAGGATCGTGGACTTGCCTGCGCCGGAAGGTCCCATGATGGTCAGGAAGTCCCCTTCCTTGATGTCCAGGTTGATGCGGCGAAGCACGTAGGTCTTGCCGACACCGCTTTCGTAGAATTTTTCGATATTGCGTAGTTCGATCATGGCGCAAAGGATAGCAGAGGAATTCCGGTGTCAGTCACCTGTTTCACCGCCGAAGGGGTGCCTGAGACCGGAATGTCGAAAGCCGATTATCGGAGGGGTGCTGTGTTCTCCTCCAGCGTCTTTTCGTCGACGATGCGCCCGTCGAACAAATGGATCGTGCGATCGGCGCAGCGAGCGTAACGCGGATCGTGGGTCACCATGCAGATGGTGGCGCCTTCCCGGTGCAGTTCGCGAAGCAGATCCATGACCGCTTCGCCGTTCCGCGAATCCAGGTTGCCCGTCGGTTCGTCCGCGAGCAGGATTGCCGGCGCGCCGGCCAGGGCCCGTGCCACGGCGACGCGCTGCTGCTGACCGCCGGAGAGCTGGGACGGATAGTGTTTCATGCGATGGGCCATGCCGACTTTGTCGAGCGATTCTTGGACGCGCTTCTTCCGTTCGGCAGAGGGCATGCCGCGGTAGGTGAGCGGGAGCTCGACGTTTTCGTAGACGGTGAGGTCGCCGATCAGGTTGAACGCCTGGAAGATGAAACCGATTTCCCGGTTGCGGACGCGGGCGCGATCGCTGAGCGACAGGTCCTGGACGGGCTTGCCGTTCAGAACGTAGGAGCCGTCTGTCGGCGAATCGAGAAGGCCGAGGATGGACAGCAGCGTGGACTTTCCGCAACCGGAAGGTCCGGAGATCGAGAAGTACTCGCCCTTTTTGATTTCCAGGTGAATTCCGGCCAGTGCGTGAGTTTCCACTTCGTCCGTGAGAAAAACCTTCGTCACTCCGTCCAGTTGGATCACGTTATCGCTCATGCCACACTCCTTCACTTCTTTCGGATTCGAATGATGGATTCCGGAGTTAGATGCGCGACGCCCGGTTTGGGTTGGCCAAACCCGAAATCCGCATTCCGCAATCCGAAATTCCCTAGTTGGTTACCTTCACTCTGTCGACGGCGTCCCATGTCGACATGTCGGACAGGATCACCGTGTCGCCGACATTCAGACCTTCCACAATCTGGATCGTGTTGACGGCGCTTCGGCCGAGCTTGACCTGGGTCCGGACCGCTTCGCCCGCCGGGGTCATCTTGAAAATCGTGATCGTGCTGTCCTGCTGCCCGTAGGCCGGGCGCCCGACGTAAAGCACGTTCTCCAGCCTGGAGATCTCCACGGTTCCATCGACGCTGAGGTCGGGCCGCGCGCCCTTCGGGAGTTCTCCTTCCAGGGAGACGTCGACGGTGACGGTTCCGTTGATGGCCGCAGGGTCGAGGCGAACGACGCGTCCCGGAATGATGCCGTTTCGAGTGTCGATCTGGGCGACTTGTCCGATCGCGATGTCCTTGACCTGGGTTTCCGCGATCTTGAGTTCGGCCTTCAGCTTTCCGGGATTTGCGACTTTGGCGACCACGGTCCCCGGCAGAACCCGCTGTCCGAATTCCACATTGAGCTGCTGGAGGACGCCCGGGGCTCCTGCGCGGACTTTCAACTGCTCGATTTGTTTTTTGCCCAGTTCCCAGACGGCCTTCAACTGCTGGAGCCCGGCTTCCTGCGCCGTGATCTGCGCCTGATTGGAACGAAGGAGTGTATCGACGCGCTGTTTTTCGAGGGCGACTTCGTTGGCGAGGCTGTCCGCGTTCGTCTTGGACTTGCGAACGTTCAGCTCCGGTCCGAGGCCTTCCTTGAAAAGCTGCTCGTCCGTGTCCGCCTGCAACCGGGCCTGCTGGGCCTGGTTTTCCTTTGATGCCTGAGTGGACTTCTGATTCAGAATCTGCGTTTCAAGCTGGGCGCGGGTATTGGCAAGATCGGCGATCGCGCGTTGATAGGCGAGTTCCTGATTGGCGACCTGCTGCAGCAGATCCGGATTGCTCAGGACCACCAGGATGGTGTCGGCCTGAACGGTGTCGCCGATTTTGACTCTCTTCTCCTCCACGATTCCATCTCGATTCGACGGGATGAGCCGGATCTCTTCGGGCACCAGCGTGCCCAGTCCGCGGACGGTGACCAGCATCGAGCCCCGTTTCACGGTGTCTCTCCACAACGTCGCACCGTCCACTGTGGGCGCTGCGGGCTTCATTCGGGACAGCCCGAGCGTGACTGCCGAAGCGGCGATCAGAATGAGCACCACAATGACCAGCCGCTTGATTTTCTTGTTGCGAGCGACCGAGGCCGAGCGTTGGATGTCCATAAAATCCTCCGATGGTCTTGAGCGAATACTGTTCCACGCGCACCTGGTGGGCTAAATGGCGAAATGATTGTACTTACGGACTTCCGAGAAAGCACCATACTTCGATGGTTGTTCATCTCCGGGATCGTCTTCGCAAATGCGGACATCCTTATTGTTGCTGGGCCGCTGCAGTCGTGCCGGCGGCGGGATTCGCCAATGTGATCTTCTGATTGCTGTCGACCTGAATGTTGTTGCGCTTCAGGGTTCGGCCAATCGCCCGATCGAAATCCACCAGGGCTTTGGTGTAGTTCACTAAAGACTGGATCTCGCTGGTCTGCGCCGCCGTCAGGTTCTGTTGTTCCTGGAGAACGAAACGGATCTGGCCGCTGCCGAGCTGGAACTTCTTCTGTTCGGCTTCCAGCTGCCGCTCTGCCAGTTGGCGGGACTTTTCTGCGGCCGTGATTCGTGCCCGATTCATCTCGACCGTGGAGTACGCGTTACGGACATCCAGCGCAATGGCCTGAGCCAGGGCTGTTCGCCGTGCCTCGTTGGACTGCTTCTGTGCCACCACACGTGAATACTCTGCCTGCTGTGATTTGTTACTCAGTGGAATCGAAAGATTAAATCCGAGCGAATACCCGGTCGCGTTGTACTTGAATATCTGAGCAAACGCGTCGCCCAGACCTCCGGTCGAAGTGACGGTGTGGGTAAGCCGGTCGATCTGGTTTCCGCCGATCCCGCTCTGCGTATAAGCCGCGTTCACGCTCAACGAAGGCAGCAGTTGGTTCTTCTGGTATTGCAGGTCGATGTCATTGCTTTGGAGCGCCAGCGCCATCTGCCGCATTTCCGGACGGTTTTCCAGGGCGTAACGGATGGCGTCCTCGACAGGCATCAGGTCGGTGGGGCTCGGCCGATGCACGGCTTCGGTGGGCGCCAGTTTCGCCAGGATCATGGCGGGGTCGCCCACCGCCGTGATCAGCTTCTTGATGCGGTCCTGAAGCTGATCGGACGCGAAGGTGCTGAGAACAATCTGTTCCTGACGGGTCGCGACGTTGGCTTCCGTCTGCACCACGTCGATCGGGGCGAGGGTTCCGATTTCGACCTGCCGCTTGTTGTCCGACAGCGTCTTTTCCGCCAGTTGCAGCGACTGCTGTTTCACCTTGATGTCTTCGCGCGAAGCCACCAGATCCCAGTAGTTGTTCTGCGCCTGCGTGACGAGGGTGATCAGGTCCATCTCGAACTGGATGTCCGACTGCGTCTTGCTGTTCCGCGAGACCCGCAGCGTTCGCAAGTTGATGTCGCGGCCATAATCGCGCAACAAGTTCTGCGTGACGCGATACGTGAGCTGTCCGCCATACGACGGGTTAAACGTGTTGAACTGGTTGTTATCCGAGGAGCGGTTCATCGCCGCCGTCACGGTGACGCCGGTGCCCGTCGCGAAATTCTGGGCGAATTGTGCGATGTAGCGATGGGTCAGACTGCTGCTGGCCACCAGTTGCGAAACCGACGGCGACGAGTTGCGGTTCATCGAGCCGGAAAGGAAAAGGGTCGGCTCCCATGGACGCAGCAGCGTATCCAGCAGGAGTTGTTGCTGGAGGGGAGAGAATCGGTCCACCCGCACGTCGAGGTTGCTTTCGATCATCAACCGGACCACATCGGCGACGGTAATGGGCAGATTGCCTTCCCGAATGAGCTGTTGCAGGGTCTGCTCGGGAACCCCGCCGCTCGTGACGGCTGCCGCATCGATCGTCGTTGGCGGCCTGTAGCGGTCCAGAAACTTCGTCACAAAGTTCTGCTCTGCCATCGCGGTCGACGTGAAAAACGCCAGCATGGCGCCGGCGATCAACATTTTCATCTTCATGGTTGACCTATTCCTCCAGACTGATTACGAAAGCGCACCGGATTTGTTCCCGAAACGGAATTGCATGATAACGCTTAGCAGAAAAAAATTCCCATGTTGTGCCGGCTCGGTTACAAGGTCGAAAAAATGGGCAGGATGTGTCCCTGGTTTCCGCCGGCAGTCCAGTTCCAGACCCTGCCCGGAGCCCACCTTCAACGGCCCGCTTGCCGGCATCTTCGATTCCACCATCACTTCAATAAAACCAAGGACTTGGTCAACGGCGAAGGCGCGTGCGCTGCCGGGAAACCGGTGCCGAAACCGAACGGTGCCGGAGTCGGGCCCTCTTTCTGCACGAAATGTGAACCGGTTCGGCCGGCGTTTCGTAACGCCTCATGATAGGCTCGACCGTCATGTTGAACGACGTTGAAGTTCGAGCGCTCGGGTCTCTCATCGAGAAGGAAAGCACCACCCCGGAATACTATCCGCTGTCCCTGAATGCGCTGACCAACGCCTGCAATCAGACCTCGAACCGTCAGCCGGTCGTCCATTTCGATGAAGCGGCGGTTTCCCGTGCGGCCGACACGCTTCGGGAGAAGAACCTCGTCCGCATGGTCGATCGGGGTGATACGCGCGTCCGCAAATACCGGCACATCATGAATGAAACGCTGTCGCTGGACACTCCGGAAATGGCCGTGATGTACGTGCTCATGGTCCGCGGTCCCCAAACCGTGGGAGAGATCCGCACGCGGTGCAATCGCGTTTATGATTTCAAGAGTCTGGGAGACGTGGAGTCCGTCCTCGACACGCTTATCGCGAAACAACCCGCCCTCGCCGCGCGCCTTCCGCGCCAGACCGGCCAGAAGGAGGTTCGCTACGCCCATCTGCTTTCCGGAGAAGTCTCGTTCCACGAACCGGACGCCGCTCAGCCCGCAGCCCAAAACGACGATCGTCTGGCCCGCCTCGAAGAACGGACCATCGAGCTGCAGAACGAAGTCGACGATTTGCGGAAGCAACTGGATCAGTTTCGAAAACAGTTCGAGTAAAGCGAATCCGCATGGCGCCGCTCCACAGTTACTGGCCGTCTCTGAATTTGGATAGTTCCGGCATTCCGCAAAAACCTTTGAGCGGGATTGGGGCGAAAGGGTAGGATACCGGCAAGACTGTTCAGGAGAAGCCGACTATGTCGTGGAACGCGGTTCAAAGAGCCCTGTTGCCCGCCCTCGTTTTTGTTTTCGGAACAATGCCGCTGTCAGCGCAAAAGCTTTCGGCGATTGAGGCCAACGATAACAGGATTCCGGCCGGCGAGCTGAAAGGCGGCGTCTTAACGCTGCAACTGGAGATGCGCAAAGGGAACTGGCATCCGGAAAGCGAAAACGGAGAGACCATTCCCGTTTATGCGTTTGGCGAAGTGGGAAAAACCCTGCAGATTCCTGGTCCGACGGTTCGCGTTCCTCAGGGCACGACCATCGATATATCCCTGCACAGCAGCCTGACCGTACCGGCGACCCTCCATGGACTGCATCGGCGGCCGGGCAAGGACGCCGACATGGTCACGGTCGCGCCCGGCGCCACCGAACACGTCCGCTTTGTGGCCGGCGTTCCGGGAACCTATCTTTATTGGGCGCGAACTCCGGACGGCCAGCGCGGCGCCAATCGTGTTGTCGACTCGCTGCTGGGCGGGGCTTTGGTGGTCGATCCGCCGGGCGTCACTGGAAACGATCGTATTTTTGTGCTGGAACGCTGGAACGGTCCGACGCGGACCGCCATCAACGGCAAGTCATGGCCTTTCACCGAACGCCTCACCTACGCGTCGGGCGAGCGAGTTCACTGGCGCGTGATCAACGCGTCCGATCTGAGCCACCCGATGCACCTGCACGGATTTCACTTCGACCTCGATGCGGAAGGCGACGGTGAAAACTACAACGTGCACGAACCGGGCTTGCAGCCGCAGGAATTCACCCACAACGTCGAAATCGGCGAGACCTTCGAAATGACATGGGTGCCGCGCGAACCGGGACGCTGGCTCTACCACTGTCACCGGATTCCGCACATGCGGCTGCCGGTTCCGCTCGATCCGACCGACCTGATCGTCGCGGACAACCACGAACACGTCCACGACATGGACTCCGACTACGCCGGAATGGGCGGAATGATCATGGGAATCACCGTGACCGGCAAGCCGACGATCGACACCACCACCGCATGGAAGCCCCAGCGCCGCCTGGAACTCGCGGTCGGAAACCGGAATGGCGACCCGCGCTTTTACCAGCTTGCGTTGCGGGACCTGGCTCCGGAAGCCGCCAAGGCCCGGCCTCAGATGAGTACCGGACTCACCGGACCGCCCATTGTGCTCACCGTGAATCAGCCGGCAGAAATTGCGGTCCTCAACAAGCTCCAGGAAGCCACCAGCATCCATTGGCACGGAATCGAGATCGAAAGCTATTACGATGGCGTGCCGGGATGGGGCGGCATCGACGACAAGAAAGCGCCGGCCGTCGAGCCCGGCCAGACATTCACCGTGCGCATGACCCCGCCGCGCGCAGGGACATTCATGTATCACACGCACTGGCACGACGCCGCGCAGCTTACGGGCGGAGTTCATGGGGCGCTGATCATCCTGCCGCCGGGACAGACTTACGATCCGGCCACGGACAAGAGTTTTCTGTTCAGCCAGGGACCGAATGAACCTTTCGGCGCTGCCATGATCATGATGAACGGCGCGCCGCAACCGCCCACGATGCAAGTGAAGACGGGGACGACATACCACTTCCGGTTCATCAACATCACACCATCCGTCAACAATCTCAGGGTGCTGCTCAAGAGCGCCGGATCGCCGGTGCAGTGGCGCCTCATCGCGAAGGACGCCTCGCCGGTCACGTCGGATGCGATGCGCAAAGCCGACCAGATGATCGCGGTCGGAGAGACATTCGACTTCGAGTACCGCGCCACATCGCCCGGAGAACTGACGCTCGAGGGCCTGTCGCCGAACGACAACCGCCGCGCCGTCCAGACGCTGGTGTTTTCCAATCCGCAATAAATACGAAGATCGTAGCGGCGGGTGAATTTCAAAACACAACCTTGCGTCAGGGGATTGGACTTATCGCGAGCGGATGGGCTTTTTCTTTCGACGTGTTTTGCCCTTGTTCGTGATTTTCTTGCCAAGAGGGACACCTGAGAAACCATCGTGTTCAATCGCCATGAGGACGATCGGCAAATCGTCGTGGACGCGCATTTCGTCCTTAATGATTCGTACGCCATCCGAGAAGCAGGGAGTCCTGTCGGTCAGATAGGGCGATAACTCGTCAGACGGAACGATTTCAACACAAATGTCGATGTGTCCTTTTCGCAACTGGCGTTGGAAGTGAACGACGTCCCGGAAGATTAAGTCGCTCCTGGCGGAGACTTGAACCTCGACGCCAACACAAACCCGGGCCCCGTCAATAACGCGGCAATTGATCCAATCGACATCCCCGGACGTTTTGTTTGTCCAATCGCCTACGTCTCTAAGAGCTGCGTCGATCATCGTTCGGAGAGTACCTGAGCCGTTGATTTGTTTCTCCTTCTTGATTTCCAGCTGGAACGACCGAAGAGCGGCTTTGATTTCCTCAATGAGTGGTGACAGGCCAAGGCGCGCTATTTTTTCCTGAGATCCGTCGTAATACTCTTCGTGGACAATCTTAGGCATTTAATCGCCGGACACGGCCAAGGGTACAAAGACTGGGCGCAGCTCCGCGGGAATCTCATTTGGCAGCTCCGACTTCGGGAACTCCCGTGCAAACCGTTCGATGATCGGTTCACATGGGCCGATCTCTGTCCCGACCCAGAAACGGTGTAGGTGCTGCGCAGTGACGTAGGTGGAGCCGCCACCGCCGAAGGGATCGAAGACGATGTCGCCAGGATTTGTTGAGATCTGAATGCAGCGCTCGGGGATCGTCGGTTTGAGTTCGTTAATGTGCCAGCGAGACTTGTTCTTACTGTGTCGGGCCGGGGATGTGTCTTCCCATAAATCTGTGAGATTCAGGCCGGCCGGATTGAGGTATTTACGATGTCCCCCGTAATCCTTGACGTCTTTTCCACAGTGTCGGCATACCGGAATTGGCAGCCTCACACGATTGAAGGTTTTGGGCTTTCCTTTGGTGAAATAGAGCAGCGCATAATGCGCCGGATACAGCTTGTTTCCTCGCGGGAAGCTGCCTTTCATCGAGACCGCAATCCAGTGGCGGAACTCCATCTCCTGCTCTTCCAAATAGGCCGCGAGCTGGTACGCCCAACGCGGAAGGTTGTAGATGAAAATCGCGCCGCCTTCTTTGAGAATTCGGCTGGATTCGGTTATCCAAAGGCGGCACCAGTTCAGGTATTTGTCATCGTCGATGAGGTCGGAAAGTCCGTTGTTGTATTCCTTACCGATGTTGAATGGAGGATCCGCAAATACACAGTCCACGGACTCCGATGCCATGGTGCGCATTAAATCCAGGCAGCCAGCCTTGTACAGAACGCCGTGTGCCGTTATAAGTGCGGGGCGTTCAATATCGAGTTGTTTCATCATGGTCGTCGACGTCCGAGATTTCGAGATACCAAACACACCAATCTTATTAGGGACGATGGACAAGTCAGGTCAATAGGCCATCCCCATTTGCAACGCGTGGAGATGATCAATTGCCCGGCGAGTATTCCACCTGTGCCGTCTGAGAAATCTTGCTGGTGGTGTTCTGGTCTTTCGGAGTTGTTCGTGCCCTTCCGCTATTTGATGCTGAAATTGACGGTGACCGTGGTGACGACTTCCATGGCGGCGCCGTTCATGACGACGGGTTTGTAGCGCCAGGTTTTGACGCTGTCCACGGCAGCCTGAAGTAACTCGGGCGGACCGCTGAGTGGTTTTGCATCCAGAACTTTGCCGTCAATGCCGATTACCGTTTCAAGAACGACCATCCCCTGGATTCGGGCGTCCTTCGCATCGGTTGGGTAGACCGGGGGCGATTGGCGCACAAGGTTTCCCGTCGCGACATTTCCACCGACACGAACGCGCCGCACCCCGTTGGTGTCGACGACTGTTGGCGCACTTGAAGCGCGGGCGGCCGTCAGCGCTGTGGCGGTCGGGGTGTTCCGCACGAAACCGATGTCCATCGTCATTTCCTGCTTCAAGTCCTTGCCCGGATCCAACCGAACCGTGATCAGACGGGAAGGGCCGAAGCCGACGGCGAATGCCTGAACCACATAGTTGCCCGGCGGCGTTGCCGCGAAAGAGTAATCCCCGCTCGAAGTGGCGATGGTGATGCCGACGGTCTGTCCTTCCGGCGTCGACAGGACCACCGTGGCGCCGCCAACGGCGGCGCCCGCCGCATCCTTCAAGTGACCGGTAACTCGGCCGGGATCGGGTTGTCGCGTTTGCGCGGAAATCGGGAGACTCAGCGCTGCAACGATCAGCAATGTCCGGGTAATCATGGACACCACGATACAAAAATTTACTCTTCGCGCAAAGCAATCATGGGGCCCGCTGGTATCGGACACCGGTAAGCGTCCGGACTGGGACCACTGCCCATGTACAATCCAGCGGCGAACAGTTTATGCCGGCACAACTTCCGATCTACGAAATTGAGAAGGCCATCGTCGACTCTCTGTCGGCGTCCCACCGGCTCGTCTTGCGGGCGCCGACCGGTTCCGGAAAGTCGACACAGGTGCCCCGGATGCTTTTGAGGCACGGGATTCTCGATGCCGGTCAGGCGGTCATTCTCCAGCCGCGCCGGCTCGCGGCACGATTGCTTTCGGCGCGGGTGGCGCGGGAACTTGGCGTCGAATTAGGCCGCGAGGTGGGGTATCAGGTGCGTTTCGAAAACGTCACCTCCGCATCGACGCGCATCAAGTTCGAAACCGAAGGAATCCTCCTGCGGCAGATGATTCAAGATCCCGAGCTGCATGGCATTCAGGCGATTCTGTTCGATGAATTTCACGAACGTCATCTCTACGGAGACGTCACTCTCGCCCGCGCTCTGGATATTCAGGAGTCGACGCGGCCCGATTTGTTGATCGTTGTCATGTCCGCGACACTCGACGCCGGCGCGCTCGCCAGGTATCTCCATCCATGCCGGGTCCTGAGTTCGGAGGGCCGCACGTTTCCGGTTTCCATCGAGTATCTGTCCAGGCGAGCCGGCGCCGGCTCGCCGCCGGTGTGGGATCTCGCGGCGGACGCGTTTGCCAGGCACGCGGAGGGGGATGTCCTGGTTTTCATGCCCGGCGGTTACGAGATCCAGCGCACAATCGAGGCGATACGCGGCAAATCGGAATCGAAAGGCTATCTGCTTCTTCCATTACACGGAGAATTGCCGCCGCGCGACCAGGACGCCGCAGTCGCGCGATACGAACAACCCAAGGTTGTGGTTGCGACGAACGTGGCGGAAACGTCGATCACGATCGATGGCGTTCGCGTGGTGATCGACAGCGGCCTGGCGCGCATTCCCCGGTACGATCCCAATCGTGGCATCAACACCCTGCTCGTCGAGCGCATCAGCCGCTCCAGCGCCGAACAGCGCGCCGGCCGCGCGGGCCGCACGGCGCCGGGCAAGTGCGTCCGGTTGTGGTCGGAAGCCGAACATGCGGAGCGGCAGGCGCAGGAGTTGCCGGAAATCAAACGCCTCGATCTGGCGGAAGTCGTTCTCACGCTCAAGGCTGCGGGTGTGGAAGATCTTCGCCGCTTCCGATGGCTTGAGGCGCCGGCGGAGACGGCATTAAGCAACGCGGAAGAATTGCTGCACGACCTTGGCGCGCTCGAGTCGAATGCGATCACGCCGCTCGGCCGGCGCATGCTGGCTTTTCCCGTGCATCCCCGGTACTCGCGAATGCTGCTCGCCGCCGAGGAATATGAATGCGTCTACCACGCCTGTCTGGTTGCGGCGGTGACCCAGGGCCGCGATCTTCTGATTCGCAAGTCCGGTAAAGACGCGGAGTCGGTTCGCGCAGACCTGTTCGGCGACCGCGGTTCGTCCGATTTCTGGATCTTGATGAGCGCATGGACCTATGCCGCAAAGAATCAGTTCCGGATGGACGTTCTGCGCCAGGCCGGCATCCACGGCGTCACCGCCCGGCAGGTCGGCCCGCTGCTCGAACAGTTCGTTCGCATCGCGAAACAGGAAGGCCTTGACGCCGAGCCGCGCGCAATCCGGGAAGAAGCGCTTCAGAAATGCATCCTCATCGGCTTCAGCGATCGCGTGGCGCGTCGCATGGACGATGCGACATCGCGGTGCGAACTGGTCCACGGGCGCCGTGGAGTTCTGGCGAAGGAGAGCGTTGTGCGCGACAGCGCGCTTGTCGTTGCCGCCGAAGTTCAGGAGGTCGGCGGGCGGCAGGGAGAGGTGAGCACGATACTGTCGCTCGCCACCGCCATCGAGAAGGAATGGCTTCGCGAGTTGTTTCCCAAAGAAGTCCGATCAGAATTACGCGTTGAATTTGATACCGCGACGAGACGGGTGCAGGCCTTCGATGAACTCCATTTTCGCGACCTCACGATCGACTCGGGTTCCGTCGATCCTCCCTCCGATGCGGCGGCGCGCGTGTTGGCCGAAGAGGTCCTTGCCGGACGGCTGCCGATTCCGAAGTGGGATCACGGCGTCGATCAATGGATCCTCAGGCTCAACCTGCTTTCGGAGTGGTGCCCCGACCTCCAATTGCCGCCGATTCTGGAGGCCGACCGCCGCCACCTCCTGGAACAACTCTGCTT
>JAHFTY010000289.1 GCA_023265365.1 Acidobacteriota bacterium
ATCCCGGCACGATGAGGCGGAGCGGCTTTCCGTGAATGAGCGGAATATCGGCGTCGTTCATCCGGGTGGCGATCAGTGTGTCGGCATGCATGGCCTTCTCCACCGGCACGCTGCGGACGAAGTCGGGCACGGCGCCGACCGGTTCGTCCGCGCCGTTGAACGTGACGAACTTTCCCGTTGGCTTGACGCCGGCCTTCATCAGAATGTCGCGGAGGGAGACTCCGGTCCATTTCGCATTGCCGACGGCGCCCTTTTCCCACTGAAGTCCAGGCACGGTCGGATTCGAATAAACGCGGCCGTTACCCGAACATTCAAGCGTCACGGTATGGCTGATCTCGCGGTATTTCCGGAGGTCTTCCATCGAGAGCTTCAAGGGTCGATTCACTTCGCCGTCGATGGTCAGCGTCCACGCTTTGACGGCCGCCTCGTCGATCTTCGGAGTCGGGAGATGACACCGGACGTAGTGATCTTCGATGGCGGTCAGCCACGCTTTGTCCATCGCGGGAAGAGGAGTTTCCAGGTCGACTGGGCCATCCGAACGAACGATCATGCCCGGCTTGAATCCCGGCATTTGAAGCATGAAGCCTGCGCCGGAAAAAAGGAACGCGCGCCTGTCCATTTGCATGCGGCTTAAAGTAGCAGAATCAGAACTCCAGAACCAGATGGCGAATGATTTCGCTTAAAGCTTCAAGGTCCGTGAGGTCAAGCACTTCGATTGGAGAGTGCGAGTAGCGGCCCGGCCACGAGAGCGGAATATTGATGGCTCCATAACGCGTGAACGTGGACCCGTCATTGCCGCCGTTCGTCGTGCCGGTCTGCACCGGAATGTTGTGGCGGCGCGCGATTTCGATCACCCGGTTGACGACGGGAAGCGGGGTAATACCGCTCGTATCCAGCGCGCGAATCACAAATCCTTTTCCGAGCGGCGCATCGGCAAAACGTTTGTCTTCGCGCGGGGAATCGGCGCTGACGAAGGTGTCCACGGCAAAGACGTAGTCGGCTTTTGATTTTTCCGCGAGCAGACGCGCGCCGTTCAGTCCGACTTCTTCTTCGACCGTCCATGCAAAGGTGATTTTCTTTTTGACTTTGCCGGGATCCAGCCGCATCAGCGCCAGCAGCATCGCGGTACAGCCGCTGCGATCGTCGAAGGAGCGGGCGGTGGCGCGATCGCCGGCCAGCGGCACGAATCGTTTGGGAACGGTGATGGAATCGCCGGTCTTGATTCCGAGGTCTTCGGTGTCTTTTTTCCTGTCGGTCCCGAGATAGATGCGGACGTCCTTGACATCGTACGTGTCCTGGGCGGCCGCCGTCCGGAAGTAGTCGATCCGGGGCGTGATGATTCCGGAGACCGGGCCGGCCTGCGTGTACACGATGACGGGACGGGCCTCGTAGTACTTGTCGTAGAAGCCGCCTTTCCGTTCGACACTGAGCGTTCCGTCTTCATTGATCCGGGTCACCACGTAGCCGACTTCGTCCAGATGGCCGATAAAAAACAGATGCTCCGGACCGGCCCCGAAAGTCACGATGAGGTTTCCCTTATTGTCGACCTGCGGTTTCGTCCACGCCGGAAGATACGCTCGAACCTTCTCCCGGACCGGTTCTTCGGAACCGGACACGCCCGGCGTCTCGATCAGATCCTTGAGGATGGAGAAGATATCCCGGGTCTGCGCCCAGGCCGCTGCGGCGAACAGTGTGGAGACCAGAAAAACGAATACGGCCGGTCGGAGCTTCTTCATAAAAATTACGAAACGCCGGATAGCACGATGGTTCTCAGGAACCGAATGGTGGATTGAACGCTCTTGAGGTCGAGCACTTCAACCGGAGTCGCGTAGAAACGGATCGGGATTCCCAGGCGGACGACCTCCGTGCCGTCTTTCCATTGCGGACTCTGTGGAACTGCCCTCAGGCTCGCTTCGCGCATTCCCGCGAATTTCTCGATCATTTTCCGGACGGCCGGCGCCGCCTGAACATCGACGGAAACGACGGAGTCTTCCGGAGCCGATGGATTCAGGGCCTCGAGGACATACACCTGATCGGGCTCGAAAGCCACGGTCATGCGATCGAGACCCTTGCGGCCGAAATGCTCCTGCGTTGTAAAGGCAAACGTGACGGTCCCCTTGATCTGAGACTTTGCCGTGGTCATCAGGATCGACATCAACACCGCCGCGCCGACCCGGTCCGAAAGGAAGGGCCCGGAAATGTGGTCCTGGGCGAGCGTGGTCACCCCTTTTTCGATCGAAATCGGATCGAGGATTTTGACGCCCAGTTCGCTCGCTTCCGCCAGCGACTTCACGCCGATGTCGATGTAGCCGTCCACCAGGTCAAACGGCTTCTCAACACGATTTGCGCCGCGCGTCAGATGCGTGGATGGAATGGAGAGCACTCCGCTCAGGGTCTTTCCATTCGACGTTCGAATCGTCAGGCGCCGCCCTTCGAAATACTGGTCGAAGTACGGAAACGCTTTCGCCGTGCCGATCCGCTGCATCCGCAGGTAGCCTTCCTCCGTAATTCCCGAGACGATGAATCCCGGCTCGTCCAGACTCGCGACCAGCATCCGATGCGGCGTGCCGGAGCCGAGCGTGACGGTCACGTTCGACATGAAGTCGATCTGTGGATTCAGGCCGCTCTTCTTCAGTTGATCGGCGATCAACGACGAGAGCGATTGTTCGTGCCCCGTCACGGCCGGCACCTTCGCCAGCATCGAGAGATGGTCCCGGACCTCGTCGAGCGATTGCGCCGCTGCAACGCCCGGCAGGAGCAGAATCGCAAGAAATGTCGCGCGCATGAAGGGTTTCATTGGTGAGCGAGATGATACCGAAATTCGGTGTCAGGCACCACTGACACCATTTTTGTCGTCAGGCAAGCTGGCCGACTCGGTCCGCGGCAAGTTTAATGCGCGCTTCGACCGAGGGGTGGCTGTAGAAGAAGAACTCGATGATCTTGTTCGGACTCTTGTTCGCCAGGTTCAGATCGGCCAGCTTCTCCATGCTGGAAACGAAAGCGAAAGCATCGCCCGTCACTTCGATCGCGAACCGGTCCGCTGCCTTTTCCAGTTGCCGGGAAAACCCATTCACGACGGGGAGGAGCGCCGCCGAAAGCATGATTCCGGTCAAAGCGATCACCGGGAAGTTCGCGGCGTCCGCAAGACCGCGAAATACGGTGAATCGGCGCAGCGCTTCATTGATGGTGAAGAAGGTTCCAAAGCTGAGGGCGGCTTCCATCAGGATTCCCCACCACATGTGCCCCTTCACGTGATGACACAACTCGTGCGCCATAATGACTTCGATCTCTTCGCCCGAGAAGTTCCGGAGCAGGGTGTCCGACACAAGAATTCGCCTGGTGTTGCCCCACCCGACGACGGCCGCATTCGCCTTTCGCGTCTTCTCGCCGAGAGACCACTCAAAAACCCCGCACACTCCGGCATTCGTGCGGCGCCGGAGCCGGTCGACCCGGCGGCGCAAATCGTCGCTCTGCACGGGTTTGAATTTGTAGAAGAGCGGAAACAGGAGGACCGGAGCCACATTCGCGATCAGGACCACAAAGCCGGTGAACATCAGCGACGCGTAAATCCACCAACGCTCGGGCTGATATCGAAGCAAGGCGTAGACGGTCTCTATTCCGATCACGCTTAGAACGGAAGCGACCCCGATTCCCTTCAGATAGTCCACGAACCAATCACGACGAGATTGCCTGGAAAGTCCGAATCGATGTTCGAGACAGAATCCGGAAAAGTAGTCGAGTGGTAACTGAAGCACCGTCATGAGCGCGCCGGCGACTCCAATGTAGAAGAGGACGACCACTGCCGGAAATCTCGCCGGCGCCAGCCGTTCGGCGAGGTCCCGGAGCGCAAAGGTGGCTCCGGACCGGTAGAGAACGACCAGGACTCCGGCGTTTAGAATGAATCCGGCAGCCCGGATGATGTACTTCGAAGTCTCGTACTTTCCCGGCTCTTCCATAGAATCCGCGGTCCAATGTAGAAACCGTAGGCGATCAGCTTTTCCATCTCCGTCGCAAATGTCCGAACCTGCGACTGGGAAGTCCACCACGACCCGGGCCTGAAATTGTCGCTTCGGGACGCAACGACGACGGCCCCTATTTCAGGCTCTAGCAGATATCTCGCCACCATTCGCGATCGGCGGGTGTGAAAATTGGACGTCACAATAATCAAGCGCTTCCAACCCCGCCGGCGCGCGAAGTCGCGGACGCGGGTCATTTCGTCGAGAGTATCGCCGACGTAGTCCTCCACACGAAAGATGTTCGCCGCCGGCACGCCGTAGCCTTCCAGGACCCGCAGGTAATTCTCGTAGCTGAGCGCCAGTTGGACGCCGTCGCGTTTGGCCTGCTCGTACATTGCGGGCGGATATTCGGTGGTGATCACGACGTTGGGAGCCATTTTCGCCCGGTAAAGGCCGGCGGCTTCGAGGGCGCGTCCCGGCTCTCCTCCGGCAAGCACAACGATGGCGTCGGACGGGACAGGGCTGTCGTTCACGATGAGAATATTCGCGAGAGCCCGCAGCGCCAGCGGATAGCCGAAGTAGACGAGTGGAATCAGCAGCAGGAAAACGTTCAGGAGAACGAGTTTTCTGCGGCTCTTGGGTTTTAGCTGCTTCCCCAACCGCCACCTCCCGGCGTCTGAATGGAGACGCTGTCGCCTGCTTCGACCCACGTGGTGAACTTCGAAGGAAAGTTTTCTTCCCGGCCATCTTTCCGGATCACGCTGTTCCGCCCCGTCTCGCCGGGCTTTCCGCCGCTGAGTCCATAGGGAGGGAACTTGCGTCGTTCGGAAAGGACCGTGACTTGAGCCCTGGCGAGAAACTTCATCTCCCGGATGACCCCGTCGCCTCCCCGATACTTTCCCGCGCCGCCGGAATGGCGTCGAAGGGAGTATCG
>JAHFTY010000290.1 GCA_023265365.1 Acidobacteriota bacterium
CTTCCGCGTCGGCGAAGTACGTTCCGAAGCTGAAACGGGAATTGACCTGGATCTCGGCGCCAACGTCAAACACGGTCGAAAGACTTCGGTTCCCGTTGCTCGGCCTGCCCACAAATCCGAAGGTCCATGGCTGGTATGCGCCGCCTCCCTGGTACCAAAGATCGTTCCGTTCCGCCAGGCGAAGCGAGTGAGCGCCGGTGCGGATCGAGACTTTCTGATGGGGACGCAGGGTGAGTTCCGCATAGGAATCCTGATTGTTCATCATGTTGTAGAACGGCAGGCGCGCGTAGACTCGCGGAGTCGGCAGTAGCTGAAAGAATGTGTTGTGTCTTCCGTCATTGGGGTCTTTATCGCCGCTTCCATAGGAGGATCCCACGCGAAACCACGGTTTGAGCGATTTTACATTGGGCTGATATCCAATCTCGACGACGCCTGATCCGGCTCGATGGTCGAGAACGCCCCACGTGCCCGTCTGCAGAACACCCCAGAAGAGCACGTCCAGCTTGCCAGCAGGCACGGTGAATGCATGGATGTAGTTGCCGCCGGCGCTCGTAATCCGGACGTTCCCGCTGTCTCCGCTACGGGCGGCCGCCGGCCTGTTGTCCGTTTTGAGAACACCCCTTCGCCAGTCATGGTACTGGATGCCAAACGCTCTCAACTCGCCGACGCTGTTCTTCATCGCGACTTTCCGGGTCAGGGTCACCGAAACCAGTCCAACATTCAGTTCGCCCCAGCCGTCGAGCTGAAAGACGCCGCGGGTCGGACGAGCCGCCACCACGCTGACATTCGTCGCGGGCTTGCTGTAGACATATTGCGCGCCATCGAGGCTTCGCCCGACGTGCGTCCAGCCAAAGCTTCCGACGAGCCGGTGAATGATGTGGTCCCGCTTCAACGCCGCAAGCGTTTCGTCGGCCGGAGTGGTCTCGGTGCCGTCCACGTACTCGAATCTCCCGAGGCGCAGACTGTGAGAGTCGTTGGGTTTGAAACGAATGAAACCCTGTTTGACGAAAACCATGCCCGAGTTCCGCTTGCGATCATTCGCGACGTAGTAAGTTGCGCCAAGACCGAACTGGCCCTGCGCTCCCGCGCCCACCGCATTTTCCGGAAGATTCAGTAAAACAGGCGCGGCAAATTCCAGTTGCCAGTCGGCGGACTTCAGCTTCTGGCTGAACCCGAGACGAAGCAGCGAACCGGAGTACGTGTAAGCATCGTCTTTACTTTGACCGTTAAACCAGTCCCAGGATTCCACGCGCGTCCGGAAATCGGTGGTGACCGCGACAGTGCCGATGGTTACCGGCTTCGTCTGGGTCTGAGCCTGGAGGTATTGCGTGTCGAACAACAGCGCCGCCAGCAGCAGCGCCAGCATGGGTCTCTTTATTTTTTCGTAATTCACGACGTTACCCTCAATTTCAAATGAATTCACTGCGATTGGGAAAGGACTTACCTGCGGCTGCTCATCGAGCGCGTCTTTGTGAATGGCGTGAGCTTTCGCGAGCGCACGGTCGATGGTGAATAAGAATGCCGCCCCGAAGGCAACAAAGAGCGCGACATCGAGGACCGTGATCGCCGGATAAGCGGCGTATACCGCCGGAGCGACCAGCAAATGGATGTCGAGCCAACGTCCGGTCAGGACCAGGATGGCGGCCGCCATCAAGGTCTTTTCCGATCGTTTTGCGTCACGCGAGAGCAGGAGCACGAATGGAAGCACCCAGCTCAGCAGGAAGTTGAGGAAGAACAGAATCGATATACCTCCGCTCATGCGCGAGACGTAGTGAGTGTTTTCTTCGGGGAGATTGGTGTACCAGACCAGCAGGTATTGTGAGAACCACAAGTAAGCCCACACTGTGGAGAAGCCGAATAACAATTTACCGAGGTCGTGGAGTTGGTCCTTGCCAACGTTGGGAAGACCGCCTCGGCGGCGCAGGGCGATGACGAGAACCGATACCGCCGCAACGGCGGCCGAGAGCAGGCCGGCGATGTTGTAGAGTCCGAAAATGCTGCTCGACCAATGAGGATCGAGACTCATGATCCAGTCGATGCAGGCCAGAGAGATTGAAAACGGGAACACCAGCAGAAATAACGCCGAGAGCGCCACGTTCTGCCTGGCGCCGGCGGGAATCGATGGGTTCTTTTTACGGTTCGAGAAGCGCCGCATGAGCAGGCCGAAAGTGACCCAGATCAGGAGAATGCCGAACATCCGCGCGGCGAAAAAGTTGGTGTTGAGGTACGACGCCCTGGCCTCGAGCGACGGGTCATGAAGGGCGGCGCCCGGCAGTGCCCAGTGGTACAACCATGGCATTCCACCCAGCAGAGCGACGATGCTGAGCGCGCCGACAGGGAGGTATGCCGCCATCGATTCCGGGACACGCTTGAAAGCCAGGTGCCAGCGCGCGTTTGCCACGCTCATCATGGACAGAAACACCACGGCCCCCAGCGCTACCGTCAGGAAGAAGAAGCTTGAAACAAGGAAAGCCACCCATGATTGTTCCGGCCTCATCGACAACCCGGCGCTGAAGATACCGAACCCGATGGCGGCCGCCGCAACCAGCCTTCGTCGTCCATTGGGGAAAAGGCCGGGACCCGCAAACTCTCTCATCGTACTCCTCCGGTTTCCGCCGCCTGAAGCGAGCGGATAAAGTGGATCGCTTTCCAGCGGTCTTCCTGTTCGACCTGAACGGCCATCGAAGGCATGAGCTTCTGGCCGCGGGAAATGATGTGGAAGAGGGAACCATCCGGCAGTGATCGCGCGTGCTCCGCCACGAGCGACGGCGGTTTCGTAAACAGCGGAATGATCAACCCGTCGCCAAGCGCTCGCTCGCCGTGACACGGTGAGCAGAAGGTCTTGAAGACTTTTGCGCCGCGCGCCATCGCTTCCGGACTTGGCGGCACCGGGTTGGTCAATTCCTTGCCGGCTCGCTCCATCTCGGTCGGACCGTCACCGTACCGGAACGGCGTCGCGTCCCTCGCGATGGTTCCACGCGCGGGCGCCATCAGCGTCTTGCCGTCCCGGGTCACGGGATTCGCCGCGAAACTGTCGTAGGGAACCGAATCCACCATGTCCGGCGCAAACTCGAAGCGGGGTACGGCCGAACCGCTGGTGCAGGCGGCGGCCGTCAGGAGGCCGATCAACGCCATCACGAGCCTCATACGTCTACCTCCATGAACTCGACCGCCAGCGCGTTCATGCGCCTGCAAAACGCCTTATTCTCCGCATCGTTGAAAGTTCCGGCTGAAACGAGCACGAGCGCGAAGCGGTCATCGGTCACTCGCGGAAGGATGAACCTGGGTTTCGGCCTCGGAAACAGTCTCGTCCGCACAAGCAGGGCGGCCACCGTGCTCAATCCGGCCACAAGCATCATCAGTTCGAAAGAAACCGGGACAAACGAAGGCAGGGCGAACGTCGGCTTGCCGCCAATGTTCAACGGCCAGGAGACCGAGGACGTCCACATCTGGAACAACACCCCGAAAACCAGCCCGAACAGCGCCCCTCCGAGGCAGACCCAGCGGAGCCGGGAAGGTTGAAGCCCCATCGCCTCATCCATGCCGTGAACCGCATAAGGCGTGTACGCATCGTAGACGCGGTAACCCTCCCCGCGCGCGGCAGCCGTCGCCGCAACGATGGACTCTTCGCGGTCAAACCAGGCAACGCACACACGGTCGCTCATACGAGTCCCCCCTCCCTGCTTGCGGGCCGCAACGGACTGGACCCGCTCGGAACCGGCGAAGGTTTGCCGTGAAGCGCCGGCCCCTCGTGCTCGTGAGCGAGAGCGCTCTTCACTTCCGCGATCGAGATCATCGGAAGCGTTCTCGAAAACAGCAGGAACAGCGTAAGGAATATTCCGAACCATCCGAGCGTGATGCCGAATTCAACCCAGGTCGGCATGTACATGGTCCAGTTGGACGGAAGAAAATCGCGGTGAAGAGAGGTCACGATGATCACGAACCGCTCGAACCACATACCCACATTCACAACCAGCGAGAGCAGGAACAACGCAACGGGGCTCGTCCGCAGCTTCCTGATCCAGAGCAACTGGCCTCCGAACACGATGCAGCTCACCATGGTCCAGTAGGCCCACGCGTAAGGACCGGTCATGCGGTTGCGGAAAGCAAACCATTCGTATGCCCCGCCGGAATACCACGCTGTGAAAAGCTCCGTCGCGTAAGCGAATGCCACGATACCGCCGGTGAGAATCATGATCTTCGCCATGTTCTCCAGGTGGCGGATGGTGATCAGGTGCTGCCAGCCGAGCGTTGCCCGGACGATGATCATCAGCGTGAGCACCATGGCAAAGCCGGAGAACACGGCGCCGGCCACGAAATAGGGTGGGAAGATCGTGGCGTGCCAGCCGGGCAGGACCGCTGTGGCGAAGTCCATCGAGACCACGCTGTGCACCGAAATGACGAGTGCCGTGGACAGTCCGGCCAACAGCAGATACACCGTCTCGTAGCGGGACCATGTCCGGTGCGATCCATTCCAGCCGAGCGACAGGAAGCCGAACACCAGTTTTCGGATCGGGCCTGTTGAGCGATCCCGCACTGTTGCGAGGTCGGGCAGAAGGCCGACATACCAGAAGACCAGAGAAATCGTGAAGTAGGTGCTGACGGCGAACACATCCCAGACCAGCGGCGAGTTGAAGTTGACCCATAAGCCTCGCGCGTTCGGGTAGGGCATCACCCAGAAGGCCAGCCAGGGCCGTCCCAGGTGAACGATGACGTCTGAGCCCGCGCAGATCACCGCGAAAATCGTCATCCCTTCCGCGGCGCGATTGATTGCGGTGCGCCATCTGGCGCGGAAAAGGAGAAGGATGGCTGAAATCAGGGTGCCGGCATGACCAACGCCGATCCAAAAAACGAAGTTCGTGATGTC
>JAHFTY010000291.1 GCA_023265365.1 Acidobacteriota bacterium
ACGTCGTCATCATCGGAGGAAGCCTGGCCGGAGCGGCCTGCGCGCGGTCTCTCGCCCGGATGGGCATTGATGCGATCGCCCTCGAAAAAGATACCTTTCCGCGACCGAAGGTTTGCGGCGGCTTCCTCTCTCCGAACGCGGTGAATTGTCTCGACGGATTAGGCCTGCTCGAACGAGTCCGGCGACGCGGCGCAGTCCAGGTCGACCATGCTTCCATCCATGTGGAGGGAGCCCGGTTCGACGTTCCGTTTCAAAGAGCCGGACTGGGTATTTCCCGGTCGGCGCTGGACTGCGTTCTGGCTGAGGGCGCGCCGGTCGAGGAAGATCGAACGGTGAAAGAAGTATGCGAACAGGGAAACGGATTCCGGATCAAAACGGAAAAAGGCGACATCGAGGCAAGAGTCGTGATCGACGCCGCAGGGAAGCTCAGCCGGTTCACCAGGCGTTTGGCCGAACCGGAGTTTGGCATTCAGTACTTCGATCCGCAGGCGCGCGGATCCTCGATGGACTTTTGGTTCTTCCGTGACGGATATGGCGGCGCCGTAACCGTCGAGGGAGACCGCTCGAACTTTTGCTTTCTGATTCGGAAGGATGCGCTGCCGCGATACGTTTCGAAACCGGGACGTCTGGTGACCGGGCCGCTTGCTTATGCCCGCGTGCCTGGAACGGTCATCGCCATCGGCGACGCCGCGGGAATGATCGATCCTTTCTGCGGGGAAGGCATGCATCACGCGCTCCACTCCGGCATCCTGGCGGCTCGCGTGGTGGCGGAAGGCTTGCATGGCGGAAGAACCTACGCCCAGATGAAACGCGCCTACGATCTCGAATCGTCGAAGCGTTGGTCCGGAAAGCGCCTTCTCCTTCAGGCGATGAGGCGGGCCATCCGTCATCCGGAGGCATTGAAGATTGGGCTTCGCTGGAACCCGCGCTGGTTCCTGGATCGGCTATGGGCTACAATCCCGTCATGATGTTGTTCATCCGGAAATTCTTCGGACAGATCGCCTACTTCTTCAACGTCCTGGCCAAGGTGCCGCCCGGCTGTTGAGCGTTCCATCCGCCAGCGTTGCTGCCGCTGGAGGAATCGGAGCGGCGCTCCGAACGTGAATCTGCCAAGACGCGGTGATCGTTCTCTATATCCTCGCCTCGCTCACCATTCTCCAGGGTCTGTACACTCTCGCTGAGGCCCGCCGCGCCGCCCGCTACATGCGAGCGTCTGCCGCGGCGGCGAGCCCGGATCGCCGGCAAAGTGTGGCGGTGTTCTGCCCCTGCAAAGGCGTGGACCATGAATTCGAGAAGAATATCCGCTCGATTCTCGATCAGGATTTTCTGAACTACACGCCGTACTTCATCGTCGAGTCCGAGGAGGATACTGCATTCGATGCGCTGCGCCGGATCGGCGTCGACCACATTCTGGTGGCAGGCCCGTCCCTGGATTGCGGACAGAAAGTTCACAATCTGGCGTACGCCGTGAAGCATGCCGGCGCTCATGAAGACGTCTATGTCTTTTGCGATTCGGACGCGCGGTTTCCGCGCCGCTGGCTGGGCGAGCTTACGGCGAAGGTCGACTCCAACACGATCTGCAGCGGCTACCGCTGGTACACCGTGGATCGCTTTCACCTTCCGACGCTCTTGCGCTCGGCGTGGAATGCGACGGCGCTCAGTCTGCTGGGCGATCACGGGCGCAACTTTGTGTGGGGCGGTTCGACGGCGATTCGACGGGAGACTTTCGAACGGCTGCGAATTCTTGAAGCGTGGCGTGGAGCGGTCAGCGACGATTACGCCATTACGCGTGCCGCGCAGAAGGCCGGTACGAGAATAATGTTCGTTCCGAGTTGTCTCATACCGTCGCATGGCGAATGCAGCTTTGGACAACTGCTCGAGTTCACGACGCGGCAGATTATCATCACGCGCGTCTACCATCCGGGTCTCTGGCGGATCGGCTTTCTCGCCCAAACGGTGTTCAACGCCGCCTTCGTCTCGCTGGCGATCGCGATGCGTTCCAATCCTGCGGCAGGCGCGTTGTGGCTTGCTGTTTATTTTCTGTCCGCGTCGCGAGCGTCGATTCGCCTGTCGGCGGCAGGATCCGTTCTTCGCGATAGCTCCTTGTCGCGATTCGCCTGGTTCTATATCCTGTCTTCTCCGGTCGTCGCGCTTCTCTACCAATACAACATGATTCGCTCGGCGCTGACCTCCGACATTGAATGGCGACAGATTCATTACAGCTTGATATCCCCCAACGAGACGCGCGTCCGCCGGTCATCCGCAAGCGCAAGCTGAACACGATCATTTAGAATTTCTTCTTGAGACGTCAATGGGTAGGCAATCCGAAACGCAGTGTCCGGTGTTATGAAGGCCGTTAGAGTTCCCGACCTTAAGACCATGAAAGACCGCGGCGAGAAGATCACGGTTCTCACCGCTTACGACGCAACCATGGCCCGCCTCCTGGACCGTGCCGGAATTGACGTGATCCTTGTCGGCGATTCTCTCGGTATGGTCGTTCTCGGGTACGACACGACGCTGCCCGTCACGCTCGACATGATGATCCACCACACCGCGGCCGTCACGCGGGGAACGGATCGCGCGCTGGTTGTGGCGGACATGCCGTTTCTCAGCTACCAGCTCGGCAACGAAGAAGCGATGCGCAACGCGGGACGTCTGATTCAGGAAGGCGGCGCATCTGCGGTCAAGATCGAAGGCGGGCGGCACATGGCGGAGACGGCAAAGCGCTTGTCCGACATCGGCGTTCCGGTGATGGGACACCTCGGTTTGACGCCGCAATCCGTGCATAAATTCGGCGGCTTCCGGCCGCAGGCGCGCGAGCCGAAAGCCGTGACCCAACTGCTCGAGGACGCGGTCCTGCTGGAAGCGTCGGGAGTCTTTGCGATTGTTCTCGAATCGATTCCTGACGATGTCGCGAAGGACGTCACCGCAAGCCTCAAGATCCCGACGATCGGTATTGGCGCCGGTCCTCATTGCGACGGACAGGTTCTGGTCAGTTACGATGCGCTCGGTCTTTACGACGGGCCAACGCCACCCTTCGTGAAGCAATATGCGGATGCGGCCGGCGTGATCGTGGACGGCGCCCGGGCCTACATCGAGGACGTGCGCGCAGGCCGGTTTCCGGAGAAGCGGCATTGAGCGGTCCGGAGCTGTCGAAAACGATTCCCGAAACTCGAGAACGGCTCCAGGCCGTCCGAAACGCCGGAAAATCGATCGGCTTCGTTCCCACGATGGGCGCCCTTCACTACGGTCATGCCCGTCTGATCGAAGCGGCCCGCTCCGAAAACGACTTCGTGGCCGTCAGCATTTTCGTCAATCCGCTGCAGTTCGGCCCGAACGAGGATTACAGCCGCTATCCGCGGGCGCTGGCGGCCGATATCGACCTGTGCCGGAGCCGCGGCGCCGATCTGGTGTTTACTCCATCGGTTGACGATATGTATCCGGAAAAACAGTTAACATTCGCAGAAGTCGGGAAAGTCGGCGACAATCTGTGCGGTGCTTTTCGACCAGGACATTTCCGCGGTGTCGTGACTGTCGTTCTCAAGCTGCTCAACATCGTTCAGCCTGATCGTGCGTACTTCGGCGAAAAAGACATTCAACAACTGGCGTTGATCCGCCGCATGGCACGGGATCTCGCGTTACCGGTCCGGATTGCCGGGGTGCCGACGGTTCGCGAGCCCGACGGCCTCGCGCTGAGTTCCAGAAATCGGTACCTGAGTCCGGCCGAGCGGACGGCAGCCACGGTCCTGTACCGGGCTTTGCTTCGATCTCGCGATCTCGCGCAGGCGGGAGAAGCCGGCGCGTCCGTCATCAAGAAGGAAGCGCTGAGGGTTCTGGAAAGCGAGCCACTGGGCAAGGTTCAGTACTTTGATCTGGTCGATGAGAATATGCAGCCCGTCGATCGCGTGACTCCCGGCATCCGGGCGGCAGTTGCAGTGTGGTTTGGTTCGACACGGCTGATCGATAACATGGAGTTGGTTCGAATAGACAAGGATTCTCAATGAAGAAAGACATTCACGTTGCGCACAGTCCGGATTCCGACGATGCATTCATGTTCTACGCGCTCGCGACGCGCAAGATCGACACGGGCGATCTGAATTACATCCATCAGTTGAGCGATATCGAGACGCTGAACCGGAAGGCGATGCAGGGCGAATACGAAGTGTCGGCCATTTCCTTCCACGCATACGCCTACCTTTCGGAGAAGTATGCGCTGATGTCCTGCGGCGCCAGCATGGGCCGCAACTATGGCCCGGTCGTGGTTGCGGCAAGGCCGATGCAGGCGAAAGCGATTTCGGAGAAAGTCATCGCCATTCCCGGAACCCTGACGACGGCTTTCCTCGCACTTCGATTGTTCGAGCCGAACGTGAAATACGAAGTCGTTCCGTTCGACAAGATCCTCGATGAAATCCAGAAGGGAAAGTACGAAGCCGGCCTCCTCATTCACGAGGGCCAGTTGACGTACCGTGAAATGGGAATGCATAAGGTGCTCGACCTCGGCGAGTGGTGGCTGGAGCGGACGGGCCTGCCGCTACCTCTCGGCGGAAATGTCATCAAGCGCGAACTGGGGAAGGAGACCATCGAGCAGGTGACGCAGGACATCCGGAAGAGCATCCAGTACGGGCTCGACCATCGGGAGGAAGCCATGGCCTACGCCATTCAGTTCTCGCGCGGACTCGATAGCCAGAAGGCCGACCGATTCATCGGCATGTACGTGAACGATCTCACGCTCGACTACGGCCTCAAGGGACGGGAGGCGGTCCGGCGTATTCTGGACGAAGCGCATCAGAAGGGAATCATTCCAAACCCGGTCGACCTCGAGTTTGTGTAGCTCCTAATCAAGCGAGGTC
>JAHFTY010000292.1 GCA_023265365.1 Acidobacteriota bacterium
ATGGATCCAACATCAATCCGGTCGCCATGGCACTGCTCAACGTCAAGCTGCCCAACGGCAGCTACCTGATTCCGAGTCCGCAGACCTCGTCGACGGGAGTGAACTACAGCGTGTCGATTCCCGCGCGCTACAGCGAGGAACAGTTCACGCTGAGCCTGGATCACGAGTTTTCGGCAAAGCACAAAGCCGCACTCCGGTTGTTCGGCGCGAACGTCCCTCAGGTCGTCCCGTTTGCGTCGACGAATTCGGTGCCTGGGTTCCCGCTCTTCCAGGACTTCAAAAACCGCAACGCCTCGATGACCTACACGTACACCATCACTCCCGCCATCGTGAATGAGGCGCGCGTGGGCTTCAACCGTCCGGCGGGGTCGAGCGTTCTGGGCGATCCGACCACCATTCAGGCCGTGGGTATCAATCGTGTAAACGCCAATCAGGTCACGCAGCTTCCGCAGATCACGGTCTCGGGCTCCTTCGTTCTCGGTTATGGAAACAGCGCCGACCAGAAAACGATACCGAACACGTTTACCTACCAGGACACGTTTTCGCTGACGCGCGGCTCGCACTTTATCCGTACCGGCGTGGAAGCGCGGCGTCATCAAACGAATCTCTTCAACAAGATCGTTCGCGGCAGCATGACGTTCCTCTCCTTTCCGGACTTCCTGCTCGGCATGGCCGGCGGGCCTGCGGGAAACGGGACCACGTCGAGCAACCTCAACAGCGTCTCGCTCGGTTCCGGCATTACGGATCGCAATTACCGGGCATGGGATTTTTCGGCCTACTATCAGGACGACTGGAAGATCCATCCGCGCCTGACCCTGAATCTCGGCGTTCGATACGACTTCATGGGCTTCCAGTACGATACGCGCGGCCGCAGCGGGAACTTCGATCTGCGGTTGTACAAGGCCCCGCCGGCGGGCGGATTCACGAGCGCGGGATTCGTTCAACCGAAGGGCACGAAGTATCCGGTCGAAGGGTTGCCTCAGGTGGACCGGACGTTCATCGATCACCCGGACAACAAGAACTTCGCGCCGCGGCTCGGCCTGGCGTATCGTCTGCTTCCCAACAGGAACCTCGTCCTTCGCGCCGGATATGGCATTTTCTACGAACGCGTCTCGAACCAGCTCGCATTGCAGTTGATCAGCGCGTTGCCGTTCCTGACGAACTACAGCGGGTCCGGTACCGCCATCTCGCAGGCGACGTTCCAGAATCCGTTCGCGAACATTCCGCCGATCAGCGCCCATCCGGTGACGCCGCGTTTATATGCGCCTCCATTCACTCCGGATCGGCCGGCGAATTCTCCGACGACTCTGGATCCGGGAATGCACACGCCGTACCTGCAGCAGTACAGCCTGAACCTGCAGTATGAATTGTTCAAAGACACATTGCTGGAAGTGGGCTACGTCGGTTCGAAAGGAACGCGTCTGCCGCTGACCCGAAATGTGAATCAGCCCCTTCTGGCCAGCCCGGAAAGACCGGTCAACGGCCTCACCACCAACACGACGACAAACGCCGCGGATCGCGTTCCCTACCTGGGATTCTCCGCGACGGGTTTCACACAGGTGCAGACGCAGAGCGACTCCTCCTACAACTCCCTGCAGTTGAGTCTCACCAAGCGCCTGAGCCACGGCCTGCAATTCCTCGGCGCCTATACGTGGTCGAAGAGCATCGACAACGTTTCCGGATCGAGCGGCAGCACGCTCGCCAGCCCCGGCGGCGATGCAACGGATATGCGGCAGGCTCGAGGTCTGTCGGACTTCGATCACCGGCACCGCGTCACGTTCTCGTACGTCTACTCCATTCCGGCATGGGGCTTCCGTCTGAACGATTCGGCGCTCGGCAAGAAGTTCTTCAGCGGATGGCAGCTGAGCGGCGTCACCACGTTTCAGACCGGTTCTCCTTTCAACGTGACCGACGCACGCGGCGCAAGTCTCTTCGGCGCCACCAACTCCCGCGCAAGCTGGGCGCCTGGCGCGACCGTCGAGACGGCGACGCTTTCGGGCGCTGTTCAGAACCGCATCGACAAGTTTTTCAACACGGCGGCATTTGCCTCGGCCGGACAACTCTGGGGCAACACGGGACGTAACGTCATGATCGGTCCGGGACAACAGAATCTGGACCTGTCGCTCTCCAAAGCGACGGCATTCATGGAATCCCGAATGATCGAGTGGCGCATGGAGGTCTTCAACGCGCTGAACCACTCCAACTTTGCCAACCCCAACGGCTCGATCGATTCCGCCGCATTCGGCACCATCACCCGGACGCTGACGAATGCAAGGCTCATTCAATTCGGCCTGCGACTGGTCTACTGATGCTCCACACGCGGCTAACGAAAACTTTTCCCCGCCTTGGCCAAGCTTGGCCAAGGCGGGGTGCCGCGCAGCGGCGGGGCGGTTCGTTCAACAAAACCAATTTATTGAAAGCACCACCCCGGCGCTTCGCGCCACCCCTCCTCGTCGAGGAGGGGAAAACGCTTTTCCCTGATTTCGCCTTATTGGGACAGCAGTGCCTCATCGAGGAGGGAAAAACGCTTTTCCTCGATTTCGGCGTATTGGGACGGCACTGCCTCATCGAGGAGGTAACATATCTGACGATGTCAGTGAAACGTACCGGGGGTCATGCGGTCGTCCGGGCACTCCACGAATTGGGAGCGCGTCTCGTCTTTTCCGTATCCGGCAACCAGGTCTTGCCCATTTTCGACGCAGCGGCGGACGGTGGAATTCGCATCGTTCACATGCGTCATGAATCCGCTTCGGCTTTTGCGGCGGCGGGAGCCTCAGAACTGACGGGGGAACCCGGCGTTCTGCTCACCTCCGCGGGTCCGGCCTTTCTGGCCGCGCTGACCGGCGTCGCCACTGCAAAAACGATGGAACTCCCGCTGCTTTTTCTGAGCGGAGCAAGCCCATTGCGAAATGCCGGGTTCGGCAATTTCCAGGAATTGGACCAGAGCGCCCTGACCGCCGGAGTCTGCAAACGGTCATTCCTGGTATCGACGGTCGAATCGATTCCGGCAATTCTCGGTCAAGCATGGCGGCTCGCATCGTCCGGAATCCCCGGCCCGGTCCATGTGGCGCTGCCCGCAGACGTTCTGATGGCTGCGGCAGCCGGCCCCTTCCAGAGCGCTCCTCCGCCCGAGTCCACGGAGTCCGCCGATGTTTCAGGCCTCGAGCAAGTCGCCTCGCTTCTGGCCGCCGCGGAACGCCCCATGATCGTCCTCCGCCCTTCGGCCGCGCGGGGACGCGCCGGTGTGCTCGCAAACCGTTTGGCTGCTCAGCTCGGCGTGGTTCCCCTCGTCACCGGTCCGCCTCGCGCGTTGGGGGATTCCCGGTACATTCACGTCGCGCCGCACTATAAGCGAAGCGACTGCGCGCTGGTGATTGCTCCATCCGACTACGCGCTTGGTTTTCTGGACGAGTCGATCATCGCGTCGAACGGCAGGCTCATCGTCATCGATGCCGCCGGCGATCCGCCGCTTCGGCGGATTCCGGCGATCCACTTGAAGGTTTCCCCACCGGACGCCTTGGAATACCTTGCGGGTGCGGCCGCGCGCAGCGCGTGCGATCCCGAGTGGTCTCGCTTGTGGACCAGTGTCCCCACCCCGGAAAACCCGGCGCCCGGCGGCCCGGGGAGGATGCATCCCTTGCACGTTGCGTCAACAATTCGAAAGGTGTTGAGACCGGATGATGTCCTGGTGGTGGACGGCGGAGAATTCTGCCAGTGGATTCGTCAGGGCCTCGGCGATGTCCCCAACCGATGGTTGTGGAACAGTAAGTTCGGCATCATCGGCAATTCCATTCCGATGGCTCTCGGGGTGGCCGCCCTCGGTCACGCAGGCCGCACGTTGGCGATCATGGGAGACGGCGGTTCCGCTTACCACCTGGCCGAATTCGAAACGGCGGCGCGATACGGTTTGCGCTTCACAGCGATCGTCGGCAACGATGCGAGGTGGGGCGCGGAATGGCATCTCCAGGCGAATCGATATGGAGTCGATCGCACGTTTGAAACGAATCTTCTGCCCGCTCGTTACGACCAGGCCGCCGCGGGATATGGCGGCCGCGGCTATCATGTGACGGACGCCGGCGGTCTGGAGCAGGCTCTGGAAGCGAGTTTCGCGGCAGGCGAACCGTCCTGCATCAATGTTGAGGTCCAGTCTCTCCGGAGCCCGTCGGTCCCGCCGTAAAAAACATCCGCTTCCGTGAAGCGCATCAATTGACCAGGTATCCGGACTTCGTGCGGATCTTCAGGTCCTTCCGGCCGGGCGCCTCCACGCGGATCTTGTGATAGCCCTTCACGCGGGTGGCATAGTATCCGGCGTAGTACTGTCTCGCCATTTCTGAGCGGATCTTCTCCAGGTACGGGACCACGGCTTCCACCTTCGGCACATAAGACACGCGGCCCCCGCTGTTTCCCGCCATCGATTCGACGGTGTGACGGTCGACGAGCACCGGGGAACCGATGGCGACGAAGTAGCACAACACCCCGGACAGTTGCGCTTCTTCGGCAACCTGTCCGAATTCGATGGTGCTTCCGTTATCGTTGCCATCGGTGAAAACGATCAACGCCTTCCTCTCGTTGCCGGAAGCGTTGACCTTATCCATCCCGTACAACATCGCGTCGAAGAGAACCGAGGTGCCGAAGGGCTTCAGGCCCTTCAGAACCTGTTCGAGGTGTGCCTGAGTATCGGGAGAGCGGTGGACCATCTTCACGTTTGTGCCGAAAGTGATCACGAAGTATTCGTCGGGGAATCGGATGGTCTTCGAGAAATCGATGACGCCGCGATCCATGTGGGGCAGGATGTCGACCATGCTGCCGCTGGTATCCATCAACATCGCGATCGCCGATCGGACCG
>JAHFTY010000135.1 GCA_023265365.1 Acidobacteriota bacterium
CACGACCGGGACGCCCTCCTGGTCTCCCGACGGAAGCCAGATCGCCTTCTCCAGTTCGCGCGACGGCAACACCGAGATCTACACGGCCGACTGGAACGGCCGGAACATCCGGCGAATGACCGTTCAGCCCAAAGCCATCGACACTTCCCCGGCATGGAATCCGAAAACAGGGCGGCAGATCGCGTTCGTGTCGGATCGCAGCGGCACCCAGCAGATCTACACAATGGATGCGGACGGAACCAATGTCGAGCGTATCATTCAGGATGGCGGCGACGCGGAAAACCCATCATGGTCGCCGGATGGACAGAATATCGCGCTTGCGTGGCAGAAACCCGGAACCGGCCGGTTCGACATTTACATCCATAATCTGGCGACCGGAAAAAACTCGCAGTTGACCCAGAACCAGGGCGACAACGAGCGGCCGTCGTGGGCGCCGGACGGACGTCATCTGGTGTTCGCATCCACGCGCACGGGCGCGTCGCAGATTTTTTCGATGCTGGCGAACGGTCAAAAGGTCAGGCAGCTCACGAAAGCGGGCAAAAACGAAGGACCTGCGTGGTCCAGCTTCGCCGGAAAATAGATTCCGGCACCATTCTGAAGGAGGTATGTATTTTGAAAGCACGTCATTCGCGTTTGGGCTTCCTGCTCCTGGTCATCGGCGCTTTGCTTTTGGCTTCGTGCCGCCATCCACAAACGGCCACCAATACACCTCCACCGCCTCCGCCTCCGGTACAACCGCCTCCCGCTCCGCTTCCGGCGATCACGCTCAGCGCGACGCCCTCCACCATCGAGCGCGGAAGCACGGTCACGCTGCGATGGGAAGCGCGCAACGCAGGCTCGGTCAAGATTGAGCCGGGACTGGGCGACGTCGCCACCAGCGGCAGCCGCGAGGTGACCCCGGGTTCGTCCGTGACCTATCTGGCGACCGCGACCGGTCCCGGCGGCACCGCAACCGACACCGCCCGCATCACCGTCAACGCCGCTCCGCCTCCGACCGAAGCGCCGCCGCCGGTTCGCAACAACACGCCGAATCCGACGATGGAGGAGATGTTCAGCCGGAACGTCCAGACGATCCTGTTCGATTACGACAAATCCGACATCCGTCCCGACCAGGTGAGCAGACTCCAGGCGAACGCCGCGTGGCTGAAGCAGAACGCGAACATGAGATTCACGATCGAAGGTCACTGCGACGAAAAAGGAAGCCAGGAATACAACCTCGGCCTGGGCGATCGCCGGGCGAATGCGGTGAAGGAATTCCTGGCGCAACAAGGCATTCCCGAATCGCGCATGAGCGTCGTCAGCTATGGCGAAGAACGGCCCGTTTGCCGCGAAGAGACGGAAGAGTGCATGCAGCGGAACCGTCGCGCGGAATTTACGTTGAATCCGTGAGGTATCTCGTGAGTACAACCAACAAACTGCTCCTCGCCGTCGTGGTCGTGCTGCTCATGACCGGCCCGGCATACCCGCAGAATCGCGACATGCTTCAACTCCAGAAGGATGTCCTCGATCTCAAGAACGCGGTCAGCCAGATGCAGAGCAGCTTCGATCAGAACAATCAGGCGCTCAAGTCCCTTGTCGAGAAAGTATTCGATCAGGTGAACGGGCTTGCCGGCAACATTCAGAAAATCAACCAGACCGTCGACGCCGTCAATGCGCACACCGACCGTTCCTCCGCCGAACTGAAAAACACGATCAGCGCGCTCGCCACGAAAGTCAGCGACCTCGCCGAGACCGTTGCCGCTGTGCGTTCGCAGCTCAGCGGCCTGTCCAGCCAGATCACCACGATGAACACGAAAACGGAGGCCCTGCCCAACGCCGACGAGACCTGGAGAGCCGCACGGCTCGACGTCACGGTCGGCAACTGGGACCTCGCGCTGCAGGAACTGGCGGAGTTCCAGGCGAAGTATCCCAACGACCCGCGATCCGCCGAAGCCCAGATCCTGAAAGGCGATGCGCTCGAAGCGCAGAAGAAGCACGACCAGGCGATCATCGAATATGATTTGTTCTTGCAGAAGTTTCCGGAGAACGATAAGACTAGTCTCGCCCTTTTCAAGAAGGGCCTCGCCCAGGTCGAAGCGAACGACAGGAACGCACTGGCAACTCTGCAACAGGTCGTCGCAAAGTATCCCAAATCGCAGGAAGCTCCCCTCGCTCAAGCGAAAATCAAAGAGCTCAGCGCCGCGGGTGCTCGAGGCCGGCGTGGTCCTGGCGCACATTGAAGGAAAAACAAAGAGATGAAATCGGTAAACAAAGTGATTCTGATTGGCCGTCTCGGCCGTGACCCCGAAATGAAATACACCGGCAGCGGAACTCCCTTCTGCCGTTTCTCCATGGCCACCGACGACAGCTGGACCGACAAAGGCTCCGGAGAAAAACAGGAACGCACGGAGTGGCACAACATCGTGGTCTGGGACCGGTTGGCCGAAATCTGCAACCAGTACCTCCAGAAAGGCCGCCTCGTCTACATCGAAGGCAGCCTGCAAACACGCGAGTGGGAAGACAAGGAAGGCGTCAAACGCAAGACCACCGAGATCCGCGCCCGCGACATGGTCCTCCTCGGCGGCGGCCAGGGCCAGGGTGAAAGCGGCCGCGCCGCTCCGGCTGCGGCCTCGACAAGCGCGCCGGAAGCATCCGCCATCACCGACGACGACATCCCCTTTTAATGAGTTCCGGCCCGGGCGGTCATTGACGACCCGGGCCGGGATTTACCTCTCTCCCAAAATCTGCAGCTTGAGCGTTCGTTCCCGCGGTCCATCCAACTCCGCAAGAATCACGCTTTGAAATGGACCGAGGACCGGTTCTCCATCCATGACCGGCAGCAGCACACTGTTGTTGAACAAAATACTCCTCAGGTGCGACGTGGCGTTGCCACGCTCGCAATCGGAAAACAACGGAGAGTTGTGCTTGTATGGCCGGCCGTCCTCCACAACGCGACCGAGAAACTCTCCGAGGTCGTCCAGCAGGGCGGACTGCCACTCGTTTACCAGGAGCACCGCGGTGGTGTGCTGGGAAAACAGCCCGGCAAAGCCGTTGCGGATGCCGGACCGCGCAATCTGGTCGCGGAGTTCCTGCGTGACGTTGATCATCTGCTGCTTCATTTCGGTCCGGATCGAAAGGGTTTCGTGGTGCATAATCAACTGGTCTCCCATAGCAGAGTGCTTTGTATTGCAGAGCATCGGAGTAAATTTTTTTTAAGCGTCGCGCGTGGCGTGAATCAGGGCTTCCATATGGTCAAGATAGCTTTCCAGCGCCTTACGGCCCGCGGCGGTGAGTTTGTATTCCGTCTTCGGGAGCCGGCCTTCGAAGTATTTCTCGCAGGCGACGTACTGTCCTTCTTCGAGCTTTCGCGCGTGCACGCTGAGGTTGCCGTCCGTGGTCTTGAGCAGTTCCTTCAAGTCGTTGAACGTCATTTTATCGTTTACCGCCAGTGCGCTCACTATGCCGAGGCGGACGGGTTCGTGGATCAGGCGGTCGAGATTGGCGGCGCGGCCCTGCGGCGACCGGGATTTTGCGGCCTGCGCTTTGTGATTGGATTGTTCAGCCCGTTGTCTACCCACCGTACCTCCTGGCGATGATGGCGCCGTAGATGATCTGCAGCCCTCCGAATCCGAAGCCCATATAGAGGGTTCCCCACTCCTGAGGACTGAACAGCGCGGCGGTCCCCAGAACCATGAACGATATGCCCATCAGCGGGACCACATTGACGGAAAAGGCGCCGCCCGTTGTGATGGCCACGCCGTACAGGATGAGCCAGAGGCCCGGCATGACCGAGTAAAGCGAGTTCTGGTAGAGGAAGGCAGTTACGATGCCGCCGGCAAACATGGGTGGCAGGAGGCTGAGCGCGAATTTCCTTCCGGGACCGTAGAGCAGCGGCGACTTCACCGCCTTCGACTTCTGGATCATGGCGAAGAGTCCGATGGCGCTGGCCAGGAGGGCTTCCCCGATCCATGCCGCAAACCAGAGACGTTTCGAAGGCAGGCGGGTGGTCAGGAATGCCGTGAACACGGCGCTCACCCCCATCAGCACGCCGCCCCAGCCCGGAACGGCCGTAAAGGCTCCCGCGCGCTCCATGGTTTCGCGGATGAACCGCAGGTTGTCGAAAGCGTGTTCGTGAATGGAGACGACTTTTGCGGATTTCGCCGGACGAGGCGCCGTACTCATGCGCAGTACGATAGTGAATGGGCCGGAGACTGTCAAGAAGTACTTTGCTATGTAAAGCCTCGAACCCTTTTTCGCAAACCTGGGTTATTCTTCCGGCGAGGTATTCGATGGCTGAAGCATTGAAAGCAATGTCGATTTCAAGCGGGATTCTTCTGATTGTGGTGGCGTTGGTTATCGTCGTCAGCGTCGCCGCAGTGAAACGCGGCGCGGCGGCGATGGAAGACGAAAAATCCAGGTCAGACTAGTCATTCTGGTGTCAGGCACCGAATCGCCGGTGAAACAGGTGCCTGACACCAGAATGACTAGTCTGACCTGGTCCGACCTGGATTTTTTTCAGTCGGCGAAGACGCCCATCGCGCGGAACTTATCGTAGCGGCGTTCGAGCAGCCGGTCGGTGTTCGAGTCCGAAAGCTCCGCCAGCTGGCCTTCCAGCACGGCCCTCACATGGCGCGCAACGGCGGCATGATCGTTGTGGGCGCCGCCTTCCGGTTCCGGAATAATCTCGTCGATCAAACCGAATTTCTTGAGGTCTTCCGGCGTGAGACGGAGCGCCTCGGCGGCATCCGCCGCGTGCGACTGGTCGCGCCAGAGAATGGCTGAGCAGCTTTCCGGCGCGATGACGGAGTAGATCGAATATTCCAGCATGTTCACTCGATCCCCGACGCCGATCGCCAATGCGCCGCCCGACCCGCCTTCGCCGGTAATGGTGGCGACGATCGGGACGCGAATGGTCGACATTTCCCGCAGGTTGAACGCGATGGCTTCGGCCTGGCCCCGTTCTTCAGCGTCGATGCCGGGATATGCGCCGGGCGTATCGATAAAGGTCAGGATCGGCCTGCGGAACTTCTCCGCCAGTTTCATGATCCGCAGCGCTTTGCGGTAGCCCTCCGGTTTGGGCATTCCGAAATTGCGGTAGAGCTTCTGTTTCGTGTCTCTTCCCTTTTGAATACCGACCACGCAGACCGGCTTCCCTCCAAAGAACGCGAAACCGCCCACAACGGCGGGATCGTCGCCAAACTTCCGGTCGCCGTGGACTTCGATGAAGTCGGTGCACAGAAACTGGACGTAGTCGAGGAAGTAGGGCCGTTGCGGGTGCCGGGCGAGCTGGACCTTTTCGTAGGCTGAAAGATGCTGCATTTAGCTGAAACGAACCGTATTGGCGCCGGTGATGCTTTCCACCTTTGCCACGAAGTCGCGATCCGGAGAAATCTTCACGTAAGGATTCGGCCGGACAAACGCCGTATACCGGCCCGGAAATTCTAGCGCGAAGATGATCTCGGCCGGTCCTCTTTTTTCATCGATCACGGGAAGCAGGCGCTCGGCGACGTCGCCGGGGGCGACGCCCATGTTGATATGGATCGTGACGGTTCGGCTCAACATCTCGCAGATCCGTTCCATCGGATAGATCTCGGAAGCGAGAATCTTGATCGACGATTCGTCATTGTCGAGCTTCCCTTTGATGAACAACGGAGCGTCGGCCTCGATCAGCCGTTGAGCCTTGGCGTACGTGTCCGGAAAGACGAGGACCTCCACGATGCCGTCCCAGTCCTCGAACTGAATGACGGCCATCGGATCGCCCTTCTTCGTTCGCATCTGCCGGATCGCCGAAACCAGACCGCCGATGGCGACATCGAATCCCGAAGGTTTTTCAGAAAGAGTGGCCGTCGTCGCGTTGGAGTAGGTTTTGATTTCGTCGCTGTATTTCCGCAACGGATGGCCGGTGATGTAAAAACCAAGCGTTTCTTTCTCGTGCTTCAGTTTGAGACTTTCCGGCCACGGCTCCGAAGGATCCAGGACGCCGTCTTCGTTGCCGCCCCCGCCGATCAGACCGAACAGGCCGCCCTGTCCGACTTCCCGTTCACGTTGTTTCTTCTGGCCCCAGTCCATTGCGCGATCGACGTTGGAATACAGCAGCGCGCGATCCGGGCTGACGCTGTCGAAGGCTCCTGCCTTGATGAGGCTTTCCACCACCCGCTTGTTCACCGCGCGAAGGTCGACGCGTTCGCAGAAATCGAAAATCGACTTGAAGGGTTTGCCGGCGACGATGGAGGTGATGGCGGAGTCGCCGACGTTCTTGATCGCGGTCAGGCCGAAACGAATGCCCGTCTTGTTCGGCGTGAAGTTGATGTCGCTCTGGTTGATGTCCGGCGGCTGGACCGCGATGCCCATTTCGCGGCACTCGTTGATGTACTTCACGACCTTTTCCTGGGTTCCCCGTTCACTGGTGAGAATCGAAGCCATGAAGAAGTTCGGGAAATGGGCTTTCAGGTAAGCGGTGCGATACGCCAGCACCGCATATGCTGCGGAATGCGACTTGTTGAAACCGTAGCCGGCAAACTGTTCCATCAGGTCGAAGATGCGGGTGACCCTTTTTTCGTCGTTGAACCCCTTCGCTTTTGCGCCTTTCATGAACTTCTCGCGGTGGGCGGCCATCTCTTCGGCCTTTTTCTTACCCATGGCGCGGCGCAGGAGGTCGGCTTCGCCGAGCGAGTAACCCGCGATGATGTTGGCGATCTGCATCACCTGCTCCTGGTACACGATGACGCCCAGCGTTTCTTCCAGGACGGTCTTCAGGATCGGCAACTCGTATTCGACACGCTTCGGATTGTGTTTGCGTTTGATGAAGTCGTCGATCATGCCTCCGCCGATTGGGCCGGGCCGGTAGAGGGCGTTGAGCGCGGTGAGGTGTTCGATGCTGGACGGTTTGAATCGCCGGAGAATGTCCTTCATTCCCGAACTTTCAAACTGGAACACGCCGCTCGTGAGCCCCGCGGAAAAAAGGTCGTACGTTTTCTGGTCGTCGAGCGGCAGCGTATCCATGTCGAGCGCGACGCCTTCGAGATGCTTGAGCATCTTCAGGGTGTCGTCGATGATGGTCAGCGTCGTGAGGGCCAGGAAGTCCATTTTCAGGAGGCCCATTTTCTCGACGTCGGTCATCGGGTACATCGTCGTGATTTCATCCTTGCTCGACTTGTACAGCGGAACGAACTCCGTGATCGGCCTCGGCGAGATGACGACACCCGCCGCGTGCGTCGACGCGTGACGGGCGAGACCTTCCAGACGTTTGGCGATATCGATCAGTTCGCGGACCTTCGGATCGCTTTTCACCAGTGCCTTGAAATCCGGATTCTGTTCGAGCGCTTTGTCGAGGGTGATGTTCAATTCGGCCGGCACCATTTTCGCGATCTTGTCGACTTCCGCGAACGACATCTCCATGCCGCGGCCGGTATCGCGAATGACGCCCTTCGCCGCCATCGTTCCAAACGTGATGATCTGCGAGACGTTCTCGCGGCCGTACTTCCGCGTGACGTAGTCGATGACTTCGTTGCGGCGGTTGGTGCAGAAGTCGATATCGATATCGGGAAGCGAGACGCGTTCCGGATTCAAAAAACGTTCGAACAGCAGCCCGTACTGGAGCGGATCGATGTCCGTGATCCGCATGCAATAGGACGCCATGCTCCCCGCGGCCGATCCGCGTCCGGGCCCGACAGGAATGTCGTTTTCGCGCGCGTAACGGATCAGGTCCCACACGATCAGGAAGTACCCCGGATACTTCATTCCCTGAATGATCCGGATCTCATCGTCGATGCGTTTCTCGTACTCTTCGATGGTGTGTTTCAAAGCGCCGCGGTCGGCCATCTGGGTGAGAATGGGCAGCCGTTCCTGGAAGCCGGCGCGCACGACTTTCGCAAAGTAGGTATCGATCGTGAAGCCCGGAGGAACGTCGAAGGCGGGAAACGGATCCTCGACCTTCTGCAGTTTCAGGCTGCAGCGCTCGGCAATGCCGAGCGTGTGATCCAGGACCTCGGGCATTTCGCCGAACACCATTGCCATTTCCTGCCGGGATTTGAAATAGAACTGGTCCGTGTAGAACTTCATCCGGTTCGGATCGTTGATCGTCTTCCCGGTCTGGATGCACAGGAGCAGGTCATGCGCTTTGCAATCGTCCTGCTGCATGTAGTGGCAGTCGTTGCTGGCGGCGACCTTCAAACCGGTGCGCTGGCCGATCTTCATGATGTCCGGCACGATCTTCCGCTGTTTTTCAAGGCCGTGATCGTGGAGTTCCAGAAAGAAACGGTCCTTGCCGAAGATGTCCGCGTACTCCATTGCCGCCTTCTCGGCCTGTTCGAACCGGCCGGGAAGAAGGTTGGCCGCGACCTCGCCGTTCAGGCAGGCGGACATGCCGATCAGGCCTTCGCTGTGCCGGGAGAGCAGTTCCTTGTCGATGCGAGGTTTGTAATAAAAGCCGTCGAGGTACGCCCGCGAAACAAGTTTCACCAGGTTCGCATAGCCCTTCTCGTTTTCGCACAGGACGATCAGGTGATGCGGGCGGCCGGCGCCGGGATCCTTGTCCGTCATCGTGGTCTTGGAGATGTACATCTCGCAACCGATGATGGGCTTGACGCCTTTCTTCTGCATCGCTTCGTAGAAGCCGATCGCTCCGAAAAGATTACCGTGATCGGTGACCGCCACGGCCGGCATCTTGTATTTCGCGGCCATTTCGGCGAGCGCGTCGTGGTCGCAGGCGCCGTCCAGCAGACTGAAGCCGGAATGAAGGTGAAGATGAACGAAATTATCCATATGAATTTCGGAATTCGGAATTCGGATTTCGGATTTCGGATTTACCGGACCTGCTCCCCCAAATCCGCAATTCGCAATTCGAAATCCCCGGTTATTCCCACTCGATCGTGGCGGGCGGTTTGGAGGTAATGTCGTAAACGACGCGATTGATTCCCGTCACCTCGTTCACGATCCGGTTCGAAATCGCGGCCATCACGTCGTATGGCAGCCGCACCCAGTCCGCGGTCATTCCGTCCGTGCTGTGAACGGCGCGGATCGCCAGGGTGTGATCGTACGTCCGCATGTCTCCCATGACGCCGACGCTCTTCACGGGCAAGAGCACTGCGAACGACTGCCAGATCGAACGATACAGCCCTGCTTTCTTGATCTCGGACACGAGAATGTCGTCGGCTTCCTGCAGGATGCGAACCCCTTCGGGCGTGATCTCTCCCATGATCCGTACCGCCAGTCCCGGACCCGGGAACGGCTGACGCCAGACCATTTCTTCCGGTAAGCCGAGTTCCATGCCGACGCGCCGCACCTCGTCTTTGAATAATTCGCGGAGCGGTTCCACGAGTTTAAGCTTCATGCGCTCCGGCAGACCGCCGACATTATGATGCGACTTGATGGTCTGGGAAGGTCCCTTGACGGAAACCGATTCGATGACGTCCGGATAGAGCGTGCCCTGCACCAGAAAATCGACGGCCCCGATCCGGTGCGCTTCGTCGTCGAACACGCCGATGAACTCGTTCCCGATGATCTTCCGTTTTCGTTCGGGTTCGCTGACCCCGTGGAGCAGCCTCAGAAAGCGCTCCGAGGCGTCGACGCCGTGAACGTTCAGATGAAGGTTGTTCTGCAGCATCGACAGCACCTTTTCGTACTCGTTCTTGCGCAGAAGGCCCGTGTTCACGAACACGCCGATGAGCTGATCGCCGATCGCCCGCGCCACCAGCGTCGCGGCGACGGTGGAGTCCACGCCTCCGCTGATCGCGCAGATCGCCCGTCCCGTGCCGATCCGGCGTCGAATCTTTTCGATGGCGTGGTCGATGAACGAGCCGATCGTCCAGTCGGCCCTGCATCCGCAGATATCGAAGATGAAGCGCCTGTAGACCAGTTCGCCGTTGTCGGTATGGGTCACTTCGGGATGGAACTGCACTCCGAAAATCCGCTTCGCCGGGTTGTCCATCGCGGCCATCGTGGTCTCGGTTCTGGCCGTGACCGTAAAGCCCGGAGGAGGGTCGTTGATCTTGTCGCCGTGACTCATCCAGACGCGGCGCATTCCCTCCAGCAGCGGCGTCGAACGCTGGACTTCGATTTCACGCAACCCGTACTCGCGGCGGTTCGACGGTTCGACCCGCCCTCCCAGTTCTTTTGCCAGCAGTTGCATGCCGTAACACACACCCAGGATGGGGATTCCCTGCTCGTACACCCTGGGGTCACACGCGGGCGCGCCCGCCTCGTAGACGGAATCCGGGCCGCCGGACAGAACGATGCCTTTCGGATTGTGCGAAAGAATCGTTTCCAGAGGCGTGTCGAACGGGAGAACTTCGGAGTAAACGTTGGCCTCGCGAATCCGTCGCGCGATCAACTGGGTGTACTGGGAACCGAAATCCAGGATGAGAATCGTTTCAAAACTCGTCGACATGCTTCATTATACCCGCACCCATGGACCCTGATCTGGTCCCTCGCCCGGCTTTGCCCAGGAAGAAATGAGGTGGCATGATATGCGGCATTCCAGTCGCGTTCGGAGGACTTGCATGAAACGGATATTGGTTTGTCTGATTTTTCTGTTGCTCTCAACGGTGAGGGCCACCACGGTCTCAGCCCAGTCCGCACAGCCGGACTGGAAAACATTCGACCTGGAAACGATGCAGCACTTCCAGACGCTGCTCCGTTTCGACACCAGCGATCCTCCCGGCAACGAAAAGCCGGCCGCGGACTACCTGATGAAGGTCTTCGATAAGGAAGGCATTTCCGCCAAAATTGTCGCGCTCGAGCCCAACCGCCCGAACGTGGTGGCGCGGCTGAAAGGAAACGGCAGGAAGCGGCCGCTGCTGGTGATGGCACACCTGGACGTCGTCAACACCGATCCCAGGAAATGGAAGTTTCCGGCCTTCTCGGCTACGCGCGATGGCGGGTGGGTCTATGGACGCGGCACGGTCGACGACAAAGACAACGTCGTCGGCGCTCTGATGACGGCGCTGACCCTGAAGCGCCTGAATGTGCCGCTGGACCGCGACGTCATCTTCCTGTTCGAAGCCGGCGAGGAAGGCGCGAGCCGTCTCGGCGTTCAGTTGATGGCAAACGAGCATTTTGCGGATATCGATGCCGAGTTCTGTATCGCCGAAGGCGGCGGCATTACGCGTCAGAATGGCCAGGTGAAGTTTGGGACCGTTCAGACGATGGAGAAGATTCCACGCGGCATCGAACTGACCGCCAGAGGCATTTCCGGCCACGGTTCGATTCCATTGCAGACCAACGCCGTGGTTCATCTGGCAGACGCCGTGTCGAAGGTCGCGCATTGGCGTCCCGAAATCCGCATCAATGACACGACCGGCGCCTACTTCTCGCGACTCGCCGCCATCTCGACGCCCGAAGAGGCGCAGCGCTATCGCGATGTGTTGAGTCCCGATCCGAAGAAAGCGGAAGCCGCCGATACCTGGTTTCTCGCCAATGAACCGCGTCACGCGTCGATGTTGAGAACGTCGGTCTCACCGAACATCTTCAACGCGGGATATCGATCGAATGTCATTCCATCCGAAGCCAAAGCCACACTGGACGTGCGGGCGCTGCCCGACGAAGATCCGGCAAAGTTCCTGGAGGAGATGAAGAAGGTGGTGAACGATCCGACCGTCGAAGTCGCCTACAGTTCGCGGACACAACGCCCGACCACACCGGTCGGAAAACTCGACTCGGAAGCCTTCCACGTCCTGGAGGCCAACATCACGAAACACTACAAAGCCCCCACCCTTCCGACGATGGGAACCGGCGCCACCGACATGGCCTACCTGCGCGCGAAAGGCATTCAATGTTACGGGATCGGCCCGGCTCTGGATTTCGAAGACGGCCCTCTCGGCTTTGGCGCGCACAGCGATCAGGAACGGATTCTCGAATCGGAAATTCAGCGCTTCGCGCGCTTCAACTGGGATGTGATTACGGATCTCGCCCGGGCAAAGTAGTTGAGGTGTGGTATTTACATAAAACCGTAGGTCGTAGGACAGGCCAAGACGGGGTGCCGCGGAGCGGCGGGGCGGTTCGTTCAACAAAATCAATTTCTTGAAAAGCACCACCCCGGCGCTTCGCGCCACGCCTCCTCGTCGAGACCTCGACGAGGAGGGGAAAACGCCTTCCTCGATTTCGCCTTATTTTGGACAGCAGTACCTCGACGAGGAAGGGTGGCGCCGCCAATTCGTTCACACTTTTGAAACATGTACACCGACCTTCCACCAGGCAAAATCGCTTCCGTCGTGACCTACCTCAAAATGACCGAGGCCCCGGCCACGGCTCCCGCGCCCGATCCCTCGTGGTCTCTGGAGCGGCGAGCCATTCCCGATCTGGACTGGTACCGGGCGCTGTTCACAAAAGTCGGCCAGGACTGGCTATGGTTCAGCCGGCTCCAGATGAGCGACGACGAATTGCGAGCCACCATCCATCACCCCGACGTGGACGTGTTTGAATTCAAAATCGATGGAATCGAGAAAGGACTTCTCGAACTGGATCGCCGGGAAAAGCCCGACATTGAGATCGCGTTTTTTGGGCTCACCCAGGACGTGATCGGCACGGGCGCAGGAAAATGCCTCCTCGCCGGCGCACTCGATCTCGCGTGGTCCCATCATCCCCGGGCTGTGCTGGTTCACACCTGCACCCTCGATCACCCGCGCGCTCTGGATTTCTATCGAAGGGCGGGCTTTACTCAGTACAAGCGGGCTATCGAGATTGCAGACGATCCGCGCCTGGATGGAACTCTTCCGAAAACTGCCGCGCCACAGACTCCAATGCTGAAAACCTGACCAGAAGAAGGTAGCTGTGCAGAACGGACAGTAGCGTCGCGAATACCGAGCCCGCCACGAATACCAGCAGGATGCCATTCGTTCCCGAGACCAG
>JAHFTY010000136.1 GCA_023265365.1 Acidobacteriota bacterium
GAGCGACAAGGTTCGCGACCGGATGAATGAGTTGCGGAAGGGCGGGCAGGGCCAGATCGTCCTGCTTGGTACGAAGGCCGACATCGGGTGGTGGAACGGTTATGCCGACCTGCCGGCTAAGATCACGCAGAAGATCTACGTCAATAAGGATAGAGGCAAGTATTCCTTTGCCATGACGACGTACGACCGCAACCATCCGATCTTCAAATCGTTTGAGAAGAGTTCGACCCTGACGCTCAGCACCGCCCAGTTCTTCGCCTACGTGGAGACCGAAGCCAAGAAGGGCGCCAGCGTGCTAGCAAAATACGAAAACGGGTCGCCGGCCATTATTGAATCGTCGAAGGATGACCGCGGGATGATGGTCATGACGTCCGGAATCGACGGCGTCGTCTCAAACGATCTGCCGCTTAAGCCGGCATTCCTCCCGCTGTTCCACGAGATGATCCACTATCTGACCCGTTACAGCGAAAATCGCGCGTGGTATTCGATGGGCGAGGCGATTCCCGTGACGGGAAGCATCGAGTCCGCCGCGGCGGCGGTCATCAATCCGAAGGGAGAACGCGTGGCGCTCGGCGATCTTGCGGCGGGAACCCAGAAGTTCTTTACGCCGGAAGAACCGGGATACCACGAAATCCGGGTCGGGCGGGACTCCCGGTGGGTTGCTGTCAATCCGCCCGCTTCGGAGGGAAATCTTGAGAAGATGCCACCCGAAGACCTGCTCGCGAGTGTCAAACGTACTGCGGGGGAAGCGCAGCAGGCCGGATTCTTCTCGGATGATGCAAAAGCCGACTACGCCCGGCGTCAAACGGGCTGGTGGTACCTTTTATTGATTGCCTTACTGGCCGGAATAGCGGAAATATACTTGGCAAACCGGTCCTATAGCAGATCGTAGCTGCGGGCTTCAGCCGCGCATTCAGGAGCAATGATGAGTCAAAACGAGGAACTTCTTCACAAGATCGGAACCGTCCGGAACCGATGGAAGGCTTTCGTGTGGGCGCGCGGCCTGGCATGGGTGCTCGGTGTTCTGGTGGTCCTGTTGTTCATCGGGCTGGCCATGGCTGAATCCACCGACATCCCGACGTGGGCGGTCACCGTTTTCCGTATCGGCATGGTTGTTGCGTTCGCGGCCACGCTCATCAAAGCGCTCATCCTGCCGCTCCGGAGAACGCCGGACGATACCCAGCTCGCTCGTTTCGTCGAAGAGAAGAATCCCGGACTCGAAGACCGCCTGGTCAGCGCTGTGGAAACGGTGCACAAGCCCAGAGAGCAACAGGGCGCCTTTTCCTACCTTCTGGTGAAGGACGCGCTGGACCGCACGAAGAACGTCCGCTTTCAGGAACAGGTCAACAAACGGAAACTCGGTACTTTTGCCGGACTCGCCTCCGCGTTTGCGATCGCGCTGGTGGTGGGGTTGTACATTTCGTCCCTCTTTTTCCCCATCGGCGCGCCTCGGCTGCTCGCCGGGTTGATTTCACGTCCGGGTGACGACCTTTTTGCCCTGAAAATCACGCCGGGCAACGTGACGGTTCCGCGCGGAAGCGACGTGATCGTCCAGATGACCACCGGCGGCTTCGATCCACGCAGCGCAGAAATCCATCTGCGCTATCAAAACAGCTCGCAATGGGAAGTCTCGACGATGGAAGTGTCGCCACAGAACCTGCCGACATTCCGTCACCTGCTTTTCAACATCCAGGAGCCGGTCACCTATTTCATCGACGCCGACGGGCACCGATCGAAGGAGTTCACGATCCGCGTCGACGACCTTCCCCGCGTCGAAAAAATGGACTACACGTTCAACTACCCGGCCTACACCGGCCTCGCGCCCGAAAAACGTGAAGGCGCTACAGACATGGTGGCGTTGCGCGGAACGGTGGTGGACGTCCGGATTCACGGAAGCCAGCCGCTCTCCGGCGGCGCGATCGTGTTCAGCGACGGAAAGAGCGTTCCCCTTCAGCCAGGCGGCGAACGCGAGGTCGCCGGCAAGGTGACGATCGATCGCAATACGACCTTCCGCATCAAGCTGATCAACAGCGGCCGCCAGGAATACACGAGCCTCGAAGAGTATTCGATGGAAGCCCTGGAGGACGAAAAGCCGATCGTCGAGTTCACGAAACCGGGACGCGATGAAAAGGCGACCAACGTCCAGGAAGTCTTCACCGAGCTTCGCGCGGAGGACGATTTCGGCGTCAACAAACTTGAACTTCATTTCTCGGTCAACGGCGGTCCGGATCAGACCGTGAACCTCTTCGCCAACAAAGGAGCCGCGCCGAAGGAGATTTCAGGAAGCCACACGTTCTTCCTCGAAGAATTCGATCTGAAGCCCGGAGACTTTGTTACGTATTTTGGAAAGGCTGTCGATTCCCGGAATCCGTCGAACACCGTCCAGACCGACATGTACTTCATCGAAGTCCGCCCGTTCGGCAAAGAGTACTACCAGAGCCAGCAGGGCGGCGGCGGCGGGGGCGGCGGCGGCCAGCAGGACGATTCCGCCGAAGCGCTGTCGAAGCGTCAGAAAGAGATCATCGTCGCCACCGACAAAATGAAGCGCGATAAGGAAAAGTTCAAGGCGAAGGAGTATGTCGATAACCTGCACTCCTTGTCCGCCAGCCAGTCCAAACTTGCGGAGAACACGGACACCCTGATGGGCCGTCTCGCCCGCCGTGGTCTGGCCACACAGAACAAACAGTTCAAAGACCTGGTCGACAACCTGAAGCTTGCGATGGAACAGATGACGCCGGCAGCCGCACAGCTTCAGAAGGAAGACCCCGCCGCCGCGATGCCTCTCGAACAGAAGGCGCTCCAGTATCTGATGCGCGCCGAGGCTCTGTTCACTGAAATCCAGGTCTCCCAGGGCGGCGGTGGAGGCGGTGGCGGCGGCGGCTCCAGCGCACGGGACCTTGCGGATCTGTTCGAACTCGAACTCGACCAGAGTAAGAACCAGTACGAGACCGTGCAGCGCGGAGAAATGCAGCGCAACAATCAGGAAGTGGATGAACTGCTGAAGAAGCTCCAGGAACTGGCACAGCGGCAGCAGAAGGCCATGGAACGCCGCGCGCAGCAACAGCAGGGCAGCGGTTCGGGCGGCGGCGACCCGATGAATGCGCAGGACATCCAGCGCGAAACCGAAAAGCTCGCACGCCAGCTCGAAAAGCTGTCCCGCGAGAATAACGACCGCCAGATGCAGGACGTCAGCAAGGCGCTGCAACAGGCTGCCCAGAATCTCCAGCGCCAGAATCAGGCCGGCGGCAACGGCCAGGCGCAACAACAGGCCGCCCAGCAGGCTCTCGACGCCATGAAGCGCGCCCAGCAGATGCTCTCGAATTCTCAAGGCGGGAATCTCGAACAGCAACTGCAGCAGGCGCAAAACCAGACAAAGCGGCTGCAACAGCAACAGAAACAGGTCACCGAACAAACACAACAGTTCGCCCAGAATACCCAGGTCGCCAACGCCCGCACACGCGCCGCCGAAATCGGGAACCAGCAGAAGGCGGTGGCTGAGGGAGCGCAGGAACTGCAGCAAACACTGGAGGCCGCGGCCAACAGTCCGGAAAACAAGCAGGCCGCGAATGGGGCTCGCGCCGCCGCCAACACCATGCGCTCGAATCAACTGGCGGACCGGATGAATCGTACGGGCAACATGATTGAGCAGGGCTTCCCGACCTACGCGATTCAAAACCAACAGGCTTTTGAGAAAGCTCTCGCCGATATCGAGAAACAGATCGGTCAGGCGTCGAGCGCCGGGAACAGTTCAGACCAGAAAAAAGCGCAGGATGCACTCAACAAGGCCAGCGAACTTGCCCGGAACACGCAGAACCTTCAGCGCCGGTTGCAGGATCAGCAGCAGGGCCAGCAGGGCCAACAGGGCCAACAAGGCCAGCAGGGTCAGCAGGGCAAGGCCGGACAACAAGGTCAGCAGGGTCAACAGGGACAGAGCGGCCAGGGCCAGGGCGGACAGCAAAGCGGCCAGCAGGCTCAGGGTGGAGGCGGCGGCCGCCAGCAAGGCGGCGCTCGTCAATATGGCGGCTACGGCGGCAATCCCCAGGGAACCGACTATGCCGGCGGCGAAGCGGGCGCTCCCCCGACTGGCGGCGACATCCGTCAGGTTCAGCGTGAACTCGATCAGCGATTGAGAGACATCCAGGATCTCCGCAACGCTCTGCCGGCGAACGACCCGCTGCGACAGCAACTCGACCAGATCGCGAACGCGATGCGTGTTCAGGCGCAGAGCAAATATCCAGGCGATCCGGCCGAGATTGAGAGATTGGCCAACCAGATTGTCGACCCGATGAAAAACGTCGAACTGGAGTTGAGCCGGCGCCTGCAAATCATGATGGCGAAGGACAACATCCGTTCGGCTCAGGAAGACGAAATTCCGGCCGGCTATCGAAAGCTCGTTGAGGATTACTACAAGAGGCTCGGGAGCGGAAAACCGCAGCCGTAGTTGTTTTTCGGAATCCGGAATTCGGATTTGGGGAAAGGTCCAATCCGAATTCCGGATCCCGGAATTCTTATCGGGCTCTTCGCGGATAGAGCGGAAACTTTTCGCACAGCGCTTCGATCTCCCGCTTCACCCGGCCCGCCACATTTTCATCGCCGCTCGCATCCAGAACATCCGCGATCCAGTTTCCAATCGCCGCCATTTCGGCTTCCTTCATTCCGCGCGTCGTGACTGCCGGGGTCCCGATGCGGATCCCGCTCGGCTTCAACGGCGGATTCGGATCGAAGGGCAGCGTGCTCCGGCTGACCGTGATCGCCGCGCGATCGAGCGCCTGCTCCGCCTGGCGGCCGTTGATCCCTTTGGAGAACACATCGACCAGCAGTAAGTGGTTATCGGTTCCGCCTGAAACGATACGGAAACCGCGCTTCGCGATGCTTGCGGCAAGCAACTGCGCGTTCCGAACGACCTGCTGCTGGTAGGTTCTGAATTCTTCCGTCGCCGCTTCCTTGAAGCAGATGGCCTTCGCGGCCACGACATGGACCAGGGGGCCGCCCTGCATTTCCGGGAAGACGGCTTCGTTGAGTTCTTTCGCGAAACGCTCGCGGCAGATGATCATTCCGCTTCGGGGGCCGCGCAGAGTCTTATGCGTGGTGCTGGTCACGAAGTCGGCGTGCGGGACCGGTGTTGGATGGACGCCCGCCGCGACCAGGCCGGCGATGTGCGCCATGTCGACCATCATGAGAGCGCCGGTCTCCTTCGCGACCCTGGAAATGCGCTCGAAATCGATAATCCGCGGGTACGCGCTTGCCCCGGCAATGATCAGTTTCGGTTTGTGTTCGCGCGCCAGTCCGGCGAGTTCATCGTAGTCGATCTGCTCGGTGTCTTTGCGGACGCCATAGGGAACGATCTTGTAGTACTTGCCGGAAAAATTCTTGGGATGTCCGTGGGTCAGATGTCCGCCGTGGGAGAGATTCATGCCGAGAACGGTGTCGCCTGGCTTCAACACGCTCAGGTAGACCGCCATATTGGCCTGGCTTCCGGAGTGCGGTTGAACGTTCACGTGCTCGGCGCCGAAAAGCTTTTTCGCGCGTTCGATGGCAAGGTTTTCCACGACGTCGACGAATTCGCAGCCGCCATAGTACCGTCGTCCGGGATAACCCTCGGCGTATTTGTTCGTGAAGACCGAACCGGTTGTTTCAAGCACTGCTTCGTAGGTGAAGTTCTCCGAGGCAATGAGTTCGAGGCCTGAAGACTGTCGCCGGGTTTCGTTCAGAATGGCAGCGTAGATGTCGGGATCGAGGTCTTTGAGAGGCAGATCGATGCGATTCATCACGTCTCCTATGGAAAAATCGAGAGTAACACGCTGTGTTATAATCCTCCACCATGTTTGGGCTCAACGCGAAGCAGCTATTCATGCTGTTGCTGTTGATCGTCGCGCTCTTCGCGGGCTCGCAGGTCATTCCCGCCTATTTCCACGCATTCCAGTTCAACGACTTCATCCGGCAGGAAGTGAAATTCGCGGTGGCATCGCGGCGGACCACTGAAGACATTCGCGCGCGGATCGTCGAGAAGGCTCAGGAATTCAATCTCGACGTCAAGCCGCGCGACATCCATATCACGCGGCGCGGCCCGGCGTTCAGCGTTGAGCTGGACTACATTATTCCGATCGATCTCCGCCTCTATCATCGCGATTTGAGTTTTCATGTCACCGAAACTGGGGAGCTTTTCGATCAATGATTTCGATCGAGCGCGGTTTGGAGATCGTGACCACGGTTGCGGCGGCGCACGCCGGCGACGACTGGATGCCCGCTGAATCCGTTCCTCTTGCCGAATCGCTTGCGAGAATTCTGCGCGAACCCATCTACTGCGATTTCGACTCTCCGCCCTTCGATAAAGCGATTCGCGACGGATTCGCCGTTCGCTTCGAAGATGTCGTCAACGTTCCGGTCGATCTGAGAATCATTGGAGAATCGCGGGCGGGAGCCGGCGCGGACGTGATCGTGAATGCCGGAGAATGCTGCGAGATCATGACCGGCGCACCGCTTCCGCCGGGGGCGACCGCCGTTGTCATGGTGGAGCACACGGCCAGAAAGTCGAATGAAACGGTGCAGATCCTGAAGGGCGCCAAGCAAAGCGCAGGCCTCCTTCGACAGGGAGCCGAGGCGCTCAAGGGCGACCGCCTGCTCGATTCCGGGAAACGGATCGGGCTTGCGGACATCGGCCTGCTCGCCAGCGTCGGCAAAACGTCGGTCCTGGTTTCGAAACGTCCGCGGGTGGCCGTTCTCGCCACCGGCGACGAATTGGTCGATGTTTCTGAAACGCCCGCCAACGGCCGGATTCGCAACAGCAACAGTTACACGATGCTCACGCAATGTTCGCTGGCCGGCGCCGCCCCCATGCTTCTCGGAATTGCGCGCGACAATCTTGAAGACCTGCGCCGGCAGATTCGCCGTGGGCTCGAACACGACGTGCTGCTGGTTTCCGGCGGTGTGTCGATGGGAAAGTACGATCTGGTGGAAAACGTGTTTGCCGAGTTCGGTGTGAACGTGTTTTTCGACAAGGTGGCGATGAAGCCCGGCAAGCCCACCGTCTTTGGATTCCGGGACCGCACGTTTGTTTTCGGGTTACCCGGAAATCCCGTTTCCACGATGGTCGCGTTTCAAATGTTCGTTCGACCCGTGATCCTGGCGCTGTTGAAGGCATCCGACCGTCCGGCGATCCTCGAAGCAACTCTTGAAGCCCCCGCCAAATGCGATCCTGACCGCGCGGCCCTCGTGCCTGCGCATGTCCGATTTGACGCGGGTTCCTATAGAATTGCGGCGGCCGCATGGAAGGGCTCCTCCGATCTGGTCGGATTATCGAAGGCGAACGCGCTGATTATGATTCCACGGCGCGAAGGTGCACTGCGGGCCGGCGACAAGGCGCAGTTTTTATTCATGGACGCGTGATCGGTTCCGTCGAAAGGAAACCCGGTGTCGGCTCAAAAGCGACTTACTCATTTGGACAGAAAGGGCCGCGCCCGCATGGTGGACGTGACCGCCAAGCACGAAACGGTCAGGATCGCGCGTGCGGAGGTCTTCGTCGAAATGTCGGCGTCGACGGTGAAACTGCTTCGCGGCAACGGGCTTCCCAAAGGCAATGCGATCGAGGTGGCGCGGATTGCCGGTGTTCAGGCGGGAAAGAAGACCTCCGAATTAATTCCGCTCTGCCATCCTCTCGCGTTGACCCATCTCGATGTGTCGATCGAAATCACCAGGACCGGCGCGCGGATCGAGACGATCGCGAAGACGAAAGGGGAGACCGGCGTCGAGATGGAGGCGTTGACGGCGGCTTCCGTGGCAGCGCTGACGATTTACGATATGTGCAAGGCCGTTGAGAAAGGGATCTCGATCGGACCGTTGCGCCTGCTCGAGAAGTCGGGCGGAAAGAGCGGCGAATGGAAGCGGTAGTCCTCACCATCAGCGACTCGGCGGCGGCAGGCCGGCGGGAGGATCTTTCCGGACCGGAGGCCCGCCGGATCCTCGAAGAATCGGGATTCACCGTCCGCCGGATTGACGTTTTGCCCGACGAGCGCGACGCGATAGAATCCGGCCTTCGTTCGGCCAGCGCGGAGGGTGTGGACCTCGTCGTCACCAGCGGCGGAACGGGCCTGTCTCCGCGGGATGTCACTCCCGAAGCGACGCTGGCGGTGATCGACAGGCAGGTCCCGGGCATCGCGGACCTGATGCGCATGGAAAGTCTGAAGATCACGCCCAGGGCGGCGCTATCCCGCGCCGTGTCCGGGATTCGGGGAGCGACGCTGATCGTCAACTTGCCCGGAAGCGTCAAAGGTGTGAGAGAATGCCTGGGTGTTTTGCGCCCCATACTTGGGCACGCGGTCGAGACGCTCAAACAGGCGTCGTTAGGTTGTGGAGAATAGAAGATGGGCAATTCCGTACTGCTCGCATACATCCCGATATTCATCTTTATGGCGATCGCCTTTCTGTTTCCGATCGTCACCCTGTTTGTGGCGAAACTGATTCGGCCCAACAGCGGCGGAGAAGCCAAACTGTCGCCGTACGAATGCGGCGTCGATCCAGACTCGGACGCGCGCCAGCGCTACGCGATCCGCTACTATGTCGTCGCCATTCTCTTCGTGATTTTCGACGTCGAAACCGTGTTCCTCTTTCCCTGGGCCATCATCTACAAGCAACTCGCGTTTTTCGGCTTGATGGAAATGCTCGTGTTCCTGGGCATCCTGATCGTCGGTTACGTCTGGATCATCAAGAAAGGCGCGCTCGACTGGGCCTGATTCCTTTTCAGCGCTAAACAAAACGGAGAATCTGAAGTGCCGGCTTGGATTGAAAACCGATTCGAAAAGAATATCGTCACCACAAGTGTGGACTCCCTGATCAACTGGGCCCGCAAGTCGGCGCTCTGGCCAATGACTTTCGGCCTGGCCTGCTGCGCCATCGAAATGATGGCGACCGGCGCGTCCCGCTTCGACATGGATCGATTCGGCGCGGGCATCTTCCGCCCGAGTCCCCGTCAATCGGACCTCATCATCATCGCGGGCACGGTCACCCTGAAAATGGCGCCGATCGTTCGACGCGTTTACGACCAGATGCCCGACCCGAAGTGGGTGATTTCCATGGGCGCCTGTTCCAACGTCGGGGGACCGTTCGATACCTACGCGGTGTTGCAGGGCGTGGATCACGTGATTCCCGTCGACGTCTATGTTCCCGGCTGTCCGCCACGTCCCGAGGCTCTTCTGTATGGCCTCATGCGCCTCCAGGACAAGATCGACCGCATGTCCACCATCGTCAAGAAGGCGCCGGATAACCGCTATGACGACGTGAAGAACGATCCCCGGATTTCCCAGGCCGCCAAGGAAGAAATGGATCGCATCGGAATGAAGATCTAGCCGGTTTGGATTGAGGTGCGCGAACGGCACCACCCCGGCGCTTCGCGCCACCCCTCCTCGTCGAGGAGGGGAAACGTTCAGGCGACCAGATTTCCCCTCCTCGCGGCTTTGCACAAAAAGTCGCAGGACGAGAAAACAACTCAGATGTCTCCTCGTTGAGGCACTGCTGTCCCAATGAAGCGAAATCGAGGAAAAGCGTTTTTCCCCGGCGCGAAGAAGATTCAGACCGCGCCGATCGTCCCAATGAAGCGAAATCGAGGAAAAGCGTTTTCCCCTCCTCGACGAGGAGGGGTGGCGCGAAGCGCCGGGGTGGTGCCGTTCATCTTGACCCTCACCATTCCGGCTCTTCCACCCACTGCTCCCCATGATGAGGAGCGGGACCATGAGCTTCTACAATGTCTGCGCTGACGGCCTACATCCAACACCGTATCCGCACTTCCGGACCTCTCCGTTTTCGCGACTACATGGAGGCGGTTCTCTATCATCCCGACCACGGTTACTATTCCTCCGACAAACCACGGATCGGGACCGAAGGCGACTTCTATACCTCCTCCGACCTGGATCCGATTTTCGGCAACCTGCTCGCAAGACAATTCGAAATCTGGTCGAAAGAGATCGATCGTTTCACCATCGTGGAACTCGGCGCCGGAAAAGGCGTTCTCGCGCGGGACATTCTCTCTCTCTTCAAGGCGCGCTATCTGATCCTCGAGCGCAGCCCTTCGATGCGGCGGCGACAGGAAGCGACGCTGAAAGGCTTTCCGGTGGATTGGATCGACGACATGCCGGCCGACCTTAACGGAGTCGTCTTCTCGAACGAGTTTTTCGACGCGCTTCCCGTTCATCGTTTCGTCGGCCGCCGCGGTCAGGTGAAAGAGATCTTCGTCGGCGAGAACTTCGAAGAAATCGAAGGCGAGCCCGGAATGCCGCTCGATTTCGTCCTGAGCGAAGGCCAGGTCGCGGACGTCAATCTCGACGCGCGCGACTGGATGCGCCGGATTGCGAAATCGCTGAAGCACGGCTTCCATGTCGCTATCGATTACGGCTATCTACGCGACGAGTTCTTTGCGCAGCCTCGGGGCACGCTGATGTGTTACTGGCGTCATCAGGCGCACGAAGACCCGTATATCCATATCGGCGAGCAGGATCTTACCGCGCATGTGAACTTCTCCGACCTGATCGACGAGGGAGAAAAGCTGGGATTGGAATTCGTCCGCCTGGCTTCACAGAAGGATTTTCTGATCGATCTCGGAATCCTCGACGAAATGGAAAAGCTCGCTTACGCCGCCGACGCCCTTTCCGTGCAACGCCTGCTGAAAATGAAAAACCTCATTGTCCCCGATCGAATGGGGTCCCGTTTCAAAGTGCTCATCCAGCACCATCGCAAAATCCGGACACCTTAAGACCGGCGGCGAACAAGGGTCAGAAGGCGGAAATGGATTTTCCCCCGGCGAGGTTTGCGACTTAGCGCAATCCGAGCGTCAACAGTTGTCCGGACTGACTGTAAAACCGGAGGCCGCCGGATGCCGACTGACCGGCGGCGCCGCTGAACAAGGTGAACTGGGTGGTGTAGCCGCCGCCCTCCACGATGTGCGGGAACAGCAGTTCCGACGCCGACGGCGTCTCGTCCTCGCCGACCGGTGGCGTCGTGGTGATCAGGAAGTCGCCGCGTTCGTTGTAGCGGCCGCGCAATCCGACCACCGCCACAGGGGAGGGCGCCGAGATGCGAAGCACACCCTGAACGGTCTGAGGCAGCGTGGAAAATCCGGGAACCTGATTGAGGAACAGCGCAATCTGTCCCGCCGCGGGGACTGTCACGCTTCCGGTCAGTCCGAGCGACGAGCCGTCCAGGCGAGTCATGGTGATGTTGACGGTCACCGGTGAGCTGGACGGATTCGTGAGCGCCAGCCCCGTTTGAACCGAGCCGATCGCGCCGGCTCCAAAATTTCCTGCGCCTTCCGCATAAAGCCGCATCGCCGAACCGATCCGGGCGCTGGGAACCCCCGCCTCGGTAACCGTCACTCCCCCGCTGCGGAACGAGAACACGCTGACACCTGACGGCGACGAGCTTCCTGTTGCGGGCGTCACGCGCACGGAACCTACGGTGACCGCCTGTCCGGCGCCCCCCGTGCGCAGCCGGAAGGAACTGCGAGGAGGCACGGAGTAATTGAAAGTGCCGGCGACCTGGCCGTTCGCCGAGATGCTCACCGCTTGTCCCGCCGTGGCGCCGCCGCCTTGCGAGAAGAACTGGACGGATCCGGAGAGCGCCTGATCCGTGGGATTCACCAGGACGATCTGGGTGGCCCAGCCTCCTCCGTCCGCGAAGTGCGGGAAAACCACGCTGCCGGTTCTCGCCACGGTTTCGGCAACCGGCAGCGTCGTGATAAGGAATTCTCCGCGTTCGTTCGTCAAGCCGCGGAGGGCGATCGCCGAAACGGAAACGGTCGACGTGAAGGTGAAAGTGCCGCTCACCGCCGCGCCTCCGTTGAACGGAGCCTGATCGAGGAATTTCGCGATCTGGCCGTTGGCGGGAACCGTGGTTGTGCCCTGACCGAAATTGGTTCCGGATGCATCGGTGAAGTAGTAGGTCAGGGTGGCAACCTGGTCGTTGGGATTGGCGATGGCCAATCCCGTATTCACGTTGTTCCCCACTTCCGCGTAAATGCGGCCGCCCCGAATCAGCGGCGAGGCGGGCACAGCGGCCTCCGAAACGATCGTGTTGCCGCTGCGGAAGCCGAAGATCGCGAGTCCGGATGGAACGGAGTTGCCGGCGTCCGGCTGGATGCGCGCGTACCCGACGTTCAATGGGCCGGAGGCGTTGGCGGCGGTGACCGAGTATCCGCCAAGATTCGATATGGCATATGGGCGCGCCGGCGCAGTCGACGCAAGTTCGGCCTGAACGAGTTTCGATCGATTTCGCGCAAACTGCAGCATGAAATTCACATTGGCATCAAACTCGTCGTTCGAACAACTTCGGAGCGTCCCGGAAACAGCGGGATCGCACTGCTTGTTCTTGTCCTCATATGCGGCTTGTCGAACCTGGTTATAGGCAAAAGCGATTTCCTGTTCGAGCCAGCCTCCGGCGCCGCCCGCAAGATCGGCGGCCTTCTGGAGCGCATCGCGATACGTGTTGAGTAATTCCGGAATTGCCAGCGCGCGCTTGCTGAACACGTTGGTTTCGACGTTGTGCAGGATGGGCCAGTCATTCTGGAAGAAGGTGTTGCTCTTGTCCCACGGAATGAACTGCTGCACCGTCTTGTTCTGGAACCGGTACAGGTAGATGTTGTTGATTCCGTAGTTGCCGAGAAACCCGTCCTGTTCGACGAGGAAATTCTCGACGGCCACTTGAGTCAGCAACTCCGGAATCTTGAGATAAGCGCCGACCGACGAAATGAACTGCGCATCCGTCGATTGATTGACGGCGCGAATCATGGCTTCGATGGGCGCGGGATCGGGTTTGC
>JAHFTY010000293.1 GCA_023265365.1 Acidobacteriota bacterium
CGCCCATTTTCTTGAGCGCAGTTTCATTGGCCTGTGAATAAAATGCCGCGTCTGCCGCCACGAGATCGGGAACGTGACCAAGCCGGTCGCGGTGTTCTTCTACAGCCTTCACCAACAGATGCGACCGCCTTGAATTGTTCTACTCGGCGGATGAGGAGAGCTGCCGGAAGATCTTCGAAGAGATGGAGTTCGACGCCGTCGTTACGGATCACAACATTCCCGGCACAGACGGTTACAAAATCCTCCACTATGTCAAATCCCGCAGGCCGGACTGCCCCGTCATCATGTGCACCGGTACGGGCACGGAGGAAATCGCGGCGCGGGGCTTTTCAGAAAATCTCGACGCCTATATCCAGAAACGAAACTACCGGCAACTGCCGGCCGTCCTGAAGAAGGTTTTGGACCAGGCTCAAGTGCGCAGCGATCTCCGCTCGACGAAAGAACGGCTCGAACGCCTGGTTTCGGCCTCTCCCGCCGTCATCTACAGCGCCCGGATCGATGGGGGCTTCCAGGTGCTGTTCGTCAGCGCGAATGTCGAGACGCAATTGGGATTCAGCCCGGCTGATTATTTGAACGATGCGGAATTCCGGATGAGCCACATCCACCCGGACGACCGGGAACGGCTGAACTCCGCAGTCGCGCGAGCCCTCAAAACGGGGTTTGGCACGGCGGAGTACCGGTTCAAGGCCGCGGATGAGTCGTACCGTTGGATCCGGGATGAATTTCGCATCAGTGCCGATGGAGCCGGCAAAGCCACGGAGATCGCCGGGTATTGGATCGACATCACCGGGCAAAAGCAGGCGTCCGAGACGGCGGAGCAGCTTCTGGCGATCATCGATGCTTCGCCGGAAGGGATCGCGATGACCGAGACCGGCCGTGTCCAGTTTATGAACCCGGCCGCCCGGCGCCTGCTGGGAATAGGGCCGGAGGAGGACGTGACCGCACGGCACCTGCTGGATTTTCGAGAGCCGGAGATGCGGGAATTCATGAACGGCACGGTGCTGCCGACCGCTGTGCGCGACGGGCTTTGGAGCGGCGAGACCGTTTACGTCAGCCGGGACGGCCGGCGAGTCCCGGTTTCACAGGTCGTCATCGCCCACAAGAACGCCGGCGGCGCAATCGCGTTCTACTCGACAATATTCCGCGACATCAGCGAACAGAAAGAGATGGAGGCCCGCCTGCGCCACGCGCAGAAGATGCAAGCGATCCACCGCCTCGCCGGCGGCATGGCTCACGACTTCAACAACCTTCTGACCGTGGTCCTGGGGTATGCGGACATGCTGGTCGCGGAACTCGGGCCGGGCCACCCGATGCGCCATCGGATCCAGGCCATCGGCGCGGCCGCCCGGCGCGGCGGCGGGCTGACCCGCCAGCTTCTGGCCGTCAGCCGTCGCCAGCCCATGCGGTTCCGGGTTGTGGATCTGAGCAAGAGCGTCGAAGGCATGAAAGACATGCTGCAACGGCTGATCGGCGAGGACGTGGGCCTCACGGTTCATGCGGATGAGCTGCCGGCCCTTGTCAGAGTGGACACGAGCCAGATGGAGCAGGTGATATTGAACCTGGCCGTGAACGCCCGCGACGCCATGCCGAACGGAGGGCGGCTCGATGTCTCGACGCGGCGCCTGCCGGAAAACGAGAAAGCCGGCAAGTCGGTACGCCTGACGGTCAGCGACACGGGCGACGGGATGTCCCCGGAAACGCAGGAGCACATCTTCGAACCCTTCTTCACGACCAAGGGAGAACAGGGGACCGGTCTCTGGCTGGCGTTGGTCTATGGAATCGTCGATCAGAGCGGGGGAGAAATCCGGGTCCGGAGCGCGATCGGCAAGGGGACCACCTTCGAAATCGATCTGCCCGCCGCCCCAGCCGGAACCGCCGAACTGGAAAACGGCGAGGCCGAAGCGCCGGCGCGTCAGGCGGCGTCGGAAGTCACCTGGGGACACGATGACGCGCCGGTTTCTGGCCGCCTATCCTTAAATTCAAGGAAGTGGCCTCTTTCACCTCAGGGTCAGAACTGTCCAAATTGCGGTTTTGGTTCAGCCGGAAATACATGATGGTCCTGGATTCCAGCGATGTGAGCTGCAGGTTATATGAAACCGTGGAGTCGCAGGACGAGGGCTTTTCCCCGCCTTGGCGGGGTGCCGCGAAGCGGCGGGGCGGTTCGTTCAACAAAACAATTTCTTGAAAGCACCACCCCGGCGCTTCGCGCCACCCCTCCTCGTCGAGGAGGGGAAAACGCTTCTCCAGACGCGAGCCGCCCACGCGAGCCGCCACGTACGACGCACCCCTTCTCGTCTCCAGGTCAGTCAGCGCCCTCCGGATCACCTCATGACTTGACAGTACTGTATACTGACTGATCAGTCATTATGACCAGGCGCACCAAGCGAGACGTCGTGCAGGAATTCCGCAAGTCGGAAATCCTTTCCGCCGCGAGAACCGTTTTCAGCAGGAAAGGCTTCCACGACGCCACCATCGACGACATCGCCGCATCCGCCGGCCTGGCGAAGGGAACTGTCTACCTCTACTTCAAGTCCAAGCAGGAAATCTATCTCGCCGCACTGCGCGACGGAATCGAGGCGCTGCTCCGAAAAATGCGCGCCGATGCGGAGGGGCCGGGTACGGCACGGGACAAATTGCGGCGGCTGATCGAGACGAAGATGGCGTTCTTCGACGAAAACGTGGACTTCTTTCAAATCATCCAGTCGGAACTGGGGCGGCTGGACACCACGATGAACGAGTGCAGGGACCTCTACTTCGATCAGACCCGAATCATCGAGGACGTGTTGAAGGCGGGCATCAAGGAAGGCGCGGTGCGAAAACTGAATACGGCAAAGGCCGCCTTTGCCGTGGCGGACCTGACGAAAGGCATCGTGATCCAGCGGACCATGGGCTGGTCCAAAACCCGCCTCAAGGGCGAAGTCGATTTCATTTTCAACCTGCTCTGGAAAGGGATCTCCACATGAACGCCTTCCGGTTTCTCATTATTTCCGCCGTTTTTCTCCGGTTTCTGTCTCAGGATTCCTGGTGCCAGACCCGCCCGACGGGGAGTGTTCAGACAGGAAGTGTTTCTCCGCAACCGCTTCCACTCTCGCTCGCCGAGTCGATCGACCGCGGCCTCAAGTACAACCTTGCCGTACTTTCCGGAACGCAGGAGGAACGGGCCACCGCCGCGCTGAGACTGAGAGCTCTATACGAGATGTATCCGAAGATCCATGGCGACGTCAGCTCGACGCAGGAGCAGATCAACCTGGCGGCTTTCGGTTTCAGCGGATTTCCCGGACAACCTCAGATCGTGGGGCCATTCGCGCTCATCGACGCGCGCGCTCGAATGACGCAGAGCGTTTTCGACCGGAAGCTCGTTCACGAACTGCGGGAGGCGAAAGAAAACGAGCGGGCGGCATCTTATGCAAACGCGAACACGCGGGAGCTCGTTGTCCTGACCGTTGCCAATTTCTACCTGCAGGCGCTCGCCGGGGCGAGCCGCATCGAGGCTGTCGAAGCGCAGGTGAAGCGGTCGCAGGCGATCGGCGATCGGGCTGTCGATCTGAAAAACTCCGGCCTGGTCGCCGGCATCGACGTGCTTCGGTCGCAGGTCGAGTTGCGGTTTCAGCAGCAGCGCCTGGTGTCCTTCCGGAATGAATTCGAGCTGGCCAAGCTCAATCTGATCCGGGCGATTGGCGTTCCGCTCGGCCAGCAGATCGTTCTCACCGATCGTATGCCGGTGGACTCGCCGGCACCGGAAACGCTGGACGCCGCGCTGCAGGCCGCTGAACGGAACCGGGCCGAGTTGAAGCGTGCCGAAGCCCTGCTGCAGGCTGCGCGTTACTCGATCGACGCGGCTCATTCCGAGAAATTGCCGACGCTGGATTTCGCCGCGGACTATGGAACCATCGGGCGCACACCCACCCAGAACCACGGCACCTACTCGATGACCGGCCGAATAAAAATTCCGGTCTTCAACAGCAATCATCGAAAAACCGATGAAGAGACCGCTGCGGCCCGTTACGAACAACGGCGCCTCGAGGCGGAGGATCTGAAGGGACGCATTGAAATGGAAGTCCGGTCCGCATTCCTCGAACTGCAATCGGCGTCGGAACTGGTGCGAGTGGCGCAGAGTTCCATCGAGTTGGCCAAAATGCAGCTGGACCAGGCCCAGGACCGGTTTGAAGCCGGGGTCGCCAACAATCTGGAAGTGGTTCAAGCTCAGGAAGCCGTCGCGCTCGCGGACGAAACAATGATTTCAAGTCTCTATTCGCTGAATGTCGCGAAGGCCGTTCTCGCTCGCGCGATGGGCATTGCCGAACAAACCATCAAAACGTATCTCGGAGGAAAACAATGAGAGAAAGCGCGAACAAGCCGCGCTCCCGCATCATTCTCGTTCTTCTCATCGCAGTGCTGATTTTTGGCGGCGCCGCTTTTGGAGCATGGCTTTATTTCGCCGGAACGGAATCCACCGACGACGCCCAGGTGGACGGCCACATCAATCCGGTCAATGCCAGGGTCGGCGAGATCGTCAAGGCCGTCAACGTGAAGGAAAACCAGCACGTCGATGCGGGCGCCGTCCTGGTTCAGCTCGATACCCGCGACTTCGAGCTGGCCATCGCGCGGGCTGAAGCGGATGTGGCCGATGCCGAAGCGAATTATCAGGCGGCGAAGGCGGGACTCCCCGTGGTGTCGACGCAGAGCGGAAGCCGGCTTTCCTCCTCGCAGGCCTCGATCGTTCGGGCACAGGGCGGAGTGGAGGCGGCGCAGCGGGACGTGGATGCGGCGAAGGCCAGAGTCCAACTGG
>JAHFTY010000294.1 GCA_023265365.1 Acidobacteriota bacterium
CCATCGTGATCCATTGAGCGACAAATTGAACGAACCGCCCCACCCCTCATGGTTGAGGCACTGCTGTCCCAATAAGGCGAAATCGGGGAAAAGCGTTTTCCCCTCCTCGACGAGGAGGGGTGGCGCGAAGCGCCGGGGTGGTGCTATTCAAAAAATCGATTTTGTTGAACGAACCACCCCGGCGCTTCGCGCCACCCCGCCTTGGCCAAGGCGGGGAAAAAACTTCATCCTACGACCCACGGTTTCATGTCAAAACCACACCTCCCTCCGGGGCACTTCGCTGGAATCCAAGACCAATCGGTGGCGCCGGTCATTCCTTCACATCTTCTTCGAGCATGGGTTTGTATTCATTGTTCTCGGCTTGGTCCTGTTCTTCTTTTGTGGCAGCGGCATTGCGCAGCAGCGGCCTTTGCTCACGGAAGATCCGGACGTCATTCCAGCCGGCACGCTGACAAGCGAGATCGGAATCGAATATCTCGACCATGCCCGTTTCCCGTTTTCAGGACTCGGAGGTAACGAGTTGTCAATCGTCTCGGGCCTGCATTTCGGCCTCGGCGACCGGGCGGAGTTTCAGATAACGGGGCCATTGCATCGTTTTTTGTGGGTTCGCGAAAACAGTTCCGGAAAGAGGAATGACTGGGGGGACGGAGCGCTCTCCACAAAAATAAAGATCGTCGGGGAGAAAGGAGCGCGGCCCATTGTCAGTTTCCGGCCGACAGTTGTCCTGCCGAATTCGAATGACCGGAAGGGAATCGGCACGAACACCACGCAGTTTTTTGGCAGTCTTCTGTTCGGAAAGCATCTTCAATCGGTGTATGTATTTGGAGACGCGGGTCTCGGCATTCTGGACGATACGCTGAGTGCGAGAGCCCAGCAGGACGTCCTTACTTATGGTGTGGCGTCGGTGTGGACGGCGGGAACCCGGCTCAAGGTTCTCGGCGAGGTCAACGGCCGCTATAACGCCCGCGCCAAACCCCATCCCGGCGGCGAGTCCCTCAGCCAGGCCAGGCTTGGGTTTCAGGTCCGTGCGGGCGGCGCAAGGTGGGATGTGGCTGGAACGGCGGGGCTAACCCGGACCGATCACAAAGCGGGTGTGGTTTTCGGCATGACCCGGGACTTTAGGCTCTGGAAGTAGGGCGCCAGATCGGCTAGACTGGGTTTCCATTTTTTAGGAAGTTTCCTCGTTTCAGCATTCTATGACAATAGAACCCGAAGTGGACCAGGTCTCGACAAGCGAGACAGACAGTGGAGCGCTGTCCGGTGTCGTCAGCGAAATCCGCGGATGGGCCCGCGACGTCTTTTTCGCGATCGGCACTGCGATTCTGATCGTTGTGTTTTTGTATCAGCCCGTGAAGGTCGAAGGAACCAGCATGCTGCCCGAGCTGGTGGACCAGGAACGCATCTTCGTCAATAAGTACGTGTACCGGATCGAGAGGATCGCGCGGAAAGACATTGTGGTCTTCTGGTATCCCCTGGATCCGACCAAGTCCTACATCAAACGCGTGGTCGGGATGCCCGGCGACGTCGTCGAGGTTCGAAAAGGGCAGGTTTTGGTCAACGAAAAGCCGTTTGACGAACCGTATGTCGTTTTCGAGTTCCGGGACGGACGCAGTTATCCTCCGGTCTACGTCGAGCCCGGACATTACTACGTTCTCGGCGACCACCGGAACCAGTCCAACGACAGCCGCATGTGGGGTCTGGTTCCCGAGAAGTACATCTACGGCAAAGCCGTCTTCCGATACTGGCCGATGAATAAGATGGGTACCCTCGACTAATGCCCGTGAACCGGCGCGCCACGCTGCTGCTGGAAGATGGCCGCATTTTCCGCGGCCGCGGCCACGGTTTTGAAGGAGAGGCGATCGGCGAGGTGGTCTTCAACACCTCGATGACGGGGTATCAGGAAATCCTCACCGATCCTTCCTATGAAGGCCAGATCGTCACGATGACGTATCCGCTCATCGGCAATACGGGCGTCAATTCCGAAGACATCGAGTCCCGCAAGCCGTTCCTTGAAGCCTTCGTGGTGCGGCGCCTTTCCGAGATTCCGAGCAACTGGCGAACGACCGAAACGCTCGACGCGTACCTGACACGCCAACGCATTCCTGTCATTTCGGATATCGACACGCGCGCTCTCGTCCGGCACATCCGGCTGAAAGGGTCGATGCGCGGGGTGGTTTCGCTGGTCGATCACGACGAGTCTTCGCTCATCGCGAAAGTCCGTTCCGGCGCGGAGATGGTGGGGGCGGATCTGGCGAGCAAAGTGACCATCGACAAGCCTTACGAGAACGAGAAGTCGACGCTCGATTTCATCGAGTTCTCGAAGCTGGCCGGCGTCGAGCCCCGTCCGTTCCACGTCGTCGCCTACGACTTCGGCATCAAATCGCACATTCTCCGGAATCTCGTTCACTGCGGCGCGCGCGTTACCGTTGTGCCATCGACGACCGCCGCCAGGGACGTCCTGGCGCTGAACCCGGACGGGATTTTTCTATCGAACGGGCCGGGCGATCCGGAAGCGGTGGACTACGCGATCCGCAATGTGCGCGATCTGCTCGGAAGAAAACCCGTATTTGGAATCTGTCTCGGGCATCAGATCATGGGCCTGGCTTCCGGAGGCCGTACTTTCAAGCTCAAGTACGGTCATCATGGCGGCAACCACCCGGTTCTGAACCTGGAGAGAAACCGGGTCGAGATCACCGCGCAGAATCACGGATTCGCGGTCGATCCGGAGAGCCTGAACGCAAACGATGTGAGAATCACCCACGTCAATCTGAATGACAACACGGTCGAGGGGATGGAACACAAGGGCATTCCGGCCTTCAGCGTTCAATATCACCCGGAGGCTTCGCCCGGGCCGCACGATTCGTATTACCTGTTTCAAAAATTCTTCACGCTGATGAAAGATGCCAAAAAGGACTGACATCTCGAAGATCCTCATCATCGGCTCCGGGCCGATCGTCATCGGTCAGGCGTGCGAGTTCGACTATTCCGGAACGCAGGCGTGCAAGGCGTTGCGCGAGGAAGGCTACGAGATCGTTCTCGTGAATTCGAACCCCGCCACGATCATGACGGATCCGGACCTGGCCCAGCGCACCTACATCGAGCCGCTGACCGCCGATTACGTTGCCGCCATCATCCGGCGCGAACGTCCGGATGCCTTGCTGCCCACTGTGGGAGGGCAGACCGCCCTGAACATCGCGGTCGAGCTTTCGGAACGGGGGATCCTCGATGAATACCGCGTCGAGATGATCGGCGCGAAGGCAAAGGCCGTGAAAATGGCCGAAGACCGGCTGTTGTTCAAGAAGGCGATGGCGGAAATCGGTTTGAAGACGCCGAAAAGCGAAGTGATCGGCGACATGCGCGAGGCCCAGCGCGTTGCGCAAAGCATCGGATTTCCAGCGGTGATTCGCCCGTCGTTCACCTTGGGCGGCATGGGTGGCGGCATTGCCTTCAACCTCGAAGAGTACGAAGAGATCGTGCAGCGCGGCCTCGATCTGAGTCCGGTGCACGAAGTTCTGATCGAGGAATCGGTCATCGGCTGGAAGGAATTCGAACTCGAATTGATGCGCGACATTCAGGACAACGTCGTCGTCATCTGCTCGATCGAAAACTTCGATCCCATGGGCGTGCATACCGGCGACTCGATCACCGTGGCGCCCGCCCAGACGCTGACCGATCGCGAATATCAGCGAATGCGGGACGCCGCCGCCGCGGTGATCCGGCAGATCGGCGTGGAAACGGGCGGGTCGAATATTCAGTTTGCGGTGAACCCGAAGAACGGCGAGCTCGTGGTGATCGAGATGAATCCGCGGGTGTCGCGCAGTTCGGCGCTGGCCTCGAAGGCCACGGGATTTCCAATCGCCAAGATCGCGGCAAAACTCGCGGTGGGCTACACGCTGAACGAGATTTCGAACGACATCACGAAAAAGACGCCGGCTTCGTTTGAGCCGATGCTCGACTACGTTGTCGTGAAGATTCCCAAGTGGGCCTTCGAAAAATTTCCCGAGTCGGATCCGACACTGGGGACGCAGATGAAATCGGTCGGCGAAGTCATGGCGATCGGCAGGACCTTCCAGGAGGCGTTCATGAAGGGCGTGCGGTCCCTGGAAAGCGGCAAAGACCCGGGAACCGAGACGATCGACCCCAACCAGATCCGCCAGAAGCTCATCACGCCGACACCCGACCGAATTCCCTATTTGCTGTACGCGCTCGGCGACGGTCTGTCGATTGACGATCTCGTCACGCTGACCCACATCGATCCGTGGTTCCTGAATGAATTGAAGGAAATCACGGGGATCATGAAGCGGATCGGCGCCCACTCCCTCGACTCGCTGCCGCTGGACCTTCTTCGCGAAGCCAAGCGCGCCGGTTTTTCAGACCTCCGGATCGCGCGCCTGGTCGGGGCCAAAGCGCCGGACGTCGCATCGAAGCGCGCGGATTACGGATTGATGCCCGTTTACAAGCGAGTCGACACCTGCGCGGCGGAATTCGAGTCGTACACGCCTTATTTCTATTCGACGTACGAGGAGGAGGACGAGTCCGGCCCGTCGGATCGGCGCAAGGTGATCATTCTGGGCAGCGGCCCGAATCGGATCGGCCAGGGGATTGAGTTCGACTACTGCTGCTGCCACGCGTCCTTTGCGTTGAAGGAGGAAGGCTTCGAGACGATCATGGTGAACTGCAATCCGGAGACGGTCTCCACCGATTACGACACATCGGATCGCCTGTACTTCGAACCGCTCACCCTGGAGGACGTTCTGCACATCGTCC
>JAHFTY010000137.1:0-3039 GCA_023265365.1 Acidobacteriota bacterium
ATTCCAATCTTCTGATCCAGGCGCCTCTGCCCGCCGCAAAGCCCTATGTCACCGCGGGCGCCGGACTGATCTACACGTCCGGAAGCGGACTCAGCGATATCGGTTCGAAGTTCGCGTTGAATTACGGCGGAGGCGTGAAGTTCGGTGGGCCGGGCCCCGTGGGTGGCCGCCTCGACGTGCGTGGCTACATGATTCCGGGCATTCAGAGCCAGACGTTGAACGTCCTTGAGGTGAGCCTCGGTGTCGTTTTCCATTTCTGAGCCCGGCCGGTCCACCTACATCGGACTGTTCCTGACCACGCTCTCGCTGCTTCAACTGGAGCTATTCCTGACGCGGATATTCAGCGTCACCATGTGGTACCACTTCGCCTTCATGGCTATTTCGCTCGCGATGTTCGGGCTTGCCGCCGGAGCGGTTCTGGTCGAGCTCCTTCCCCGGCGGCCCCCCGGGGAAATGCTGGCGCGAACCGCGCTGGTGTTTGCGCTCACAAGCGCAGTCTGCTTTGTCATCCAGTTGTACATCGAAGTGAATCCGGAGAAGGAAATCTTCAACACAGCCACGGCATTCACGATCATAGCGATCCCGTTCGTATTCGCCGGAATGGTCGTTTGCATCGCGCTGACACGCTTTCCGCGGTACACCGGTTCCCTGTACGCCGCCGATCTGGCGGGATCTGCCGCCGGCTGTGTCCTCACGATTCCGATTCTCAATCACATCGATGCGCCAACCGCCGTTCTGTTGAATGCGGGGATCGCCGCTCTTGGAGCGCTGGCTTTCCAGACGCGGACGCGAAGACGCATCTGGATTCCGGCAGCGGCGGCCGCGCTTCTGATCGCCGTGAGCGCCGCGAACGTCTCGTCGCGATTCGTCGACATCCAATGGATCAAAGGCGGGAGGAACCAGGGTGGCGGCCTGTACGAGAAGTGGAACGCGCTCTCTCGAATTTTTGTCCGTCAGAATGACAATCGTCCTTTCGGCTGGGGGCTCAGTCCGCGTTACACCGCACAGCACACGGTGGATCAGCTCTACCTGAACATCGATTCCGGCGCCGCCACCGTCATCACGAAATTCGACGGCGATCTGGCGCCCCTCGTTCACCTGAAGTATGACGTGACCGCTCTGGCGCACTACCTGCGGCACGATACCTCCGTTCTTGTCATCGGCGTCGGCGGCGGCCGCGACATTCTGACGTCACTCGCGTTTGGACAGAAACACGTGACCGGCGTGGAGATTAATCCGGACATCATCAATGTTCTTACGGAGAAGTTCGCCGATTACTCCGGTAATTTGCAGAGCCGTCCGTCCGTAACGCTCGTCAACGACGAGGCCCGAAGCTACATCGCGCGCTCCGGCCGGCAGTACGGAATTATTCAGGCATCTCTTATCGACACCTGGGCCGCGACGTCCGCGGGCGCTTATGTGCTGACCGAGAACGGACTCTACACGAAGGAAGCCTGGGCATCCTTTTTGAAGCACCTCCTGCCGGACGGCATCCTGACGATGTCCCGCTGGTACTACGAAGCGCAGCCGGCGGAGACGCTCCGGTTGACCGGACTTGCCACTGAAGCGCTGGCCGATCTCGGGGTGGAAGATCCGCGAAAGCACATCATCATCGTCCGCAAGCAGGACACCGGCGAAACCGGTCAGTACAGCGTCGCCACCATTCTGGTATCCCGGCGGCCGTTCACCGCCGATGAGATCCAAAACATCGATGAGGTTTCCCGATCGATGGAGTTTCTGCCCGTGCTCACTCCGGATTTTGCGGAACTTCCGGAATTCGAAGCGATCGCAACGCCGGCGGGATACCGCGAACTCGTCCGGAGCTACCCGCTGAACATCGCATCCCCAACCGACGACACGCCCTTCTTCTTTCATATGCTGCGCGCGGGCGATCTTCTGAAAGCGTCCACGTATCAGGGGATGAACGAAATCAATCTCAAGGCCGTCAAAGTCCTGGGCGCCGCGCTCGGCATCGTGACGGGATTGAGTCTGATCGCCATCGTGTTGCCGCTGGCTCTCCGGCGGCACGTCCGGCAGGGCCAGACGACGCGGCTGATGGTCTATTTCGCGGCGATCGGCCTGGCCTTCATGATGGTCGAAATCGGACAGCTCGAGCGGCTCATCGTTTTTCTGGGCCATCCGATTTATGGATTGACGGTGGTGTTGTTCGTCCTGCTCGTCGCTTCGAGTTTGGGAAGCCTGGTGTCGGAGCGCTTCGGACGGTATCTATGGTTGCTGCCTGTCCTTCTGATCGCGTTCGTGATCGGAAGCCCCGCAGTGACGAGCCGGTTCGTTGCGGCGCCAACCTGGCTGCGAATCGCGATCTCGGCCGTCATGCTGTTTCCGTCCGGATTCTTTATGGGCATGGCGTTTCCGGTCGGGATGAAGCAGGCTCAAATGAATGATGGGGCGCCGGCGGCCTGGTACTGGGGAATCAACGGAGCGTTTTCCGTGATCTCTTCGGTGCTTGCCGTTGTCATCGCCGTGTTCTGGGGAGTGACGGCAACCTTGATGGTCGGCGTAATGTCCTACGTGTTGGCTCTGGGCTCATTGTCGTTACGACGCGTATGAAACTTCGAAAATCAGCGCCCCTCGTTGCTTTGTTGCTGCTGGCGTCGTTGGCGTCGGCGGCGATTCCTGCCGATCGGCTCAGGAGTCACATCGCATGGCTTTCCGACACCGCGCGCGACGGACGCCACAGCGGCTCCCCGGGAGCGGCCGCGGCCGCGCAGTACATTGCGGGGCAGTTGGGCGGGATCGGTTACGACGTGCAGATGCAGGAGTTCGGCGGAAACCGCCGGAACGTCGTCGCCCGCAGGGGCACTGCCGGCAGGTACATCATTCTTGGCGCTCACTACGACGGGCAGGGATCGGGTTTCCCTTCTGCCAGCGACAATGCTTCCGGCGTCGCCGTGTTGATCGAGATGGCGCGGGAACTCCCGTCGGAGCAGCTTCCGGTCTCCGTTGTGGTGGTCGCTTTCGATGACGAAGAACAGGGGATGAACGGCTCGCGTTATTATGTCGAGCATTCTCCTTTCC
>JAHFTY010000137.1:3049-12678 GCA_023265365.1 Acidobacteriota bacterium
CGCTCAGGCGGCCATCGTCATCGACACGCTCGGCCGCAGCTTCATGGATCTGTCGTCATGGACGCTGTTTGTTCTTGGCACGGAATACTCCAGCGAACTGGCCGGGGTTGTGGAAAAAAGAGAGAGGCCCGACTTCCTGGTCGCCGGAACCGACCTGATTGGACCGCGCAGCGATTTTGCGTCATTCGCCGTGAAACACATCCCGTATCTTTTCTTCAGCAACGCCACCCACAAGGACTATCACGGCGAAGGCGACACGCCGGCCCGCATCGACTATGCCAGGCTTGCCGAGGACGCGACTTTGATTTCGCAGATCGCCAAAGACACGGCCCGCCTGGCCGCTGCCCCGAAGTACCTGGACGAGCCCGTCTATCCCGCTTCTGAAACCGGCGCCCTCGAACGGCAGTTTGCCAACGTGGAAAAGGAGCGCAAGGAGCTTCCCGCCGCATACCGCCTGATGTTCCGTGATCTGCGCGAGCGTCTCAAAACGGATCCTTCCCGCGATATTCGTCAGATTGCCGCCACCGCATTCCTGGCCTATGCCACTCCACCCCACTCCGGCTTCATGCTTTCGTTCTTTCTCGGGCCCTTTTATGAGGCGCAGGACAAGCGCGACATCGCCATCGCCGTTTATGAAGAAGCCATCAAGTACAGCGAAGGCGCGGCCCGGCGCGAACTGGAAGCCAAGGTCCGCCGCCTTCGTCAATAGCTCTCTGTTATTGCAAAGCAAAAGTCACAGTGATGGTCGTGATGACGGCCACCGGTTCGTTGTTCAGTAATGTCGGCCGGTAAAGCCACTCCTGAACCGCGTGGACCGCGGCATCGACCAGCAGAGGGTGTCCGCTGACGACGCGGATATCTTCCACCGTGCCTTCCTTCGAAATCGTGGCCTCGAGGACGACGACTCCCTGAACCCGGACGCGTCTGGCGAGCTCGGGATAAACCGGTTTCACCCGATGAATCAGGTTTGCCGCCTGCGCGCCGCTGCTCACCCGCGTGGGTCGTGGAGGCGGAGGAGCAACAACGGCGGGCGGCTCCGGATCCGGAGGGGACGGCGCTTCGGGAGTTGCAGCGGCCGCGCGAAAGACGGAAGTCAGGTCCCGCGCTGTCGTTCCATAGCTCTGGATCAGGCGCGGATCCGCCGTGTCGGCAACGATGGCAATATCGGCGGGAATCGTATAAAGCGCGATGAAATCGGTCGGCAACGGAGTGAGGTGGGGCTGGAGGTCCGGCCGAGGTGCGTCGGCGCTTGTGGGTGGTGCCGGGCGTGAAGTTTCAGGCAGTGGAATGCCCACCAACGTGGCGAGCTTCGGCAGAGCCTGAGGTTGAAGAATCGGGATCATCACCAACACGGCAATGAGCGCAGCGTGAATTGCGGCGGACGCCAGCAGCGTTGCGGGCTTGCGTGGTCGGGCACGCCCGCCCGACTCGAACAGAGCGTTTTCTAACATGGTTCATCTCCTTGGTCGTCGCCCTCCGGAGGGAGATGATGCACCATATAGACACCACCATTGCTGAGATGTTCCGGTCCGCTCAACGCGCCTCTTGTTGAACGAGAGTCGCAGGACAAAAACTATTTCCCCGCCTTGGCCGCCTTGGCGGCTTTGCACAAAAAGTCGCAGGACGAGAAAACAACTCAGATGTCTCCTCGTTGAGGCACCGCTGTCCCAACGAAGCGAAATCGAGGAAAAGCGTTTTCCCCTCCTCGACGAGGGGTGGCGCGAAGCGCCGGGGTGGTGCTGTTCAAAATGGTTCGCCGGGGGAATTTGTGGGTGAATGTTGCCAGATCCGACACAAGGAGGAGAAGTCATATGGACAAAGTAAGGGTTTACTACCCTGGTCTTCGTCCGTCTTCAACATGGCATCCAATTTGGCGGCGGCAAGACGCACGCGTTGACTGCTCGCTATCACCTCATAGTCGAGGAATCCCCATAGCAGGCCTGCTGGCCCGGGCAATAACTGCTTCTCTTCGATAGCGTGCGAAGCCGGGGTGGTTTCCAATGCGATGCCAATTCACGGTTCCGTGGGGTGGCCTTCTTTCTTCCAGTCTCTCAGCCCGCAGTACTGCGCGTTCTTGAAACCCGCTTTCAGGAATGCTTCGGCAGCGCGCGACGCGCGCCCTCCTCCGCCTCAATAGAAGACGATGTGGGCGTCCTTTTTGAAGTCGGGCATGTGTTTGTCGATCTGGCCCATCGGAATGTGAAGGGCTTCCGGAATCATGCCGGTTTCGGCCACTTCCTTCTTTTCGCGGACGTCGATGACGATCGGCTTTTTCGAAGAGTCGAGTTTCTTTTTCAGCTCGGCGATCGGAATGCGTTCGGGTGTTTTCATTGCCATCCCATTCGTTCGCGCAACCGGGTGATGTGCGCTTCGTGATGCGCGCCGTGCCAGGCGTACATCGCGAGACTTTTGTCCAGTGGAACGACGCCCAGATCCGGGTGAGTGAACTGTCTTTGAAAGTCTTCCGGCATGAGCGACCGCAACAATATAACCCAGCGATGATGCAGGGCGTCGAGCAGAGCGAGCGACACCTCGATCGGTGTCGTTCGCGCATCTTCGGTTTCAGCCCACTTCGCCTCGTCGTACGGTTTAATCGTGGGCTGACGTTCGGTCAGGGCCAGTTTGAAACGGATGTAGGCGTTCATGTGGCTTTCCGGAACGTGGTGGATCACCTGCCGCACCGTCCACCCGCCCGGCCGATAAGGAGTATCGAGTTGCTGCGGGGAAAGCCCGGCAATCGCGCGCCGCAACCGTTCGGGTGTGGCGGCAATCGCGTCGATGAACCGTGCGCGCTGCTCGGGAGTGTTGGGTCCGGACCAGTTGAACCGGCCGATGGGATAACTCAAATCCATTGGGCGCTTCCTCCTGGCCGTGAATCGTACGTCGTCAACGGACCGTAAGACCAGATACAGTTCGAAAAATGGAACCGGTATCATGCCGTGTGAGCAAAACGTCTTCCGAAACGCCGGGTGCCATGCCATACATTCCGGCTGAACTGCCGGCCGGCATGTCCTGCACCGCCGGTTCCTCGCTACTGCCATGAACGACCGATTCGAGTGGCCTTCCAATGTTCAGTTCACGTGTACACGTTGCGGCGACTGCTGCCGAAACGGAAACGTGATGCTGCGTCCCGGCGAAGAAGAACGGCTGCGCAGTCTGGACTGGCGCGGTCGCGAGGCCGATCTCGAAACCGCGGTGACTGTGGTTTCCACGCCGCTGCCCGGGGGCCGAGAGGTGCGTCGTCTTGCCCGGCGCCGGGACGGCGCCTGCATCTATCTGGGCGACGATAACCTCTGCCGCATCCAGAATCATTTCGGCGGCGACGCCAAGCCGCTGATGTGCCGGCTCTATCCGTTCGGTTTCTACCCGGTGGCGGATCGCGTTGCCGTGGACTGTTCGTTCGCGTGCCGTTCGATCTCCGGCGGAACCGGTGTCCCGCTCTCTGAGCACGCGCCGGAGTGGACGGCCCTTCTCGGCGGGACCGGCGCACACCGGGCACGGCAGCACCGCCTCACGCGCCGGCGCCCGCTGACGGGCGAGCTTCTGTGGGAGTTCGAGCGCTATCTGCTCGGCTTCCTCACCAATGCGAGTCTGCCGCTCTTCGACCGCGTGCGTTGCTGCCTGCAGTTCATGCGACTGGCAACGACGGGCGATCCGGCGGCGTCGTCGGCAGCGATGCTGCGGCAGGCGATCGCGCGAGGCCTGCCTCTGCAGATTTCCGGAATCCCGCGTGGCGGCGGCATGGATCGGACGCAGCGCGCCATCTTCCATCAATGGCTGTTTCTCGCATTGAATCCTCCAGCCGTGAATTCCGACCTGCTCCCGGGTTCCGGGCGCCGCCATGAAGATGAACGCCGCCGTGCCGAAGCGCTGCGATTTGTCGGCCGGCAGGGCCGCCCGCTGGTCGACAACCGCGAACTCGCCGCCACCTTCGGTGAAATCGACGATGTCGATGCCGCGTTGGTGAGTGCGGACCACTCGCCTCTGCTTGAGCGCTATCTCGCCGCCAAGGTGATCAGCCAGCGATTTCTCATCGCGGGCGAAGAAGAATTGCCGCTGGTCGAAGCGGTGCCCCGCTTCCTTCTCGTCTATCCGATGGCGATCTGGACGGCCCGCGCCTTCGCGGCGGGACGCCGCGCCGCTGCAGTCTCCGAGGAAGATCTTCGCCAGGCGGTCGCGTTGCTGGACCGCACGCTCGGCCAGGTGCCGCTGGACGCCTTGCCCGCGAAGATCGCGAAAGCCTGGCACTTCGTGATCGAGGAAACGGACCTCGTGGTGGAAGCGGCCAACGAACTGCTTGGCCGGAACGACCCGTGTTGATTCCGGGCCCTGGCTAGACTAGCCGCCCGTGGCAGAAGTGGGTCAGATACCTCGGCGCCAATTTTCACAATTCGGGGTCAGACTCAAAGAACTGATAAGCAAGGGTCTGACCCCACCGAAAATGGGCGCCGGGGTGTCTGACCCAGAATGCGTTGGCTATTTGATGAGGTCGAGTCGTCGAAGATCTTCTTCGGTCCAGCGGGCGAGCCGAATCATTGAGCGGAGCGTGCCGATCGGAAAGGTATCTGACTGGCGGGTGTATGCGACGGGAACAGTTCGTTCTGCCTTGGTGTAAATGTGATGGCTTCCTACGGTGCGATCGAGAGTGAATCCGTCTTGTTCGAGAGAGCGGGTAAACCGGCGGGCGGTGATGCCGCGGGGAACGTTCAAACGGTGACTACCACGGCGGGGGATTCGAACTCCATTGCGGCGGCGGGAACCTTCTGGCCTTTTTCGATCCGCATTTCCACGAGCGCCTGGAGCAGCTCGTTGATCCGCTGAAGAGCTTCCTCCTTCGTATCACCCCATGTGACCGCTTCTTCGATATCGGGACAGTACGCGTGGTATGCCTTGCGTCCATCCTCGTGTTCATCGTCTTCGACGACTACTTTGAAAACGTAGCTTTTCAAGGTGTCCTCCTGGAGTCAGGATAGCACGGCGCTCGGAAGGGTCAAACCGCGGGAGCCGTAACCCCTTGACCGCTTCTTCGTTTTATTCTGTAAGACGTCCGAAAACCGCCCGGTGTATATCCAATAAGGTCACCGATAGGCGGTTTTTTGCGTCTATACGTGCATTAGGCGGGCGTTTCCCCCTCGGGTGCCTCTCTGTGCCTTTGGCCCCTTTTGCCCCCTAAAAACATCAAATCTCCGCAGGTCGAACAGACCCACCGTGAACGCTCGGGCGGATCTTTCAATTTCACGATCGCACCGTTTGCAGTACCAGCGGGTCATTTGTATTCCTCTCTACATCTGCATGGCGTGGCGGAATCGTTCATCGCGTTCGGCCATAACTCTCTCGCGCAGACTCTTCTTCGTTTTGCGAGAACCCGTGGGTGAGGTGAACTGATTCAGATGTGGACAGTATTTTCTGTTCCATTCCGAAAGCGTCATGATCTCTAGGTTCGTGAGCCTGCAATCCTTCCGGTTTCCGCTCACGATGCGCACGATGTAGCCACGCGGAATCGGGCCGTTCTTTTTCTCCCAAACGTAGTGGTGCATGAGAATCCGGCGGCCGTCCGGATGCGTGCCGCGGAGATACCCGCCTTTCATGCTCGTGAAGCGGATGCCGTCGAGAACCTGGAGATCTTTGAACTGCTTCGAGCGAAGCGGGTAGCCGCGGGATCTGAAAACGTCGTAGACCGTCTGTCGGGTCTTATGGAAGATCGCGCCGACCTGCGCGAGTGATTTACCCTCCTGGTACAGCGCGTACATGTCGGCAACGATGCCGTTATTCTTTCTTTGTGGATGCTTGTTTACTCTGAAGAGCGTCATTGTTTGTCCCAGCAAGATTTCGACCACGCCCCCGGCTGCGTTCCCTGTGTCTGGGAGCCGTTCGTGTCGGGTTTCTTGTGTGAAAGGTTTGATTCCATATGTTCGAACTGGTGTCAGTACCGCGCAAGCTATGACAACCAGAGCGATTGTGATGCGTTGTAGCATCGTGTCCGATTTTCGCTATCGGGAAACCAGTAAAAGAACTGAGGGCGACGGTAGGGATTTGCACCCTACATAATTTACTTCTTCCCCCAGATAGACTGGCGTACTCGTAAGTCTTAGGAAGCGTCTACCTATTCCGCCACGCCGCCCTTTGTCAGAGGGGAAGTCTTTGCAGACTTCCGGCTGTTCACCGCTGAATGGCGGGCCGACTGTCCTGAGCGATGCGCTCACGGGAACAATTCGTACGCCCTTTACAATTTCGTGCCCAACCAAGAAGGCTGCTGCAGGCTTCTCAGACGATGGGGGCGCATTCAAACTGCAATGCCGGTAGTGAACTCATGGCATCGGGCGGATGAATGGCTGCCAGAATTTTCATTCGTCCGCCGCAACGTAGGCATTCAAGAACGTCAAACGAGAAAACCTGTTTCATCAGTTCAGCCCACGAATAATTTCGTCCATGTTGCGTTCCGGTAGACTGCGCAGGCATAAGCTCGCGTGGGAAGATCCGGAATGACCCGCCGTTCGTGCAATGCGACCGGCGAGCGTCGGCCATGCAATTTGTACCTTTTCGACATCTATTGTTGTTGGGCGTCGAGATCCTCGTCACTTCTGCGTTCTTGCTGGGCCTTTTTCGACTGCGGCATAAACTCGGACTGGTGCCGTTCTACATGGCGCTGTGCTGCGGCCATCCATAATGCCTTATATGCGACTTGTTTTTCCTACCCTCCCGAGAGTGCCTCGCCCACGTGATCGTCGTCTATCAAGAATCGCTGCGGAACATCTTGCGCGATTGCATCGCGTACTATCATCGTTCGAGACTTCACCTGTCGCTGGACTGGGACTCACCGGATCATCGAGCCATCGAATCTGTCGGAAACGTCGTTGCAATTCCCGAAGTCGGTAGACTCCATCACCGATATCAGCGTCGAGCCGCGTAAAGATCCGGAGTATTGCCGCCTCGACGCTTTCCGGAAGCGCGAAGGGGCGTGCTCGATTACCCTCTTTCTTTTGCTTTTCATCGCAAGCCCCGCTCGCTGATCGCCAGCCGGTCCTGCATGACGCTTCGCTTTTTGAAACCGGCCAAATCGATTTCAGGACTTGAATCGTGAAGAAACTTGTAGATTCTTGATGCGTTCGATTGAAGCGTTTGCGGCGCAAGTCGAGCGCATTGTTGAAACAAGTTGAATGGTGATGCTCTTTCGTCTACAAAACCATCTTCAGCCCTTCGGCACATTTCGGGAGTATAGAGACTGGCATGAGCAAGATCGAAAACATCGAGCAGGAAATCCGTAGCTTGACGGAAACGGAGTTAGCCACATTTCGAAAGTGGTTCCTTGAATTCGACGCGGAGGTCTGGGACCGCCAAATCGAACGGGATAGCGCTTCCGGCCGGCTTGCAGATCTCGCGAAGAAATCGCTGGTAGACCACAAAACAGGCAAGTCGACAGAGCTTTGAAACATCACGCTTCGCCGGATTTCCGGGCATGCCTCGCCGCCTTACCGCAGCAGGTCCAGGAACTCGCCGGAAAGAAACGTTGAACTACTCAAACAGAATCCTGCCCATCCCTCTCTTCATTTCAAGAAAGTAGGCGACTTTGTCTCAGCACGCGTGGGCGTCTCATACCGCGCACTCGGCGCGAATGTGTCAGATGGCATCCTTTGGTTCTGGATTGGAAGTCACGCTGACTACGATGGGATCATCGGAAACTAGCCGCGTTTGCGCTCGAACTCCCGCATGAATTCGACAAGCGCGTCGACGCCTTCTTCGGGAAACGCGTTATACAGCGACGCCCGCATGCCGCCGACCGATCGATGGCCCTTGAGACCGTCGAGACCGGCGGCCGTCGATTCTTTGACGAACAGTTTTTCGAGTTCTTCGTCCGGCAACCGGAACGTGATGTTCATCAGCGACCGGCTTTCCTTCTGTGCCGTCCCCCGATAAAAGCCGCCGCGATCGATCTCCCCGTAGAGCTTCGCGGCCTTGCGTTCGTTGGTGGCGGCGATGGCCCGAAGTCCGCCGAGAGCGCGCAGCCACTTCATGGTGAGTCCGAGAATATAGATACCGAAGGTGTTCGGGGTGTTGTACAGGGAGTCGTTTTCGGCGTGAACCTTGTAATTGAGCATGGTCGGCAGCGTTGCCTGCGAACGCTCGAGCAGATCTTCGCGAATGACGACGAGCGTGACGCCGGAGGGCCCGAGATTCTTCTGAGCGCCGGCGTAAATGAGCCCGTGTTTCTCGACGGCGATCGGGCGGGAGAAGATATCGGACGAGGCGTCGCTGACGAGGGGCGCCGATCCGGTTTCCGGAAGGGACTTCCACCCGGTTCCTTCGATCGTGTTGTTGCTCGTCATGTGGACGTAGGCTGCTCCCGGCGTCAGGCGCTGCTCGCCCGGCGCGGGGATTCGCGAGTAGTTGTCGGATTTTGTGGTGGCGGCCACATGGACGGCTCCGACTTTCCGGGCTTCTTTGATTGCCTTGCCGGCCCAGGAACCGGTGTCGATGTAGTCGGCCGTTGCTCCGGCGCCGAGGAGGTTCATCGGGACCATCGAAAACTGAAGGCTCGCGCCCCCCTGGAGCATCAGGATTTTGTAATGGGATGGAATGCCCGCCAGTTCGCGGATGTTCGCGATTGCCGTATTCAGGATGTCTTCAAAGGGTTTCGAACGATGGCTGATTTCCAGGATGGACATCCCGACGCCGGGCAGGGCAATCAAGTCACGTTGCGCTTCTTCGAGAACGGGTTTGGGAAGGACCGCGGGACCTGCTGAAAAGTTAAAAATACGTGTCGTCATATGGAAAAAGGATACCGCACATCATGGTAAGATCCGCTGTCCTTGACGACCTGGAGTTTCTTTCGCATGAGTGCAACGAACGTCAAACAGCGCTTTTTGCCGCTGTTGCTGGTGCTATTCGTCGGTAGCGGATGCGCCGCTCTTATCTACGAAATCGTGTGGTTTCAGCTTCTGGAACTGGTCATTGGATCGTCCGCCATTTCTCTGGGCGTCCTGCTCGGCACGTTTATGGGCGGTATGTGTCTGGGCAGTCTGCTGCTGCCTCGATTTGTTTCTCGGTCGCAACATCCCTTGAAAGTGTACGCCGCGATGGAACTCGGGATCGGCGTGATCGGGCTGTTGCTGCTGGTCGCAATGCCGCTGATCGGCGGCGTCTATACGGCATGGACGGGGTCCGGCTGGACCGGAATGATCATCCGAAGCCTCATCGCAGCGATCTGCCTGCTTCCGCCGACGCTCCTCATGGGCGCGACTCTTCCGGCCATTTCGCGCTGGGTCGAGACCACGCCGAACGGCATTGCCTGGCTCGGTTTCTTCTATGGAGGGAACATCGCGGGCGCCGTTGTCGGCAGTCTGCTCGCGGGGTTCTATCTGCTGCGGGTGCATGACAGCGCCATCGCCACGTTCGTCGCATTCGGGCTGAACGTCGCGGTCGCGCTTCTCAGTTTCTTCCTGTCGCGGAAAACCGAATATGCGCCGTCGGAAACCACGCAAGGCGTTGCTGCCGCGACGCCGAGGACGAGAGCGGTGTATATCAGCATCGCGCTTTCCGGCATGACCGCTCTGGCGTGCGAAGTCGTCTGGACGCGCATTCTTTCGCTTCTCTTCGGCGCGACGGTGTATGCGTTTTCGCTGATCCTCGCC
>JAHFTY010000138.1 GCA_023265365.1 Acidobacteriota bacterium
TCACGGAGAATGCCGTGACGACGATGTCTGGCGCGACAAAGAAGCCCGATCCTGCAAGTGTCCGGGTTCCTTTGGCGTCGACGTGCTCGATAAAGACGGTCGCTGCGCTTGCCGTTCGATAGACTTCCGCAAGGCTCGGTAACCGGACCGGCGCAGTCCGATTGGCGGGTGCCGGCGAACTCAGGAAAGGTGAAGACCGCTTTCACATCCTCGACAGTTACATCCGGAGACGTTCCAATGACCCGCGAACCCGAAATCACCCGGTCAATTCGGAACGAACCTGACTGAGCATTCATCGTCGCGATGAAAACCAGAAGTACCGGGAGCCGGAAAAGCCGCGTCATGATCTGCGGAGAATAGTAACCATCGGTTGAATTCGCAACGTTCATTTTGCAGGTTCATTTGCACGTTCATTTGCAGGTGAGGCATGTTGGGCGATGAAGTACGGGCTTCCGGAATTCAAATCCGACGACTCCCAGACGATCAAGGGAATGGTTCTGGCGCCAATGGCGCCCGCCGGGATGTTCAAGGTGTTCAAGGTGTCGGTTGCCTTGCGTTTTACCGGGTACGCCAGTACCCTTACGATCATTCATCAAGGAGGTTCGCGTTATGCCGGTTTTCCTGGTCGAGCGGCTGTTGCCCGGAGTTGAGGTCGAACAGATTGCCGCAGCGCAGAAGCGGGCGATCGAGGCGGGGAAGATGTTGACCGCCGAAGGCAAACAGGTTCGGTATATTCGGTCTACCTTTGTTCCCGGCGAACACACGTGCATGTGTTTGTTCGAGGCGCCGAACGCGGAGTTGGTGCGGGAAGCCAACGAGCGGGCGGAAGTTCCGTTCACGAGAATTGTGGAAGCCCTTGATCTGACGCCGCAGTAGTTCGGAATCTACTGGCTCAGGACCGCGCGAATCTTCTGGGCAAGAACTCGAAGAGGAAACGGTTTCTGAAGGAACGGCCAGGTTTTCGATGGGTCGCTGGCGCCGAAATCGTCGAAGTGGCCGGAAATGAGAATCACCTTGAGTGCGGGAAAGGACTTCTGAAGCCGTTCCGCCAGCTGGTACCCTCCGGCTTTGGGCATCATCAGATCCGTCACCAGCAGGTCGATTTCGAGTCCGTGCCGGCCGGCGAGGGCCAGCGCCGATTCATCGTCGAAGGCGTCAAGCACCCGATACCCGAGTCCCCGAAGATATTCGACGTAAAGCTCTCGATTCATGGCGTCGTCTTCCGCCAGCAAGATGGTCTCGCTGCACTTCTCCGCGGTGACCGGCTGAGGTCCCGCGGCCTTTTCTTCTTCCAATTCGGAGACGCGTGGAAAGTAGAGCGTGAAGACGGCGCCTTTCCCGGGTGCGCTCTGCACTTCGATGAAGCCACCGCATTGTTTCACGACGCTGTAAACCACCGAGAGGCCGAGGCCCGTTCCCTGGCCCAGCGGTTTCGTCGTGAAGAACGGGTCGAAGATTTTCGATTGTGTGTCGGGTTCAATGCCGTGTCCGGTATCGGTCACGATCAGCGCAATGTATTCGCCTGAGTGTTCGAGAGAGTACTGACCGTAGGATCCCGGTATGTGGGTGCTCCTTGTTTCGATCCTCAGGCTCCCGCCTTGAGGCATCGCGTCGCGGGCGTTCACTGCGAGGTTCATAAGGACCTGTTCCAACTGGCTGGGATCGACTTTGATCCGGCCGAGGCCGGGGGCCGGCAGAAAGCTGATCTGGATCATTTCTCCGAGCAGACGCACCAGCATCTGGTGCATTCCGGCAATCACCGCATTCAGGTCGAGGACCTTGCTCTGCAGAATCTGCATGCGTGTGAACGCCAGCAGTTGCTTCGTCAACTTTCCCGCCTGCTCGGTCGCCGTCTGGATCGCCTGGATCCGGCGGCGGAGTTGCGGGTTTTCGGAGGTCTCCGCCTGCAGCATTTCCGACTCGCCGCTGATGACGCTGAGCAGGTTGTTGAAGTCATGAGCGATTCCGGCTGCCAGTTGCCCGACCGCCTGAATCTTTTGTCCCTGCCGGAGCTGTGCCTCGAGGAGCTTTTTTTCGGTAGTGTTCTCGGCAAGGATTTCGAGATGAGAAACCTCTCCGTTGAGATCCCGTAACGCCCGGCCCGCGACGGTGACATCGATGGGCGTGCCGTCGCGCTGGACCCACTGGCAATCGAATCCCTGACACAATGTTTTTCTTTCAACTTCAGCCAGGAACTCGTCATAGCGAGCAGGATTGGAGTGGATGTTTTCGCGAAGACTCGCCAGGAGCAGGTCGGTCTCGGACTCGTAGCCAAGCATTTCCACCATCGTGTGATTGACCTGAAGGAGCTGGCCGCTGACCGTGGACTGGCAAATCGCAAAGGGCGCCCGCTCGATCAGTCCGCGATAACTTTCTTCCGAGAGGCGAAGCGCTTTTTCAATCACGTGATGTTCGGTATCGTCGTGGGCGGTTCCGATCACGCCGATGATCTGACCGTTCAAATCGCGAAGAGGCTCAACACGCGCGTGCAACGCCCGCCCCAGCAACTCCGCCCGGATGGTGGTGGACACCCCTTCCAGCGCACGTCCGTGCGCCCGCACCAGTTCCGAGGACGGCGAGAGGTTCGGGAAGAGCTGTTCAAGCGTCGCGCCGGCGAAATCATCGGCCGTTCCGCCGGCCGCGCCGAGCCCGCCTCCGACGACGGATGTCAGGTGAAGACGAGTGTCCGCCGTCCACAGGATCGTCGGTATCGTTTCAAACAAGGAATTGAGAGAGTCGGACTTCAGCCCCGCGACGGATCGCGACGCTTTTCTCTCCGGATCGCCAACCGTCATGAACGGGCGCCTCACTTTTAAGCGAATGAGTGATTATTCTCAGGGAACGGTGCGGGACTGTCTAGTCCAAAGACACCACCCCGGCGCTTCGCGCCACCCCTCCCCGGCGCACTGCTGTCCCAATAAGGCGAAATCAGGGAAAAGCGTTTTCCCCTCCTCGACGAGGAGGGGTGGCGCGAAGCGCCGTGGTGGTGCTTTCAATAAATTGATTTTGTTGGACGAACCACCCCGCCTTGAAGACAAGCCTTCGATCTCGGCCTGGGCCGCTCTGGAAACGATTAGTGGAAAAGGGCCTCAGGAGTACTAGAATCTGTCTCCCATGAGACATTCCAAAATCGCTCTTGCCGCCCTGGTTGGCGTCGTGACCCTTTCTGTTTTTGCGCAGAAGCCGGCGCCGAAGTTTACGGTCGTGGAGACGGGAATCCCGGAAATCCAGGCCGCCATGAAATCTGGAAAGCTGACGTCGCGGGAACTGGTGATCCAGTACCTCGCCCGGATCGCGACTTACGAGGACAAACTCAACGCTGCGATCGCGATCAATCCGAAGGCGATCCAGGAAGCGGAACAACTCGATCGCGAACGAGCCGCCGGCAGGGTTCGCGGGCCGCTGCATGGAATTCCGATCGCGCTCAAGGACAACATCCATACGGCCTCCATGCCGACGACCGGAGGAGCGCTTGCATTCCGCGACTACACGCCGCCCTACGACGCGACGCTCACCAAAAACCTGAAAGACGCCGGCGCGATCATCATCGCGAAGGCGGGTCTCACCGAGCTGGCGAACTGGGTGGCGGGAAACCCGACTCCGATGCCCGGCAATTACAACGCGGTCGGCAGTTTCGGTTACAACCCCTTCGATCCGCGCATGGATCCTCGCGAAGCCAACTTTGACGGACGGCCGGTGTTGCAGACCGGCGGCTCGAGCTCCGGCATCGGAACGAACGCCAGCTTCTGGACCGGCAATGTGGGAACGGACACGGGCGGCTCCGTGATCAGCCCGTCGAACGCGAACATGCTGGCCGGGATTCGCCCGACCATCGGCCGGATCAGCCGATGGGGCGTGATCCCCATCACCGCCGATCACGATACCGCGGGCCCGATGGCGCGAACCGTGACGGATGCGGCGCTCATGCTGGGCGCGCTGGAAAGTCCATCGCCCGATCCGAACGACGACGCGACGAAAACATGCACGCCTCCGCCGAACCGCGACTACACGCCTTTCCTCAAAGCGGATGGTCTGAAGGGCAAACGCATCGGCATTCCCCGCGCGTTCTACTACGATGCCATCACGCTCCCGGGTGAGACCTCCGCGCGTGGCGGAATCAATCCCGAGCAGGCGAAAGTCATGGCCGAGGCCATCGCCGTTCTGAAGCAGCAGGGCGCCATCGTTGTCGATCCCGCCGACGTTCCGAGCTTCGTCAGCAAGGATCCGAAAACCAACTTCCCCCTTTTCGATTACTGTTCCGGCGCCGACCAGGCGAAAGGCAAGGACGCGAACTGCTCCGTCAACTTCAAGTACGGCATGAAACGCGACTTCAACGCCTGGCTCAAGACGCTCGGCCCGTCAGCGCCCGTGAAAACACTGACTGAACTGCGCGAATGGAATCTGGCCCACCAGAAGGCCGGCGCGATCAAATATGGCCAGTCGCGTCTCGATATCTCCGACGAGATGGACCTGGAGAAAGATCGCGCGCGCAACGAAGCCGACGTGGCCAGAGACAAGCTGCTGAGCCGCGACATGGGCATCGACGGCGTCCTGAAACAATACAACCTCGACGCCATCCTCACGCCCGGCGGCTCCGGGGCCGGCCTCGCCGCGCGATCGGGATATCCGATCATCGTGGTTCCGTTTGGGATGGTGCCGAACGGCAATCCGCAGAATCTCCCGCCGGGATTCAATCCGAAGCCTGCCCCGTTCGGCGTCGGCTTCACCGGCGCCTCGTGCAGCGAACCGAAACTTCTGGAGATGGCTTTCGGATTCGAGAAGGCCACGCACAAACGCATCGCGCCGCCGAATCTTCCGTGACTGTTTTCGATTTCGAGGCGTTGACGATCGACGGCGAGAACGTTTCCCTTGGCCGGTACAGGGGAAACGTTCTCCTGATCGTGAACGTCGCCAGCAAGTGCGGCTACACCCCACAGTACGAGGGACTCGAGGAACTCTACGAGACATACAAGGACCGCGGCTTCGCCGTGCTGGGTTTCCCAAGCAATCAGTTCGCGCGCCAGGAACCGGGCTCGGAGGCCGACATCAAGAACTTCTGCACGATGAACTACAACGTACACTTTCCCTTGTTCGCGAAGATCGATGTCAATGGCCCGAATGCCCACCCGCTCTACCGCTTTCTGACTGACGCCCGGCCCGGACTCTTTGGCACGAAACGGATCAAATGGAATTTCACCAAGTTCCTTGCCGGCCGCGACGGCCGGCCCGTGAAGCGTTACGGGAGCGGCACTCGTCCCTCGGCAATCGCACCGGATATCGAATCCACCACCTCGGTGTCTTTCAACAGCCTGTGATTCTTCCCAATGCAAAGTTGAAGGCGCCTATGGTTGAATGGACCCCATCGGAACCTGTATCGAGGAGGCCCCGTGAGGACAATTCGGCTTGTTGCGCTGGTTGCCGTGATTCTTGCCATCCCGTCGGTTGCGCAGGAACGATCCATCACTATTCGTGTCGGCGCTCTGCTCGACGGCAAAGGCGGAATGCAGAAGAACGCGACCATTGTGGTGCAGGGGTCGAAGATTCTTCGCATCGATTCGAGCGCCGCGTCCAACCCCACCTACGATCTCCGCACGCTGACCGCGATGCCCGGAATGATCGACACCCACGTCCACATCAACTGGCACTTCGGCAAAGACGGCCGCTACGAACCGCGCGCTGCGTCGCCGGCCGAAGAGACGCTCTACACGATGGAAAACCTTTACCAGGACTTGATGGCTGGATTGACGACGGTTCAGAGCGTGGGCGCACTTTCCGACGTGGCCATCCGGGATGCCGTCGCCCGAGGCGCCGTTCCCGGACCTCGAATCGTCACTTCGGCCGGGCAGATCAACGAGAACACCGGCGGACCCGATCAATTGCGCGAGGCCGTGCGCAAACTCAAGTCGAACGGAGCGGACCTCATCAAGATTTTCGCGTCGGCCAGCATTCGCGACGGCGGCAAGCAGACCATGACACAGGAGCAGCTCGACGCCGTCTGCGGCGAAGCGAAGGCGCAGGGTCTGCGGACACTGGTGCACGCGCACGGCGCCGACTCGATAAAGGCGTCGATCAAGGCGGGTTGCGGACAGATCGAGCACGGCACGTTCACGGATGAGGAAGCGTTCAGGATGATGGTCGATCGCGGGGTTTACTTCGATCCGAACATCGGACTCGTCCTGCAGAATTATCTGCGGAACAAAGCGAAGTTTCTCGGCATCGGGAACTACACCGAGGAAGGGTTCGCCTACATGGAGAAGGCGCTGCCGATGGGCCTGGCGATGTTCAAGAAGGCGATCGCGGTTCCGGGACTGAAAATCGTGATGGGCACGGACGCCGTTGCGGGCGCGCATGGGCACAACGCCGAAGAGTTGATTGTGCGAGTGAAGGAAGGCGGATGGAAACCGATGAACGCGATTGTTTCCGCCACGTCGGTTTCCGCAGACTCCATGAAACTGGGATCGACGATTGGAACTCTCGCACCCGGCTTTGAGGCGGACCTGATCGCACTGGACGGCGACCCCAGCGCCGACATCACCGCTCTCCAGCGCGTCCTGTTCGTGATGAAGGGCGGCAAGGTCTACAAAAACGCAAGGTAGATCAGGGTTTGGGAGGCGACGCCAGAGCGGTGCGCTGAGGCGGAGTCAGGAGCTTCAGCACCTTTGAAAGCGTTTCGCGATCGAGTTGATCGAGCTTCGCCTTTTCGACCGGCTGGCCCGCCGCATCCCTGGTGAGTTGAATCTTTGTCTTTTCCTTCTCCTCGAACAGCGGCTGGATCTGCGCGACTTGCTCTGGAGTGAACGGCGCGCCGGCGTCGTCCATGGTCATCTTGATCGCTTCGAATCCTCCGTGCGCGCGGATCTGATCCTTGTAGATCTTTTTGATCACCGCCTGCTGAGGCGGCGTCAGCATCGGAGCCGCCGCGATTCTCCCCAGAAGCAGGTCGTTGAGCCGGATGATTTCCGGAGCGATGTCTTCCGGGGTGATGCCGGCCAGCAGCGCCGCCATGGGATTGGGACCGCGCTGCCCCGCGGGTGCTGACGCGGCCGCGGGCGGCGCCGGAGGAGCGCCGCCGCTTTTCTGCATTCCAATCTGCATCGCTTTACGTTGAAGCGCCTGACGCATCACCGGAATTTCGGCATTGATCATGCTGTTGAGGCCGGTTTCCTGTTCCTTGTTCAACGGCGCGCCGGCCTCGGTCATCAATTGCCGGAGGCGAACCAGCCGATCGACTGGAGGCGCTGCGGGCGGGGCCCCGCGTGCCGGTGGCGCGTTCCCGCGTGCGGGAGCGGCGCCACGCGGCGCGGCGATGTCCAGCAGGTCTCCGATTCCGCCGGGCAGGAGATCCACCTCTTGCGCGAACGCGGGACCGGCGGCCAGTACGAGTGCGAGCGGCAGAAGAAGTCTTTTCATTGATCGCACCTTATCAAAACGTGAAGTTGAGGCCCAATCGAATCCGGCGTCCATCCATCGCCGTGTTCGATTGCCGGAAGAAAGGCGACGTGATCACGCCGTTGTAATTGCGCAACTGCGTATTGTTCATCAGATTCGCGATCTGCACATTGAATCCCATTTTGAGTCCGCCCGAACCCGGCGCGCCCATCGAACCCGGCGGCGGTGGCGGCATGGGAATGGGACCGCCTCCCCCCGGAAGCATGATCACCTGCGGATCGGCGAATTGTTTGATCTGCACCTGCGGGATTCCGGATCCAGCCGTGGCGCCGGTGCGCGACGGATCCGTCTTGGTGAGAGAGAACATCTTGGTGAAGCTGAAGTCGACGTTGTAACGGCCCGGACCGCGCTCGGAGTTGCGCGCGTAACCCGCGGGCCGGTCGTTGGTGGATTGATCCCCGTTCTCGTCGCGTCCGGTGGTGATGGTGTAGGGATTTCCGGACTGTCCCAGGATGAAGAATCCGACGCTCGTGGCTTTCGGAAGATTGAAGTTGAGGAAGCTCAGGTATCGGTGACGCACGTCAAACGTGGAGTGTCCCCAGTCGGAATTGAAGTCGTACTGATTCATCGACTGCAGATTGTCCCTGGACGAGCCCAGCGTGTAGTTCAGGAATCCGTTGAATCCGAGCTTGCCGATTTTGAGCGGTGGGGGCATGAGCCGCAGATTGAGATTCTTCGATTCGGATTTGCCCGTCGACTCAAACTGGTTCAGGTTACCCACAAACGGATAGTCGGGACGCATGCGGTCAACCTGGTCGCGGGCCGCGGCCTGAACGCGCGAGTCGCGTGAATTCAGTCGATTGAGCAGGTCTTCCGGCAGCCGGGTGCCCGGATACGGCGCGTTGACGTTGCGCGTTCGAATCATGTTCAGGCCGCGCGTGACATCGATGGAACCGGAAATTTTCCAACCCTTCGTCAGCGTCTGCTCGATGGTCAGCGCAGAGTTGAAGTTTGCCGCTGCGCGAATCTGGGAATCCTTCGAACGCAGGGAGCCGTTGCTGGCGGCGTTCGTCGTTCCGGCGCCGCCGAGGAACGGATCCGGAAAGGACGGATTGAGGATAACGGTTTCGAACTGGCGCGTCGTGCCGTTGAAACGGAGCAGTTGTTCGACGTTGTTCAAGTTGAACGGCTGGTACGTCAGGCGTCCCCCGGTACGAATGACGGTTTTCCTGGTGACCTGATACGCCACCTGAAGTGTCGGCGCCAGGTTGTTGCGGTCGTCGAAGTTCGTCTGCGCCTGGTAACGCAGGCCCACGCCGAGGTTCAACTTCGGATTCAAACGAATATCGAACTGGGCGAACGTCGCCATCTCGACCTGCTGCACTTCGACATTCGGGTCGCCCGACGTCTTCCGGAAAGTCACCGGCCGGCGCGCGATGTAGTCGTCGAGGCTGGAAAACGTGAAGGCGCCCTTGTAGTTCACTTCCGAAACGCCGCGGGTCTTGTAATAGAACATGTCGAGACCGGAGACGAGACTCACTTTCGGTGAAAGCGTCCACCTCAAGGTCTGACCCATGGTGAGGGTGTTGCGGTGATCGTCGCGCTTGTTCTGCGCGCCGCCGCCGTTGAACGCTCCCAGAACGTTGATCTGGTAGTCGTCGGTGATGGGGCGCGACCAGTTGATTTGATGCTGAAACGCCACGCGCGTTTCGTAAATGATCTTTGTGGAGATAATCGATCGCGTGGAGAGCATGACGCCCGAGTTGTCGATGCGCTGATTGAATGCGCGTTCAGGCAGGCTGACATCCGTCACGCCCTGATTGGACATCCGGTTTTCGCCGTAGTTCAGGTTGAACGTCAGCGTATTGATCGGCGAGAGAAACGCCTGGCCGTTGATGGTGAGTCCGCGGTTCGCCATCGGGCTGAACACGGTCGCGCGGACCGGGCCGTCAGGAGTGATGGCGTGAGTGGAACTGCCTTCGTTTTCGATCTTGGAATCGCGGACGTTGAAGCGGAGCGTGAGTTTTCCCGGAATGATCGGCCCGCCGTAGTTGGTGTTGAAGATGCGCTGGTGATTGCCCGGCTTGACGGCGGGTCCGAACGGATTTCGCGCGTTCAGGTCCTGGTTGTTGAACATCATTCCCATGTTCCCGGACCATGGGCCGGTGCCCGGTTTTGTGATGATCTGAATGCGCGGGCCGCCGACGCCTTCGGCGCTGAACACATTCGTGTCGATGATGATGCTCTGGATCTGGTCGCGCGGCGGGACCTTGCCGCCGCTGATCCCGTCGATGACAAAGGTCGCGTTCGCGCCCGCTGCGCCGCTGCCTCCGGCGATGGCCTGGAGTTGCTGCATCAGGGCGTCTTCGTCGTCGGGAAGATCCTTGATCTTGTCGCCGGAGATGGTGGTCGAGGTCAGGTTGGCGTCGTCATCGATGCCGACTTCATCTTTCCTGATACCCGCGTCCACCACGGTATTCAGGTTCGCCAGCTTCATCGAAATCGATAACGTGGGGCCCGGTACCCGCGCCGTCCGCTCGACGGGAGCAAAGACATCGCCGGCTTTCACTTCAAGTCGATACTCGCCGGCGGGAACGGAGAACGTGAACGTGCCGCGCTCGTCCGTCTTGCCTTCGCCGATAAGACCGGCGCCCTGGAAAACCTTCACATCGATGGCCGGCATGACCGCTCCGGACGGGTCCAGAACGCGTCCCGAGAGTCTTTGGGCCTGCGCCTGCAACGTCAGCGTTCCGAGTAACAGGACGGCCAGTGCGAGAGTACACCTCTTCCTCATTCGATCCTCCGATCCGATCGCTATCAATACGGTTGAACTCCGGATGAATTACAGGGGACTCCAGGGTTTTCCTTTAGACACCGGATGACGGGATTCGGTTTCCACAAAATCTGCGCATTAGCAAAACTCAAGCCAAACTCGGGCGCCATGAGGTTTCGGCGAGTAGCGGCGGCTCACCGGCGAAAGGTTGTTCGAAAGCGAACAATCAGTCGCGAATTCGAAACGCGCCGGGGTGGTCGCGCCTTGACACGCTTTGCGGCAGCCGGTACCGTGGGGGCCTTCCTGGAGGACAACATGAATACAAACGAGACTCGGCGGCGATTTCTTCACCATTTTGCAGGCATCGGTCTCGGCACAACGCTGGTGCCCGGGATTCTGTGGGCGCGGATGCAGGATGCCGGGGCCAGGAAAATCACGCTGGCGATGGTGACGGATGCTCTGAGAATGGCGGATGTGGAGATGCCCGAAGCGGATCGCATCGCCATGGTCGAGTCCGCCAACACCGCGCTGACGCGTTTTGAAGAACTGCACAAGGTGAAGATTCCGAACGATGTCTCTCCGCCGTTTCATTTCAGCGCGATCGTTCCGGGAATCGAAGTGAACAAGACCAGACTGCCGTTCCGCATCAGCGCCGCTCCCGCCGTGAAGCGGCCGGCGAATCTGGAAGACGTGGCGTTCTGGCCCGTGCGCCATCTTGCGGAGTTAATCCGGACGAAGCAGGTCTCGTCGGTTGAATTGACGCAGATGTATCTTGCGCGTCTCCACCGTTACAACGCGAAACTCAACAACACCGTGACGTTCCTTGACGATCTCGGCCTGGAGCAGGCGAAGCGCGCCGACGCGGAGCTTTCATCGGGCCGATACAAGGGCCCGCTTCACGGCATTCCGTGGGGAGCGAAGGACATCATTTCGGTGAAGGGCTACAAAACAACGTGGGGTTCGGACGCGTACAAGGATCAGATCCTCGGCTATATCAAGGAGTCGTTCGACGAGATCACGAGCCCGGTCGTGAAGCAGAACGCCCAGAAGCTCCTCGACACGCTGGCCTCGATCGGCGTGTCGAAATTCATTCCGCTGACGATGCCGGTGTGGCCTTACGACGTCTCCGCCCACCCCGTTGAAGAAGGCGCATTCTTCGACGAGCTTGTGCGATCGGGCCGGGTCGCGCAGATGACGAGCAAGACGCGCGCGAACAATTTCAAGTTCAGCAGGATCACGCCGGCGGTGGAGTATCTGCAGTCGCAGCGGGTGCGAATGATGATGATGATGAAGCTGCAGGAATCGACGGCCGGCGTCGATGTCTACCTGGTCGCCGGTGGCGCCGGTGGCGGAGGTGGCGCCCGGGGCGCCGCGCCGGCGAACCAGCCTCCGCAGCCGCAGGGTCCGGCCCAGCGCCATTCGGGTTTCGCGAACTATGCGTGCTATCCGGCGCTGAACATCATGAACGGATTGAACGAAGCGGGTATGCCGACCAACGTGACGTTTTTTGCCCGGCCTTTCGGGGAGATGGAACTGATCGCGCTTGGAAAGGCGTATCAGGATGCGGCTGGGTTGCACCTGAAGCTTCGCCCCACCCGGATGGACTAGCCGCCCGTGGCAGAAGTGGGTCAGATACCTCGGCGCCGATTTTCACAATTCGGGGTCAAGACCCAAAGAACTGATAAAGCAAGGGTCTGACCCCACCGAAAATGGGCGCCGAGGTGTCTGAGCCAGAATTACCGTCTTCTGCCACGTCGCTCATTTCTTCACGTACTTTTTCACAGCGCGTTGTCCCACTTCGGCGCCGTACACGTTTCCAGCTTTGTCGATTGCGATGCCTTCCGCCCCGCTGGTGTTGTTATTGGGCGCCGCGCCCGGGTCGGGAATGAACGCGGTCACTTTCGCGTCTTTGATCTTGCCGATGCGGATGCCGCGTTTCCATTCGGCGTGTGCCGGATTGACCGATCCGGATTCGGAATCCGCGACGTAGATGGTATCGGTTTTCGCGTCGATCGCGAGTCCGCTGGGCCGGCTGAACTGTTTCCATTCGGCGATGAATTTGAAGTTCTGGTCGAAGATCTGAATCCGATTGTTGCTGCGGTCGCCGACGTAGAGCCGTCCCTTCGAATCCATTGCCAGCGCATGAGGCTGATCGAATTCGCCGGGGCCGGTGCCCTTCTTGCCGAAGCTCTGGAGGAGCTTCCCGTCTTTGGAGAATTTCAGGATGCGGGCATTGGCGGTCGGTGCGGAGGAGTGACCTTCGGAAACGAAGATCGTTCCGTTCGGCGCCACGAGCACGGCGTTGGGCTGATAGAAGAAGTCGGGATCGAGGCCGCCGCCTTTCTTGCCGAGGGTCATGAGGAGCTTTCCGTCGGGACTGAATTTATAGACGAGATGTCCGATGGTGGAGCCGGGCAGAATCGCCGGGCCGGGCGCAGCCCCGCGCGCGGCCTGAGCCGGCGGCGCGCTTCCCGCCGGAGGCGCCGTCGCG
>JAHFTY010000139.1 GCA_023265365.1 Acidobacteriota bacterium
CGCGCCATCATCGCCAAGATGACCTACATGTTGTCGAGATAAGCCGCGCTGTGCTATCCGGACATCGCCGGATTGGAGGGGCAAAATTGGTCTTGATTCGCGAGGAGCGCCTCTCTAGGAACTACAACTCTGTTCGTCGTATTTTGAAACCTGCGCATCCGGCAGTATGTTGAACGGACCTATCCCCAACACCTTTCGCTCCGCGGCCGCGAAGGCGCGGAGGAGCAGGCCCATTTCACTATAGAAACCGGAAACAGCGTGACGCATGAGGAGGATTCCAAACGCCGGCATCCACCAGCCGATGTGCTCCTTAAAGAAGTTGTGCTGTGCCGTGCGGCACACGTCGAGCCTCTCCAGTCCGAGGTTGTCTGACACCGCAGCCATTTCACGGCTGATCACCACCGCCATGAATTCCGCTTCGATCGAAAGGTGATCGGCACGCTCGAAGGCCCTCGCTGAAACGTCGAGGTTGAAGCCGCGATAGAAGCCGGCGACGTCGGCCATATGTTGACTTCGATAGGTCAGGTCTTTGTTCTGACAATAATCGGATTCATATGGCGGACAGTCCTTATTCGGACCGATGCCGAAGATCGCATCGAACTCCTCGTCGAGGTTTGCGACATCGCCCCGAAACAGCTCCTCCGGCGCCGACGCGAAAGAAACCTCTCCGGGCCCGAGAGAGTCCGGCTGCATCGACGGATCCTGACGAAGCAGATCGATTGCGGCGAGGACGACCTGCCGGCGCGATACGTCTCTGCCGGGATGCAAGCCAACGAGCCGGGGAGGCTGCATCGCCATCGAAATGAATCGATAGATCTCTCTCCGCGCGAAGTCCGCCGCAAGGTCAACGTCTTCAAATCGAATTAGGGTGCTGTTTGTCGCGTTCAAATGTCGGTTCCTCGACGGTTACCCGCACGGCTTCACGGCCGTTTTTGGAATAGCCGATGATCGTGTCGTTGAAGATCTCCAGCGTTTTCTTCTTTCCTGACGGTAACGTGACCTCGCGTTCGAAGATCTTCGGCCCCTGCAGGATCTTGTACCGGAAGATCACCGGACGCGTTGCCCGGAAGAGCTGCATTATCGCCAGCAACTCCCGTGACGGGCAGACGTAACGTTCGATCGCCTGCTCCACGCCGGGTCCGAACATCTGTTCCAGGTAGGCGCGCGGCGCCCAGCGTGGCGGGATATAAAACCCGTTCGGTTCGGTTCCGAACTGCGGATACAGTGGAAGCGCGACCTGTTCTTCCCGTATCAAGTAGTGCAGCGGGTTGCCGGGGTCGTTGCTCCACCGGCCGTCGTACTCTTTGCGGATCAGCCCCTGGAGACGGATCTTCCCGACACAGGCGCTCATGCAGCGTGACTCAATCGGCTCGCCGTCCGGGGTGATGATCTCGTCGCGGCCCTCGAGCCGCGGGTAGCAGGCGACGCACTTCTCGCTCACTTTGGCAGTCGGCCGGTACATCGCCTTCTTGTACGGACACGCTTCGACGCATTTCTTGTAGCCGCGGCACCTGGACTGGTCGATCAGCACCACACCGTCTTCCTGGCGTTTGTAAATCGCCTGGCGAGGACAGGCGGCAAGGCAGGCGGGATACGTGCAGTGATTGCAGATGCGCTGGAGGTAAAAGAACCAGATCTTGTGCTCGGGCAGTGCCGCCGTTTTCCCGTATTCGCCGGGCTTCCAGGTTGCGCCCGTACCGGTGTCTTCGTAAATGTTGGGAGAGCGCCACTCCCGGTCGGTGGGCAGGTAGCCGAGGACGCGGTTCTGCGGGGCGGCTTCGGCCGGATGCGTGGCTTCGAAAATGGTCTTGCCTTCAAAGACACCGTAGGGTTTCAGGCGAGGGTCGGTCTTGATGTTGTTCCAGACCTGGCCGTCGGGATTCGCCTGATCGAGCAACCCGAGAAGCTTCGAGTCCCAGAACTGCGGATAACCGCCATAAGGCTTTGTCTCGACGTTGTTCCACCACATGTGTTCCTGCCCGGAAGAGAAGGTCCACGTCGAGCGGCAGGCCATGGTGCACGTTTGGCAACCGATGCAACGGTTGATATTGAAGACAAAGGCGAACTGGTAGCGCGGATACGCCGCATCGTACGGATACTCCATGGGTCGTCCAAGCTGCCAGTTGTATACAGTGGGCAAGTCAGCCTCCTTGGCGCGATCGGATTCAGTCGTCGTGTTCGCAACCCGGGTGTTCGACCATGGTCACTCTGAGCGGACCCAATTCACTCAGGACGTTCTGAATGAGGTCGCGCACTTTTTCTTCACCGATCGCCGAGAGGATCATGTGCATCATCGTGTGGTTCGGATCGAGAAAGAGCCCGAGGATCTCTTCAGCGCCGTAGCCGAGCTGCGCGAACTCCTCGATTTCACATCTGGCGATGACGCCGGCGTCGCCCGTGATTTCGTGGGCCATCAGGATCATTGGATCGTCGTGTTCAAATTCCTTCATGCCTTTTCCTTTCGGCGAACCCTGGTCAACTGACCCGCCAGATAGGAGCGGGTCATGTCGTTTTCGTTGCCGGGGGTGCGGTGGGTTGCGGTGGGTTCCCAGCTTCCCTTTCCCTCAAGTCCGCCATCCTCGGCCTTCGTCAATTTGATGAGTGTTTCCTTGGGAACGGTGTTCACGGCGTGATTGTCCTCATCGAAGCCGAACACGAAACCCATCGAGCCTGCCCTCTTGTGAAACAAGGTGTCGGTCTGATGCATGGGAGGAAGCCAGCCGCGCGTGATGGACTGGTGTGAACCGTAGCGATAGGAAGCCTGATATCCGGTGTCCGCCGCGCGAGCCAGTCCATCGGGTCGTGTTTCGTGAGCGCGGACGGTCCGTTCGCTGGCCATCCAGCCGGTGTGTTTCATGATGGTGAAGTAATAAGGAAGGGCAGGATTGAACTTGACCCGCACCATGCAGCGCGCCGCCCGGTATCTCGCATCGTCTTTTTTCCATCCGCGGTATGGACGGTCGTCGGCGTTCGCGTCGACGTAAACGTAGTCGCCGTCCTGCAGACCCATGTCGATCGCGGCCTGGGGATTCACCATGATTTCCCGGTCGCCGACGTCAGGGGCGCGCTTATCCATGCGCAACGGATCGCCAAAACTGCTGGCCCAAACAGAATTCCAGTCGACCGTGGACCACGACGAATGCGTCGAGTGGCGGCTCTTGGGCGTGGAGCAGAAGAACCGATATCCCTGATCCCACAGTGGGTTCTTAGTCTTCTTGACCTGGTCCCAGGACATTTTCACGTTTCGAACCTGACGTTCGTCCGCACCCGTCGCCGACAACGGAATTCCATAATCCTGGGGGCGCACGAACGGACTCGTCGACACGATGACGTTCGGCAGATAGGGAGTCGCCTCGACGGCTTCCCGGTGGACGACCAGGTTTTCGCCGTATTCGATGGCCTCCGCCAAATCGCAGTAGGCATTCAATCGGCCGGTATCGGTGTAGAACGGAACCGAGTCGTGGACCTGCTCCCAGAACGCCACGCGCGGGTAAGTCCGGAATAGCAGCAGCGCGCCTCCGGGCTCGCCGTACTCGCCTTTGACCATGCGTCCGACGTCGTATGCGCCGTCTTTCCCGCGCGTCGTGGAGCAGTTGTTGAACACGCGTTGAATATAGATGTGGTTCTTTTTTTCTTTAACGAATCGGAAGTAATCCGAAAACCGTTTGTCGCCGGTTTTTTCGGCCAGCGCATCGGCCACGATCGAAAAGATGGCGCCGTCGTCCTTCGAATCGTAGAGCGGGGGAATCCCATCGCCTCCCCAGATCTGAATGAACGGATTTGAACAGGAGACGCCGCATTCCAGATCCTGCGCTTCCACCCAGGTGTTTGCGGGCAGCACGATGTCCGAATGCTCGGCCGAACCGGTCCACTCGACTTGCTGGTCGATGATCATGTCGACTTTCGGATTGACGTTGTGAATCAGCTCGTATGCCCACTTGGCCTGGTTGATCAGGTTCGCGTTGTTGTACCAGATGACTTTCGTCGGCGAAGGCAGATGAGTGGTTCCCGTGAAGACCTTTCGTCCCTTTGGCGTATTGACGATCAGCGGCTTGTCCCCGTACGCCCAGTACGACACCTCTTCGCCTTCCGTCGTGTTTCGCAGATTCTGCCGGCCGACACTCGCGTTCTCGTCGAGAACGGGATTGAACGGATCTTCGAACATGTACGACGCCACGCCCGGCCCGGACCAGGGCGAACCCTGGAACAGGGCTCCTTTGTAGTTGCCGGCCCAGGCAAACACTCCAGCGCCATGCCTGCCGATGTTGCCGGTGAGCATCATCGGAAGAAAGGTCGCGCGGTTATGCAGCGTCGCGTGAAAGTAGTGGTTCACGCCTTCCCCATAGTGAATGGCCGCGGGCTTGATCGTGGCCAGATCCCTGGCCAGCGCGCGAATTTTGTCCGCGGGAGCGCCCGAGATTTCCTGCGCGGCTTCGGGCGTGTAATCCGCGAGGTGTATTCGATACATCTCCAGAACCGGCATCACCTCGATCGACTTCCCGTCGACGGTCTTGACGGAGTACTTCCCATCCAACGCAGGATCGAAGGCCAGGTGCTGCCCCATGTCCTCCCGGCTCACGATCTGACACTCGCGCGACTTGAGGTCAAAAACGACGAAATCGCCGATTTTCTCGCGCTGCTCCTGAGTCAGGCCATGTTCGGAGAATGAGACCGTGAGCGGTTTCAATGGGTGTTCGAGGAAAATCTCTTCAGGTTTGAGCCGTTTCAAGGTATCGGTGCGCACCAGCAGCGGAAAATCCGTGAATCGTTTCACGAAGTCGGCATCGTAGAGCTTTTCCTCGATCAGGATTCTGGTGACGGCGAGAAAGATCGACGTGTCACTCAGTCCAGGACGAACGCCAATCCATTCATCCGATTTTGTGGCCGGCGCATTGTACTCGGGAGCAATCGACCAGATCTTGGCGCCCCGCTCGATGCCCTCGATGAACCAGTGCGAGTCCGGCATTTTGTTCTCGACAAGGTTTTTTCCCACGTGGATCTGCAATTTCGAGAACTGAAGATCGTTCATGTCCATGTCCGATGTTTGCAGACCATGGACGAACGGTTGTCCGGGAGCCTGATCGCCGCGCCAGGTGTACTCGCTCCACATGCGGGCGCCCCGGGCCTCTTCGGGCGGGACGTGTCGAACGGCGCTGTCGATCAAGGCGATCAGGTTCGCCATTCGAAAGAGTCCGAACTTGCCGACCACGCCGTGAGGAGGCAGGCAGGAACCCAGCTTCATTGTTCGGGTGCCCGCGCCGTCCCAGTGTTCCAGCATCATGGGCTCGTAGCGGTCTTTGTCGATGAGCCGGCGCCGTCCTTCGGCGCCGCTGTAGGTTTGAGCGATCGCAACCAGACCGTTCGCGACGTATTTTGCCGATTCTTCCCAACTCAGGGGCACGAACGTGTCATTGCCGCGGCTATCGAAGCGGTACTTGGTTCGAAGCGCGGGATTGTCGCTGAGCGAGGGAAACCCGTCGTCGGCCCATTGTTTCCAGCCCTTCCGGACGACAGGCCCTTTCAGGCGGTAAGGACCGTAGACGCGCCTGTGAAAGGTGAAGCCCTTGGGGCATCCGCGTGGATTCCAGTTGTTGGAAGCCTTGTTTCCGTAAAGATCCCCATAGTTCTGGTGGTCGTAGTTCTGCTCGGACCGCACGATCACGCCATTCCGGACAAAGGCTCTCATGCGGCACATGTGCGTGTCGTTCGGCGCGCAGACCCATGTGAAGGAGCGGTCGTACCGGTACTGGTCCCGGTACACCTTTTCCCAATCCCGCGAGGGGTATGCGGCCAGCGGATTGTCGACGGCGACAACGCTCTGGAGCATCCCTCCTCCCCAAAACCATTCGTAGCTCGCTAATGCGGCGCCCGCTCCGGTCGCCGCCAGAAGAAATTTGCGTCTGCTGAGAACCGAACGCGCTGTTTTGTCGGACTCGTCACTCATTTGTGTTGTCCTTGACTGATCGCGGCGTTTCCCGCCGGCGCCAGCGTCAGCCATTGAGATACCAGTTTCATTCCGTTTCGATCTCCGGAGTTCCCGTCCCAGACCGCGAAGGCAACCGGAACGCGCGTTTCGCTAAAATCGGCCTGGGTCTTGTCCGCGGCTTTCATCGGAGCGGCGAACACGACGCGATAGACACCGTCTTTCCAGCGACCCCTGCCGTTCGCGCGCTGAGAGGAGGGCGGCTTCGCCGTCAGGGTTCCAAAACCGGACGCGTTGAAGTTGTGGACGGGCAGGGAGGGCAGGCCCTCGCTTGCATTGGGATTCCCGGCATCGCGGGCTGAACTGTATTCCGGCTGTGGATAAGCATATGAAGACATGAATGGGTAGCTGTCTGCGCGCGATGGCGTTTTTGCGGTGTCTGCGGCCGCCTGGCGATCGGTGCGCCAGAACCAGAGTTCACACAGTCCCTCCGGTGTGCGATCCCCCATCGCGATAAACGGCATCTTGCCGGTCAGGGCGAATTGAGCGGCCACGCCGTCGGCAAAGGCTTGTTCCCGGTCGACGGTTTGATTGTGGGACGGGTCGTCCCACTCGACCATCAAACCGATTCGTCCATCGGCCGTCGCCGCCCGGACGCGAATGAAGAGAGGGTAAGTATTGCGGTACCAGAGCGGACGCATGTAAACACGATGGGGCGCGAGCTTGTCCCAGTATTCCGAGTCGGGGTCGTCCAGAGTCGCACTCGGCGCCGGCAAAGCAGTGAGCGGCCCGGGATCGCCGGCGATGGGCTGGGCCTTGCCTCCGGGAGCAAGCGAAAGAATGTAGTAAACGAGCGACCAGGCCTGCTCGTCGTTGGCGAAAGATCCCTGAAAGGAGGGCATCGGGGTCCCGTTCATCCCCGTTAGAAATGTCCGGTAAAGATCCCCGGGCCGGTCGCCGCTCTTGTGAATGCCCCGGCTGAAATCGGCGGCCGGAAATGGATCGCCGGAGGAATCCACCAACGTCGGCGCCGACGGGCCATCGCCGCGTCCTTCGGGGCCATGACACTTGCCGCAGCCGAACTTGTCGTAGGTCTGGCGCCCTTCCTGAATCAATTCCGGAGTTGGAGGCGGGGCTGCCGGTATGCGCAGCAGGCCGGCCTGGTCCGCCGCCGCCTCTTTCTTGAAACGCGGAGCGAAGCTCTTGACGTATTCGACAACGGCCTGACGTTCGACATCCGAAAGAATGTCGCCGAACGCGAACATTGCGGTTCCCGGAATCCCCTGGCTCACAACCCGGATCAGATCCTCATCGGTCGGAAGTTTGCCCTGAAGCGTGGAGTGGAGCTTGAAGTCGGCTTTCAGGAAGTTCCGCGGTTTCGGGAAGAGCAGATAAGCGGCGGGGCCCTTGCCGTCGCCGGAAGACCCGTGACAAGACTGACAGTAGATCGTATACATGGTCTTTCCCTGCGCGAGCAGAAGACTATCGCCGGAGGGATCGGTCGAACGCGCCGACATCCGGCATGACGCGATTGAAAATACCGCAAATACCAGAGCCACTTTCAGCCATTTCGTCATCAAACCTCCCGCAAGCTGTTACGTTTTGCACGATTACTTCCTTCAAAAGCAGAGGGCGGGTTTTCGTCGAGAATCCTTGGTGTAAGAAATGAAAAAGAATCCGGCCTCATTCGAGCAAATTGCCACCTTGTCGAATTCCCGTGAAAATTGGGCGGAATGCTTTGTTGTTTTGACAATCCTCACTCGTCCTTCGAGGCCTCTATCCATGAGAAAACGGCGACGGCTGAGGGCATACCAAGAGTGCCGGCAGCCAGCGCAACCACCTGGGCAATGGCGTCTTCCGCGATTCCCTGCGCCCGTGCCTTTCTGGCACTCGAGCGCACGGCGCCTTCACGCATCGCGCCTGCGGCGACAGCGAGCTTGATCAGTCGCATGGTCTTGGGATCGAGTGGACCGGCCGCGCCGCTGCGTGCGATCAGTTCCCAGGCCTCGCCGAGGCCCGGGTAACGTTTGATAAAGTCTTCATATGCCTGGGGTGGTTGCGGATCTGCCGGCATTCTTTGTCTCCCCTAAGATGCTTCCGCTCGCCGGAGATAACGCGGCTCGAGTGTGTTCAGCATCTGGTGAAATCGATCATGAGTTTCCTCGCCCATCTCACGTTCGACGGCCTCAAAGCCCTGGATGAGCACGGCATCGTCCTCGGCGGTCAGGTACCCATCCGCCATTACATAAAGAACGTTGTCTTCTTTGGCAATATGATCCTCCAGCAGGTGACGGTAACGGTTTGCATTGAGCGCGAAGTCGTCGGCCCTTCCGGCGGCCAGCGCGTCGTTCATGTTACGGACGAATTTTCGGCCTTCCTCATGTTCAAAGAGCATGATGCCGAGCGGCCCGGACTGGATCGGCATTCCCGCGCGATTCAGCATCGGAAAGAGCAGGTTCTCTTCTTTGCCGTGATGGCACCGGTCCGAAAATACTTTAAAGAATTCAATCAGCGAGGCCGCGTCCTTGTCGGCTTCAGGCTGACCGCTTGTCCACGCCTCGGCCACAGCTTGCAGCAGCTTCAGAGCTTTGAGAATTGCCTGATGCTCCGTGGAGAGTTGGTTTGTCGCTTTCATTATTAGTCCTCCTTTTAGATCGGCTTGTTTCTTTTAGATCGGCTGTTTTTTCGCATCGGGCGGCATCAGCACGCACAACGCCAACCCGCTTACCGGCAGACCCGCCGATTCGGGACGATGGCGAACCGGGTCCGGAGCCCGTTCTTCCGGAACGTGATGTGCTAGGGCCGTCGCATGCGCGTTGCAGATCCTGTTCAGGAGGCGAAGGACCTATCGGAGACCCCGGTCGGCCGTGTCATTGAAAGTTGGAAGAGCGCCCATCCGGGAGCCAAGGCTGTGGGATGGTTCCCCGTGTTCAGCCCGATCGAGCTGACGCATGCGGCCGGCATGCTGCCCATTTCCATCGCGGGCGGCGGGAACCAGATGGAAATTGCGCATGCCGATTCCCGTTTCCAGTCCTTTGTCTGCTCGATTATCAAAAGCACGCTTGAACTGGGGTTAACCGGGCAGCTCGAAAATCTGGATGGAATGATCTTTCATTCGATTTGCGATCCGGCCAAGAACCTGACCAGCGTGTTCAAAAGGAACTTCCCCCGCCTCATGGTCGACTTCATCCATTTCACGCAGAATTTCGCTTCGCCTGTCGCGGAGGAGTATCTCGCGGCCGAATACGGCCGGGTCCGGACGCGACTCGCCGAACTCGCCGGAACGGAGATCACGGACGGGCAGATCCGGTCCAGCATCGCCACCTACAACCGGGTTCGCGAGCGTGTCCGTCGATTGCAAGGCATCCGGCTGAACGGCCGGAACCAATTGTCGGCTGCCGAGACGGCAGCGCTGCTGCGCGCCGGCGGTCGAATGATGCCGGAGGATTTCCTGACGCTTTTGGACGACGCGCTTCGAGTCATTTCATCGCGGCCGGGCAAGGCGCGGGACCTCGTGCACGTCGTGCTCGAAGGCTCATTTTGCGAGCAGCCTCCCCTGGAACTGATCCAGTCGATCGAGGAAGCCGGCTGCTCCATTCTGGAGGATGACTTCGAACTCGGCTTTCGCTGGTTCAAAGGCGACATCTCCACCGAGGGCGATCCGCTGCGCGCGCTGGCCCATGCCTACATTGACGGAAGCGTGCATTCGGCGGTGAAGCACGACCTGCGTTATCGAAAGGCCGCGCCGCTCGTGGAAAAGGTCCGCCGGACCGGGGCACAGGCCGTGGTGGTGTTGACGGCAAAATTCTGCGAGCCCGCTCTGTTCGACTATGCGTTGTACCGGGAGGCCCTGGAAGAAAACAACATTCCTCACGTGCTCGTGGAGTTTGAAGAAAAAATGTGGGCCTTCGACAAGATTCGCAGCGAGATCGAAACGTTCGTTGAATCGATGATGTTTGATTGACGAAGCTTATGCCAAAAGCCATTCATCAGGGTCTGATCCACGACCTTCAGAAAAATCTGATGTCGCACTATTACGAGAAACTCACACGTGCGGCCGAGACCAGGCAGGAAAAATCCGCGTGGATGTTGATCAGCGGCAATCCGGTCGAGTTGGTTCGCGCTTTCGGTTTCCTGCCGGTTTATCCGGAAGTGAACGCGCTTCAGCTCGGAGTGCGGAAACAGGCCCTGCCGTTCATCCTGAAGGCCGAGGAACGCGGCTACTCGATGGACAACTGCGCGTACGTGAAGGCGGACGTGGGTCTCTATTTCAGCGGCCTGAAGGCGCCATTCGCCACGATTCCGGAACCGTCGCTCATTCTGTGCAACTACGTTGGCTGCGGAGTTTACCTTCAGTGGTTTGAGCATCTGGCCGAGTACACGAATGCGCCGATTTTCAACCTCGATATCCCGACGGTGCGTCCCTCCGCATCCGAAGGGCTGCAGGGCAAAACGCAAGCGGGCACGGCGGCGGATCATTCCAATGCGGCCGACCAGCGCTACGTGATGCGCCAACTCGAAGAGCTGATTGCCGTTTGCGAGAGGATCACGCATCGCGATTTCGACGAAGCGAAGCTTCGCCGCATCATGGAGTTCTCCCGCGAAACCGGCGAGCTGTGGGCTCAAATCAAGGCCATGACGCGCACCGTCCCGTCGCCGTTCGACGCATTTTTCGACGCGGTCACCATGATGGGTCCCCTTTACTGTCTTCGCGGAACAGAGGAATGCCTCGATTTTTTCCGTGCGGTTCACCGGGAAATGACGGAGCGGGTGGAGCAGCGGATCTGTCCGCTGGAGGAGGAGCGCTTCCGTATCGTCATTGAGGGTCCGCCGCCCTGGCCGTTCCTTCGGACGTTTCGCGACCTTTTCAGCAAGTGGGGCGCGGTCGCCGTGGCATCCACTTATTCGACCGTCGGCGGCTTATGGGAATTCGGCTTCCGCCATGATCCGGACCGGCCCCTCGAGTCGATTTCAGAGCACATGCTTCAGTACAACCTCACGAACCGGAGCTTCTTGCAGCGGTACGAGCAGATCCGCCGGTACATCACGGAGTGGAATGCAGACGCGCTCATCATCCATTCGGTGAAAAGTTGCCGTCTGTTTTCGGCAGGCCAGGGCGACATGCGGGAGTACTTTTCGAAGGAATTGGGAATCCCGACATTGTTGGTCGAGTCCGATCTGGAAGACCCGCGTTATTTCTCCGAGGCTCAGATGCGGAACCGCGTGGACGCCTTCTTTGAGTCGCTTGCGCACCGGAAATCCGTTCGCGACCGGGAGGCAGGCACATGTTAATCACCGCCGGCGTCGACGTTGGATCCACCCAGACCAAAGCCGTCCTGATCGATGACTCGCGCGCGATTCGCGCCTCCGCAATCATCGACACGGGTGGACATATCTCCAAAGCCGCCGAACGCGTCTTCGACGAGGTCCTGAGTACCGGCGGGCTGTGCCGCAAAGACGTCTCGTGCGTGGTCGGGACCGGTTATGGAAGGTTCAAAGTTCAGTTCGGCGACATCCAGATCACGGAAATCAGCTGTCATGCCAAGGGCGCCGTTTTTCTTTTCCCCGGAACGCGAACCGTGATCGACATGGGGGGACAGGACGCAAAGGGAATCCGGGTGGGATTGAACGGCGAAGTCGACGATTTCGTGATGAACGACAAGTGCGCCGCCGGCACCGGCCGTTTTCTTTCGAACGCATCGGAGACGCTGAACCTCACCCTGGATGCGGTCGGCGAACTCTCGCTTCGGGCCGAGCGGCCCGTGCGGTTGTCGACGGTGTGTTCGGTTTTTGTCGAGTCGGACATTATGGCCTATCTCGCTCAGGGCAAGAAGGTTGAGGACATTCTTGCCGGAGTCAACAGTGCGATTGCGGCCCGGACCATTGCACTGGTCCGGCGCGTCGGCATCGTGCCCGAGGTGACGTTCACCGGCGGGGTTTCCCGCAATATCGGAATGATCCGCGCCCTCGAGACCAAGCTCGGCATGCCTCTCAACGTGAGTCCCCAATCTCAACTGGTCGGCGCCCTCGGCGCGGCGCTCTGGGCGATGGAGCACGCGGAATCGGCGGTAAGGAGTTGACGATGCCTATCGTGGCCGGACTGGACATTGGATCGCGTGTCACGAAAGCCGTGTTGATCGACGACGCGAAGCGCGTACTCTCCCGATGCTCCGCGCGAACACGGCCGCAATTCGAAGAAGTGGCACGCCAGTTGATCGGCGAGGCGCTGTCGAAAGCCGGGGCCGGGGCGTCGGATCTGACTTACCTCGCCACCACCGGATTCGGCCGGTACAGCATCTCCTTTCGTAACATTCAAATCACCGACATCACCTGCGGCGGCCGTGGAGCCGCGTTCCTTTTCCCGGAAACCGCATCGGTCCTCGATATCGGATCGCAGTCCACACGCGCGATGCGCCTCGGAGTACAGGGGAGAATCCGCGAATTCCGAAGCAACGACAAGTGCGCCGCCGGCGCCGGCGGCTTCATCGAGCGCGCGGCGCGTTATCTCGGCGTGGGTTTGGAAGAGGTCGGGAGCCTGTCGCTGTTTGCGGACCGCTCACAACCGATTTCAAGCGTGTGTGCGGTTCTGGCCGAGTCCGAAATTATCAACCACATGACCGAAGGCGTCAGCGTGGAGAACATTCTGCGCGGCATTCATTCGTCCCTGGCCACGCGGGCTC
>JAHFTY010000140.1:0-1677 GCA_023265365.1 Acidobacteriota bacterium
CGTGAATGACGACGCCGCATTCCTCTTCGCTGATGTGCTTTACGAGAATCTGTTGCAGGCGCAGCCGATGTGGAGATCGCTGAAGAACGCGCGCGAAGCGGTCTCCGCGGCGAAATATCCGCCTGAAGCGTGGGGCGCGTATCAGTTCTACGGCAACCCGGTATTCAAGCTGGTTTCCGTCGCAGCCGTCCCTGCGTCCGCTGCGGAGCCGTCATCCGGGGGGCGGATTCCGGTACACGTCCTTTTGAAAATCGACAGGGAGAAGCCGCACTCCGATCAGTTTGTGGTGAAGTTCAAGGAGGGCCGGAGCGCGCCAAGCCGTTCGGCGCTGCGTTCGTCCGTTCAAAACGCGTTCTCGGCATTGTTCGAGTCTCAGCGCGGCGCCGGCGATCCCGAATTGGATTCGATTCATATCGCCACCCTCACGCGGTCGAGCGAGACGTCCAAGCTCCTGGAGAAGCTGCGAGACGATCCCAACGTCGAGTATGTGCATCGCGTCGCGGTCCGTTATCCATTGCGCAGGGCCGCGGCGCCGGCGCCGGCGCGTTTTCCGGGGCAGTGGGGCCTGGACAGGATACGGCTTGGCCAGGCGCAGAAACTGGCGCATTTCCCGAGTGCGGCGCAGATGGAGCGGATCGTTGTGGCGGTGGTGGATAGCGGTGTGGATGAAAGTCATCCGGATCTGAAGTCCACGATCGGCGGCTATCGGAACTTCACGTCGGAAAGCACTGCGGACGTTCAGCAACACGGCACACACGTGTCCGGCATCGCGGGCGCGGTGAAGTCCGGATCGTCCGGGGTGTGGGGAGTGTCGCATTGCAAGGTCCTCGCGCTGAAGGCACTGGCGGAGCAGTACGAGGGCAGGGCTTATTATCACGCGCTGCGGCACGCGGCCGATCATGCGGACATCGTCAATCTCAGTCTTGGCGGCGAACAGGACGACACGGAGTCGCTCCTGATCCGGCGCGCGCTGCGTCTCGACAGGATCGTCGTGGCGGCGATGGGCAACGAATACGAGGACGATCCGAAATCCGTCAGCTATCCGGCCAATATTGAAGGTGTCATTGCGGTCGGCGCGTCGGACGCGCACGACAGGCGCGGACCGTTTTCGAATGTGGGCAAACACATCAGTCTTGTGGCGCCGGGTGTCGACATTCTGTCCTGCATCCCGGGAGGGCGGCACGCGCGATGGGATGGAACGTCGATGGCGACGCCGTGCGTCTCGGGCGCGATCGCGCTCCTGCTCGCGGTGCGGAAACTCACGCCGGCGGAAGTGAAGGAGCATCTCAAACGCTCCGTGGATCGGGTGCCGGGTCATTCGAGTTTCAGTCCCGAATTCGGCTACGGGCGGCTGAACGTGGTCAAATTGCTTACATGGAGTTGATCGTCAAATTCCGCGACACGGTAGACGCCGCGCAACAGCGGGAAGTGCTTCGCGAATGCGCCCGGCAATTTCCGGGCGTGCAATGGAAACGGTTGTTCGAGGACGCCGGCGAACCTGAACTCGCCACTATTTTCCTTCTCGACCTGCCGGACGGGCTGTCCATCGGGGAGGTGACGCGCCGGATCGGCGCGTCACCGTCGGTGGAGTATGCTCATCCTCCGCACCCCCGCCGCTAGCAGCCTGTCGGAGTTAACCCGGCGGCGAAGGTTCTACACTAGGTCTAGCGGCATAAC
>JAHFTY010000140.1:1687-12578 GCA_023265365.1 Acidobacteriota bacterium
TATTACCAATCAACCTTACAGCAGCGCCCTTCTATGCGCTTGTTTTAGGACTAGGTCTAGCGGCATAACGGCCTGGCCTGGGCATGAGCCGCGGCGCGTCTTCCGCGCCGTGGCTCCATGCCCGTTCGGCGGTATGCCGCTCGGCCGCGCTGCTCCAGCTTCATCTTCGCTTCCGCAAATCCCGCCCAGCCTGGTCATTCCCATTATTATCGCCGGCTGGGCCGCCGGCATATTCGAGTTGAACATGTCGATCGCGCAATTCCAGGATCCGTTGAAATCCTCGGGCGGGTTATTTGGATTCCGGAAGCAAACCTCCAAGCGCCCACCCGATCGCGCCGGTAATGGCGCCGATCACGCAGTTGCCGATGAGTGTGATGGTGCGCGCACCCATCGCAGCGCTGAATCCGACGGCAGCCTGCTGGTTGAGAGCTTCCGGGTAATTGAAGAAGGTGTTGGCGCCGGCAAGGTAGGACGCTGCCGTTCCGGCGAAAATCAGAATCTGCGAAGCCAGTACCGCAAGCACCACCGCCGCGACGGATCCGCCGAGCCCGTACCCCCGATAACGCCGGCCGACCGCGCCCCAGAGGATCGAAACATGGACCTGGAGAATGACCATCGAAAACAGGCGATTGGCGAGGTCGTAGGATTCCTTGGTGACGCCCATCGTGGCTCCCATGACAAGCCTTCCGACAAAAAAGAGCACAAACAGCAGGATCGGCAGACGAACAAACCGAAGCTTCTCGTTCATAGGGGGTCCTCCGCGCAGGTATATACACCACCCCACGACCGCGAAGCGCGGATTATCGGCATTCGAGACTTTGTTATAGTTACCAATGACGATCGGATGATTGTGGCTTCACGTTCAGAGGAGGGACACGAACATGTGCGGCATTGGCTGCATTCTCGATATCCACACGGATCCCAAAGAGTACCGGGAGCGCTCGGTTGCCATGGCGCGGCTGCTGCGGCATCGTGGACCGGACTGGAGTGGTGTGTTTGCAGATGACCACGCGGCCCTCGCTCACGAGCGGTTGTCGATTGTGGACGTCGAGCATGGCGCTCAGCCGCTGACCAACCAGGCGGACGATCTGGTGTTGGCGGTCAACGGCGAGATCTATAACCACCGCGCGCTTCGGGCGGAGTTCCCGGAATTCGCATTCAAAACTTCTTCCGACTGCGAGCCGATCATCCCGTTGTACGAACGGTATGGCGTCAACTTCCTGAACAGGCTCAGCGGTATTTTCGCGTTTGTGCTCTACGACAAGCGCACCAACGACTTCCTTATCGCGCGCGACCCGATCGGCGTGGTTCCTCTTTATTTTGGCCGCGACGAGCGCGGGGTTCTCCACGTGGCTTCGGAGATGAAGGCCCTGATCAAGTTCTGCCGCCAGTTCGACGACTTCCCTCCGGGCCACTACCTCACCCGGAGCATGGACCGGCCGGCAAAGTACTACGAGCCCGAATGGCGCAGCTTCGACGTCGTTTCGAAGAATCCTCTCGATATTGACAAACTGCGCGCCGGGCTGGAGTCTGCCGTACACCAGCAGTTGATGTCCGACGTGCCGTACGGCGTGCTCATTTCCGGCGGACTCGACTCGTCGGTCATCGCGTCCATCACGCAGCGGTTCGCCCGCAAGCGCGTGGAAGAGGACGACCAATCCGAGGCCTGGTGGCCCCGCCTCCATTCCTTTTGCATCGGCCTCGAGGGTTCGCCGGATCTGGCCGCCGCCCGAAAAGTGGCGGCCGCGATCGGCACCGTGCATCACGAATTTGTTTTTACGGTGCAGGAAGGTCTGGATGCCCTGCGCGATGTGATCTACCACATTGAAACGTACGATGTGACCAGCATCCGCGCCTCGACGCCCATGTTCCTGATGATGCGCCGGATCAAAGCCATGGGGATCAAGATGGTGCTTTCCGGAGAAGGCGCCGACGAGGTCTTCGGCGGGTATCTCTACTTCCACAAGGCTCCCGACAGCCGGGAATTTCACGAGGAGACGGTTCGCAAACTGGATTCGCTCTACAAGTACGACTGTCTGCGCGCCAATAAGGCCACTGCGGCGTGGGGTATCGAGATACGCGTGCCTTTTCTCGATCGCGAATTCCTGGATGTGGCGATGGCCTTCAATCCGCAGGAAAAGATGGTCGGGCCCGGCCGGATGGAGAAGTATCCGCTGCGCAAGGCGTTTGAAGATCACCTGCCGCAGGAGATCGTCTGGCGGCAGAAGGAACAGTTTTCCGACGGAGTCGGCTACCGGTGGATCGATTCCCTCAAAGCCGCGGCTGAAAACCAGATCATGGACACCCAGATGGAGAAAGCGCACTACCGGTTTCCTTACAACCCACCGGTGACCAAGGAAGCCTACTTCTATCGGGAGATATTCGAATCCCACTTCCCGGGAGAATCGGCCGCAGCCTGCGTGCCGGGCGGGCCCAGCATCGCCTGCAGCACACCAACGGCTATCGCCTGGGACGCGAGCTTTGCCCGTAACGCGGATCCTTCCGGCCGTGCCGTGCTCGGCGTTCACCGTCATTCAAAATAGGAAATGACTGGCCAGACCGGGATTTTCCCGTGTTAGGATGCCCCGCATGAATTCCATTTCTCGTCGTCAATTCATGACGCTTGCCGCCGCCGCAGCCGCGGTTCGGGGCAACGCGTTTGGCCAGGCAACTCGCGATGCGGCGCCGCTCGTTCCTCCGTTTGAAGCGACGGGTTGGAAGACGGTGTGGCTCGACCATCTTTCCTACCAGTGCGTCGATTACAAGAAGGCCGCGTCGTTCTACGCGGCGTTGATGGGATGGAAGGTCCGAAGCCACGACGGCAAACAGGCCGTGCTGGACATCGGCGAGAATTCCGGCGGAATCGTCATCCGCGGCGGTTTGACGGCGCCGCCACCGCCCGCCATCACGGATGCGGGGCTGGGAGTCACGCGGCCGCCGGTCCAGGCCGTGTTTGACGGGTTCGCGTGGGGGATCGAGCCATGGGATACCGACAAGGTCAAGGCGGAACTCACCAGGCGCGGGCTCAACCCGGTGGCCGACCATCACGGGTCGGACTACCGCAGTTTCCGTGTCAAGGATCCCGACGGATTCGGTCTCGCCATCACCAACGGCACCAAGGCGCTCCGCAGGAAAGGTCCCGCCAACGCCAAACTGCCGGCGCCGGCGCCATTCGCGCCGACAGGCTGGAACACGCTCTACCTCGACCACATCTCGTTCGAAGTGCCGGATTTCCGCCGGAGTGCCGCGTTCTATCAGGCGCTACTCGGTTGGACCATTCGTGTGGGAAATGGAAATCAGGCTTCTGTGCAGATCGGCGACATCGCGGGCGCCATCATCCGCGGAAATGCCGCCGTGCGCGCCGGCGCCGGCGATCCGGCGGCGGCGAGCCGGAATGGCGTCGCCGCGACGATCGGCCATATCAGCTTCGGCATCGAGAACTGGGACACCGAAAAGGTCCGCGCCGAACTGAAAAAACGCGATGTGGTCTACGTCAACAAAGAAGGCCAACGCGAGCCGCGGCCGGACATGACCGGAACGCTCCAGAGCTTTCACGTCCCGGATGCGATGGGCTGGGATCTTCAGATCGGCAACAAGATCTCGCCGCGCTGACGAGGTCTGAACGATCCGAAAATGTAATCCGCCGCGCAGGTGATCGACCAGTGGGCGCACTTCGTTGATAAGACCGTCGTGTTTCGCTCCGGCCTTTGGGTTATGAGTACGGCTTAATCGTTGCCCGTGTTGTCTTTTCAACCGTTGTCCACCAAATTGGCCACCGATTTGTCCACCAGTCGACCACCAAGGGTTGCGAATCGGAAGGCACTCAGGGAACGCCTTGAAAACCCGCTGAAGCTACGTGATACTCGGCCCATGAGCATTGCCGATATCCAAAATGAAGCCTTGGGCCTCTCTCCGGAAGAACGGCGTGCTATGGGATTCACTTTCTGCGCCTGAAATCACAGGTCGCGAAACGGCATGGGCAGCCGAGTCCGAGCGGCGCATTGACGCGTTCGATGCGGGCAAACTGGTCGCACGGGACGCTAAGGAAGTCCTTGCCGATTTGAGAAACTCTTTAAGGAAGTGAAGGCGCGATTTCTTTCGCCAGCCGAATCTGAACTCAAGGATGCGATGGAATTCTATGAAGCGGCTCGGGAAGGACTCGGCGCAGAGTGCCTTGCTGAAATTGAAGCGGCAGTCTTTCTCATCGAAGCATACCCACTGGCGTGGACGCCTTTGTCACCTCGAACCCGCAGGTGTCGAATCTCTCGTTTTCCACGGTCTTTTCTATCAACTGCCCACTGGAATTGCCCACCAACCTTCGTTATTGGGAAACTCACAGAGGAATCCACGCCAGACGGTTGATCCACTCCTCGGCCTCACTGGCAGTCGATATGAGCACGAGTTCCTCGATCGCAACACCGATGGAAATCGCTTCCCGGAGCAGGATAACGCCGGAGCTCGTGGAGCCGGAGACATAATTGGCAAAGTGTGCAGGCATCGTTCGCCGGTCCTGACTGATAAGAACGCGCCCGCTTTCAGCAGACAGCCGCAAAATGGCGGGATCTTTCATCCCGGCAATTCCGGCGTCGGCCGCCGTCCGGATGTCGACGTCCTGTGCTCGGCGCTTCAGGCCCCGGACAATGCGGCCATCGAGGTCCGCATCAGCCTGGAATCTGATTCTCATGGCGGACTCGCCGCAGCTTGGCAATCAGTTCCGCGTTCACGTCACGAGATTGTGCGTGTTGGGATTCGGCCATCCGCTCGCCTTCGGCAAGGTAGGCGTCGATCACCCCCTGATTGGCCAAATAATATGCGAGCGCTCCGTGCACTTCTTCCAGGGTTAATGCCGGGTAACTCTCAACCATGCTTTCCACGGATATCCCTTCGCGGAAGAGATAAACCAGCGAATCCAGAGAAACACGGGTGTCTCCCACTCGATAGACGCCTTCGGTCCTCTTCACGTACTCCTTGTGCATCGGCTCACTCCAAATTCGTTCATCGGCTCACGGCTACGGTGGTTGTTGTTTCAACGAGCCTTTATTGACTCACATATTACATCAATCCAAATCACCGCTCGGTGCCAGACCAATACAGGCGGTGTCGCCATTTCGTAAAATGGAATCTGTCGGAGACTCGGAATCACCTGTTGCGCCTTCGTTGGCTGCCACGGCGTTATGTCAAACCGCTAACTGAGCCGGCGAAAACCACTTCTCTTCCTCAGGAAATCAAGATAGCCGTACTCGCCTCCCCACTTACTAAACCGATTGGCAGCAATCGATTTGTAGTAACCGCGTGGGTCTCAGTTGGGTGCATATCCGATGTCGTTCAAAAAATCAGACCAGCTGGATAGCCGGCTTCGGTTTCAAAGAAAAAGAGCCATGGGAAAAGACGATTATCGGGAGTCCTTGGCCAAAGGATGCGTGAAGCGTCATGGCAGCACGAATCTCAGGATTGGTGAACTATTGGCGTTGCAGTGGATGAACGTCGATTGGATCAACCGGAGGCTGACCGTCAGTAAATCGGTTTGGCGAGGGAAACTGATGGCCTCGACCAAGACCGCTGCTGAACTGGTGAAGCATTTGCCGGAGCCGCTGTTTCGTGTTCTTCAGTGGCATCGACAGATTTCCAAGCACACGAAGGACTCGGCTTTCGTCTTCTGCAAGTTCGATGGAAGTACGTGCGATCCGAATTTCGCGCGCGATTCTGAGCTCTATCCCGCGATGGATCGAGCCGAAATCGAGCGCGGGCCGCGGACGCATGGCTTTCACATATTCCGGCATTCCGCAGGAAGCATCATTCACAAGAAGACCGGAAGCATGAAGCTGGCGCAGATTCAGCTGGGGCACGCGGACATGGGAACGACAGCGAACATCTGCGTGCACACCGACGACGAGCAGTTGAAGTATTCGGCAGAGGTTTTGGCGGAGGCGATCAGCCCAAGTTTCTGCCCACCCATTTGCCCACCAGAGATTGGTGGGCTGCCCACCAAAGGCCGGGAGGCGTGATGGATCTTTCGAACGCAATCAAAAAGGGCCGCTTTTCAGCGGCCCTAATTGCGGGGGGAGGATTTGAACCTCCGACCTTTGGGTTATGAGCCCAACGAGCTACCACTGCTCCACCCCGCGACAGTTCAATCAATATATAGGTCCGTGTGCAGAGTCGTCAATGGGCGCGAACTTTATTGACCTTTCCGTCTGAGCTTTTAATGCGGCCGACCCGCGTTTCGCCGTTCTGTGTCTGGTCGAGCGGCGCATTCCGTTGTAGGTTTGCGGGATGGAGATTTCAAACATCGATTCCTTCCTCAGGTATTACGAGAGTGTGCGCAACCGCACGACGCGCGTGGTTCAGAGCGTGCCGCCCGACAAAATCGACTGGACGCCCAAGCCGGGCTTCTTCACGTTTGGCGATGTGATCCGGCATATCGCTGCGACCGAGCGGTACATGTTTGCCGAAAATGCGAGAGGGAACTGGAGCCAGTACCCCGGGCACGGGAGCGATCTCGCCGATGGATATGACGCCGTCGTTGCGTTTTTTCACCTTATGCATTCGGAAAGCGTCGAGATTCTGCGCGGGCTGTCGCCGGAAGATTTACTGGGGGAGTGCACGACTCCGGCCGGGACGACGCTCGCGACCTGGAAGTGGATGCGTGCCATGGTCGAGCATGAAATTCATCATCGCGGTCAGATGTACCTCATGCTCAATTTGTGTGAGATCGAAAGGCCTCGATTGTATGGGCTGACTTCCGAGGAAGTGCGGGAGCGTTCGAGAGGGAGTGGGGAATTGTGAAGTCGTCCAATTTCAAAATTCCCCGGTCGCCTCACCGCTTGAATTCGGGATGAGCCTTGATCCACGCGTCGTATCGCATACGGAGTGTCTTGACGGGATTGAGGTTCTCTCCAGGCTTAATCGTTGGCGTCGAGAGTGTGACGTACATGGAGTACTTCCCATTGTTGTGGGAGTTGAGGGCCTTGGGGTCGCCGTCGGTATCGTCCTTATCGGCGGCGAGAATGTATGCCACCAGCGAAGTGCGGCCCTGGCAGGTCAAGGCTTTCGCGCCGACGTCTTCCGGGATCAGCGGAAACGTGCACGTGCAGCGGCTGTCGCCGCCGGAGGCGTCCGCGGCTTCCATGGCCGCCATGACGCGATCGGTGATTCCGCCCTTGGCCTCGATAAACGCTTTCACCGCGTTCGGCACGACGTTGCCCGGCCGCAGAATGTTGCCCTGAATCGAATAGAAGATTTCCGTGCCCGGAACCTGTCCCGCGATGTTCTGGGTGACGAAGCCGTTGGTCAAGCCGGAGTGGCCGGCGGAGCGTCCCTGCAGATCCAAGATTCCAAACTGGCGTGTCTGGAATCCGGGATCCTGCGCGAGGAGTTCGATGACCTTTTTAGGATCCGTTCCGCGTTTCAGTTCTTCAAACACGAGCGTCTGGTTCTGATGCGTTCCATCGGCCCCCGCCTGACACGCCGCCACACCCTTGCCCGGTACGACGACCGCTTGCAGGTCTTTCAGAAAATCGTCGGCGTTTCCGGTGCATGTTGCCGAAGAGATCACAACGCGGCCCGTGCTTCGGTCGACGGCGATAACCGACCAGGTTGCGAATGCCGATGTCTGTACGGCGAGGAATAAACTGAGAAGAAGGAAAAGTCGACGCATTATCTCGGACCTCCAAAATTGTTTAGACGACCACCGCGCCGGCGATCAACGTGCCGGCCCTTGTTCCATGGGAAGTTCTATTTGTAGGTTGCCGGTTGGTTTTTGCGCCACGCGTCGTATCGCATGCGGAGCGTCTTCACCGGATTCAGATTTTCGCCGGCTTTGATTTTTCCGGGGCCGGGATCGCGTTTCACCCCGCCCTGGTCGGGCAGCGTCGGCTGCGCGACGGTGATGTACAGCGAGTACTTTCCGTTATTGTGATTGAACGGCGAGTCCGCCGGGCCGATGCTGTCGGTTTTCTCGGCCGCCAGAATGTACGCGATGTGCGAGGTCTTGGCAGTGCAGGGGATATCCGTCTTTTCTGTCGGGCATACACAGCGGCTGTCGCCGCCGGCGGCGTCAGCCGCATCCATGGCCGCCATCACGCGATCGGTGAGCGCGCCTTTGTTGGCGATGAAGGCCTTCACCGCGTTCGGCACGACGTTACCGGGCCGCAGGATGTTGCCTTGAATCGAGTAGAAGATCTCCGTGCCGGGAACCTGGCCGTGGATGTCCTGCGTCACGTATCCGTTCGTTAGTCCGGAGTGACCGGCCATGCGTCCCTGCAAATCCACGATTCCATATTGACGGCCCTGGAATCCCGGATCCTGGCTGAGCATTTCGATGATCTTTGCGGGATCCGTTCCTTTTTGCAGCTCCTGAAAAACAATCGTCTGGTTTTGATGCGTACCGTCCACTCCTGCCTGACACGCCGCCACACCCACTCCGGGGACGACGACCGCCTGAACGCCCTTGAGAAATTCGTCGTCGTTGTTCACGCAGGTGGCGGAAGAAATCACGACCTTGCCCGTCGCGCGATCGACCGCGATGACGGACCAGGTTGCGAACGCCGATGTCTGGAGCGCAAGGAGTAAAACGAGAAAAAGAATCACTCGCTGCATAAGAACCCGTCCTCCGTTGATTTTCGCCGTGTAGGATATATGAAAAATTGCGGAATTCGGAATTTGGATTTACTTACCTGCGGGAGCGGGTTCGCCTGGCGTCACCAGCACCACCTCGCCGGGCTTCACAAGTTTCAGTTCTTCGCGCGCGAGTTTTTCGATGGCGTTGGGATCCGTGCGCAGGGCGTGGATTTCTTCGGTGAGCGTTTTGTTTTCGGCTTCGATCCTGGCGACATCGGCTTCGATGCCGGAGAGTTTCTGGGACTGGCGGTGAACCTGGAGAACGCCTTTGTCGTTGAAAACGGCCAGGAGCAGTGTGGCGATCGCAAGAACGCCGAACACCACGAGGGCGATTCGATTGATGAGGCCCTTCATTAAGCTTCGGTGATCCACTGTCTCCCGTATTCGAGCAGTTTCTCCAAATCCGCGGTGGATGTGGATTCTGCGTAAAAGCGGACCACCGGTTCGGTTCCGGATGGTCGCATCAGCACCCAGCTTCCGTCTTCGAATATCAGCTTCAGGCCGTCGACTCGATTCTGTTCGACCACTCGCCTGCCGTGAAACTCATGAACATCCGCTGCGATTTTTCTTCGAACAAGTTCACTGATTGCAGGATCGAGCCTGATATTTAGTCTGCGATTATACACAGCACCCACGCGCGAAAAAAGGCCAATTAGCTGATTTTTCAACGATTTTCCACGACTGGCGGCCATTTCAGCGATCAGGAGGTTGGCCAGAATCCCGTCCTTTTCGGGAATGTGTCCCTGGATGGACAGTCCGGCGCTTTCCTCTCCGCCAAGAAGTATCCGCCCATCCTTTATATATTCGCCGATGTACTTGAAGCCGACAGGCGTCTCGAGAAGCTCAAGGGAATGGAGTTTCGCCACCCGATCGACCAGGTGCGTTGTGGCCACGGTTCGTGCGACTCCGCCCGTCCAGCCGCGGCTTTCGACGAGGTAATCCACGAGCAGGGCGATGAGTTCGTTGGGATAAATGAACTCGCCGCCTTCATCCAGAACGCCGAATCGATCGGCGTCGCCGTCGGTGGCGAGGCCGAGCTTCAGCCAGTTTTTCTTCATCACCAGCCTCAGCTCGCCCAGTTGCTCGTCCGCGGGTTCGGGGTGGTGGCCGCCGAAGTAGACGTCGCGATTGGTGTGGAGCACCATCGCGGGAATCCCGCTCTCCTGAAGAATGCGATCGAGATATCCCGCGCCCGACCCATGGAGCGCGTCGTAGCCGATGCTCAGGTTCGCCGCGCGGATTTTCTTCAGATCGACCTTGGTGGCCAGATCGCGAAGGTACGGCGTGCCGATATCGACGGATTCGATCAGTTCGTCGTGCGGTTTTGCCGTGAACACCCAGTTCGAGGCCTGAAGAAGCTCGATCTCGCGCTCGATTTCCGAAGTGACTTCGGGGAGCGCCGGCGCTCCGTCGGAGGTGGAGAATTTCAGTCCGTTGTACTCGCCGGGGTTGTGACTGGCCGTGATGTTGATGGCGCCGTCCAGCTTCTGTGCGATGACGGTCCACGATACGGCAGGCGTCGGCACCGCTTGTGAACAGAGCTTCACCCGAATATTCTGAGAAGAGAGCACTCGCGCAACCTCGCGGCCGAAATGTTCGGACGCGAACCGGGTGTCGTATCCGACGAGCAGCGCGGGCGACGGACTGCGGCGTCTGACCCAGGCGCCGATCGCCTCGGTGGCCAGACGCACGTTGGCGTATGTGAACTCGTCGGCAATGATGGCGCGCCATCCGGACGTCCCAAACTTGATCCGAGTACTCATGAGATCAGCATACTATGACGGACAAAGTAATCGTCTTCGTGACTTGTGAAAGAAACCAGGCGGAAAAGATCGCCGAAACTGTCGTGAGCGAACACCTTGCGGCCTGCGTCAACATCCTGCCGGGCATCCGCTCCTGCTACCGGTGGGAAGGGAAGCTAACATGGTCGGATGAGGTGTTGTGCTTGATGAAGACCACCCGCGGGCGGTTTGACCAGCTTCAGGATCGCATCAAGTTGATGCATAGTTACGAAGTGCCCGAAATTGCGGCCGTGACGATCGAGGATGTCTTCAATCGGTATGCCGAGTGGATCGACTCCAGTGTTTTGTAATTCCGGGGACAGCCCCCGAATTCCACCCCGCCGGAGTGCACCGGAGTGCGACTCTACGGATCGTTTTGTGGTTTTGGCGCCAGCTTTTGGGTGTCAACCTCCTCCGGTGGCCTTCTCCGCCAATTTTAGGGAAGCCCGCGGCGCCAAAGACGGCTGTTCCCATCGTCCCGGATTCGGAAC
>JAHFTY010000141.1 GCA_023265365.1 Acidobacteriota bacterium
GATCAGCCGTTGTTCACAAATCGGTACGGACGGCGATACAGAAAGATTCGAGGATCATTAAAGGCAGCGTGCGAGAAAGCGAAAGTTCCCTACATCACGCATCATTCTTTGAGGCATTTCTTCGCGAATGCGCTCAAGGATCAGAAGCTGGATATCGGGGAGATTTCGCGATTCCTCGGCCACGCCAATCCGACCGTCACTCAGAACATTTATCTCCACTGGAGAGATGAAGCTCTGCATGGTCGGGCTCAGGAAGTTCAAATCCTGAGGCCTCGATTCGAAAAGTGGGAAAAAAATTGCAAAATCCTAAGAATGGGTCTTTTACCCATGGGTGGTGTAGGGTTAAGTCTTTAGTTATCTATAAGCCTGGGTGGCGGAACTGGCAGACGCACCGGACTTAAAATCCGTTGGACCGCAAGGTTCGTGGGGGTTCGATTCCCCCCTCAGGCATTCCTCTCCGCTCTCGTTCGGGATGGATTTACGCCCGGTTCAATGCCCGGATGCGATCGTGGACTTCCCTCGGTTTGGAGGTTTCGCGGATCCCTTTGCCGGTCGCGGTTGGGGGCGGCGCCGGTTTGGCGTGAGCTTCTTTGGTTCGCATGGCGGCCGTCTTTTTGATCTTGTTCACTCCGTGCTTTTTCTTTCGCTGTTTCTGGTTCGGCATGGTCCCCTCCGCTAGAAGAAGTTGCAAATCGCGCACCCACAAAATCGTTTTTTTGGAAGGCGCTCGCTCCCGATTTTAGAATTTTTCCGAAAAAAAATGGCTAAGTTACTGATTGTATGCATCTGGAATTTGGAGGCCCGGTTGCAACGTGGACGGCGCAATCGAGCAGTCTTTTAGTTTCTTGGGGGAGTTCCTGAAACCACCGCAAGAGCATAAAAAAGCAGGTGGGAGGTAGGATGGTGGAGGCTGTTTCATCGATTGTAGAGTTCTCCTAAGCGTCGGCAGGTCCACCGGGATCTGCCGATGCTCTTTTAGGGGAGAGCCGGTTTCAGAATCACAATCCCGCCTTCCTCAACGGCACCTCTAAACGTCAACAGACCGGCTGCATTGGGCGTGACCCTGATCGTCCCGGGCTGGGTGGTGAGGTAGCGATTCAGGATCGTTGCCGTATACGCCGGTGATCCCGCAGCCAGCCGCACGTTCTGGGTCATTGCCGTGTTGATCGTCGCATTCATCAGGTAAACGATGTTGTTTTCAGCAATGAGTTCGGTCGAATCCAGGTTCCGGATGTAGGCGTAAGTTGCGCTCTTCCCTTCGATCTTGTGATTTGGGACTTCGATCGAGGATCCCCAGGGCGAGAACTTACCCTTCACCAGTTCTTCCCGGTTCTCCTGATAAAACGCAAGCCAGGCTTTGAGCATCGCGCGTTCGGATTCGGTGGCGTAAAGCAGATTTGCGCCGAACGCCGGCACCCCGGTCATGACCGAGGTCATGATGAACTTCGCAATCCTGGCATCGGGGGTTCCGATGGGCCAGAACAACTCGTCCGCCGCAAAGACCACGCCTTTGCTGAAAGGGCGGAGCCGGAGCGCGTTCAGGCGCATCTGGTCGTAGCTTCCGGGGGAATCTTCGCTTTGCCAGATGTTGGCGAACGACTTGGTGAAGAGGTTGGCGTACCGGGCGCGAAAATGAACGATCGCGTTTGGATTCGAAGCAAGAACGGTGGACTTGATCGCGTCGAGCGAGCGTTTGAATCCATCGCCGAACGTCGAATACGTATGGCGGTGTCCGGCGACGCAGTAGGTGGCCATACCGTCGATGAAGTCCAGCCAGTACCCCTGTGGCTTGTACTGGTTTTCCATCTCGGCGAAGAGATTCTTCAGATATGTGACGGTGGTGTTCAGCCTCGGACAAAGGTTCACCGTCTCCAGATTCCCGCCGATCGGTGACGCCACGGGTTCCCGGGTCACGCCCGACCATGCGATCACGGAGTTGAAGTTCATGGGAATCTGGATATGCATGTTCTTTGTCGATGCATACCGCTCGGACTCACGGCCCACCGCAAATGGCTGAAGCCAGAGGTCGATGCCCATCCCGAAGCGGGAACGGATCTGTTCGAACGTCGCGGGAAGGTTGGGGAATTTGTCGGCCGGCGGTTTGTAGTCGCCGGTTTTCCCGAGAAGCCACTTGTCATATTCGCCGTTCGGCGCATCCCATCCTGAATCGGCAAGAAACAGCCTGGCGCCGACTTCAGCCGCGAGCTCCGCAGTCTTCAGATAGAGATCCTGGTTCACACGGTCGCCCGACCAATACCACGTGTCGTAGAGCGGTTCATAGGCGGTTGCACTGATGGGGAATTGTTTATATCCGGTATAACCGTCAACCCAGTCCGTGTAGTTAGCCGCAGTGTCGAACCATGTGGAGGAAGAGTCATTGGAAACATAAAACCGTTCGTCCAATGATTTTCCGGTGAGCGTTGCCGTGACGCGCAATTCCAGTTCGTACTGGCCGTTGTCGAGTGGATTACCGCTCAGGACGACCGGCATGTTCTGGTGTCCCATGCCCAGCGCGGCCGCGGTTCTGCCTTTTGAATTGACGGCGCCGGCATAGGGAATCCCGAAGTTCGCGTCCGCGATTCCCTCAAACGCGCGTTCCGGGCCGGCGGACATCATTGTTTTGGAACTCACATCCGAGCCGGGGAACCAGATGCCTGCGAAAGAATCCTTTGAGATTTTCAACCTGACCGAGAATCCGTTCAGCGTGAAATCGCTGTCCGTCAAGTGATGAATCTGGACTCGAACGATGCTGCGGGGTTTCGAAGCGTATTCGGCGACTTCGATACGGAATTCGTCGTTCGTATAGATTGTGGACGAACCCTGCCGGCTCGGAACGAGAGCGGAGTCCGAAACGTTTAATCCAAGATGGATCCTGACCGCGGCCGCCCGAGTCTGGATCGGAAGGTCGATGCCGGATTCGGCGGAGCGAACCGGCACGCCCGGCATCGCCAGAACGAAAATAATAAAGAGCAGGAACCATCGAAATTGTTTCACAAGTTCAACCTGACGAATGAGTTAGACGCGCTAACTCTCACTACCGTTTAACGGTAACTTGATGTCGTGGGTAAACCAACATCCTTATTTGTGAAATTTTCTTAACGAGCGGAGAGCACTTCGAGCATGAGGTTGACAAACAAGGCGATATCGAAGGCGATGAGAAAGAGTGTGGCAATACCGAACTCGTTTCCACTCCTCGAGAAGATGTTCGCGGTCTTCCAGTAGACATCTTCAGCGTTTCGAATGAGGAGGTACTCGGCGACCATGCGATCGTAAGTTGGCGCCGGTATCGACAATTGAAGGCAGGCGTAAGCCACACAACGGCCGGAAGCCGACTCGCGGATTTCGGTTTGCGAGTATGGCGAGATCACGTAGGTGCCGCGTTTGCCCACGTGTTGAATCACGCCTCGTTCCTCGAGTTCGGTCCACGAGCTATCAGGCAGAACATAGCGAAGGAGTTGACGTGCCTTGTCCTTCGCTCGTTCGTAGTCGTCCTGAGTTGGATGCGAAAAGACATCCAGTGTTTGAGGAACGTTTTCACGAAGCTGAGACGCCATGGTTTCAGTCGTACCTGGTCTACAGCGAGCCGCCCTGGACCCGTGGTATGAGGAGTATTTCGGCGTTCGGGTCGAACTCGCGAATCAGTACATCCTTCTTGTCGGAAATGTCTGCGGCGAACCAGCCTTGCGCCACCTTCTCGTTGAATTCCTTTTCGATCTCAATGAGTCTCTGCGGGCTCACGGTTTCGGTATCCCATTCCGCCAGAAGTTTGTCGCCGCCTGCGCAGATCATACGGAGCTTTTTCAGAGCCATAGGGTTTGTCCTTCCTCTGTGTTCTGCCCTTGATGATTGCAATTCGGCTGCCGTACAGAGATCGGGACGATCTGATGTTTACAGAACGGGTTCCGGTATTTCCGTGCCGGCTTCCCTGGTATCAAAGATGACGGCCGGGGGGAAGACGGGTACCACGCGGCATGTTCTTTCGCCGCGCTTGAAATACGGAGGGGCAGGGAAGCTGGGGCAACGATCCAGAGCGATCTGGCAACAGTTTTCTTCGGCTTCGCGAATGGTCTTTCCCTGGGCGCGCGCCATCACGACCGGTGAATCGGGATTACCCGAGGAACTCATGCATACCACGCATTCGTAACGTGAGTTTTTCCGACACATTTCGAGGTAAAAATAATCCCCGTTCGGAAAAATACGCACCGGTTTCGACACCATAATCACATTCTTCGCGAGCCGAGCCATTCAATGATCCTCCAAACGTCGAAGCCCAGGAATGAATTGACAGAAGGTGGCGATTGAAACATAGCTGTAACACCGATGTAAATAGGCTGTGGAAGCCATCCAGCAGCGGGTTTCAGGGTTAACGCTCTCTGGAAACAGCGGCCTGTATGGTTTCAGACTTTTGCAATTTGTTACGATAGCGTTTGCACGCGTCAGCATCATCGCGGCCATGCGCGAAAGCCCGCCTGCAGGGAGAAACGGATGGGGCAAATTTCGAAACTACGGCTGGCTATGGCTCAGATGAACGTCGTGGTTGGAGACGTCGATGGAAACGCGGCAAAAATCGCATCCTGGATCGCTCGAGCCCGCGATGCGGGCGCCGACATCGTGACATTTCCTGAATTAGCTCTCACGGGATATCCGCCCGAAGATCTTCTTTTGAAACCGCAGTTCATTGACGCGAATCTGCGCGCCCTGTCGACGCTGGTTTCGGAGACCAAGGGAATGACCGCGATCATCGGATTCGTCGACCGGCAGGACGACATCTTCAACGCCGCGGCCATCGTTCAGGAAGGAAAACTCGCCGCCGTTTATCACAAGATGTTTCTGCCGAACTACGGCGTGTTCGACGAGTTCCGCTACTTCCAGGCCGGTCAGTCCGCGCCCGTTCTGAAGCTCAATGAAGCGACGATCGGGGTCAGTATTTGCGAAGACATCTGGTATCCCGGCGGGCCGGCCTTTCATCAGGCGCTGTCCGGAGGCGCCGAAGTGATCATCAACATTTCGTCATCACCCTACCATTCCGGAAAACGCCGCTGGCGCGAGCGCATGCTGTCCACCCGCGCCGGCGACAACACGGTGATCGTGGCGTACAACAACCTGGTGGGCGGCCAGGACGAACTCGTCTTCGATGGCGACAGCATGGTCTTCGACGAGAACGGAGAAATCGTCGCCCGCGGAAAACAATTCGAAGAGGAACTCGTGATGGCCGACCTGGACGTCGCTTCCGTGTTCCGCCAACGGCTGCGCGATCCCCGCCGGCGCCAGAACAAGGCCGAAGACGCGCCGGAAGTGCTGGCGATTTCCGAACGCGTCAAGCGCCGCGATCCGATGTTGAGTTCCTCGACCATGCACGAACCCCTTGCGGATGACGCCGAAATCTACAGAGCTCTCGTCGTGGGTACGCGCGACTACGTTCTGAAAAATGGATTCAGGAAGGTCGTTCTGGGATTGAGCGGCGGCATCGACTCGGCGCTGACCGCCTGCATTGCCGTAGACGCGTTGGGCCGCGAGAATGTCGCCGGCGTGTTGATGCCTTCACCTTTTTCCTCCAGGGGAAGTGTCGACGATTCCGTCACGCTCGGAAAGAACCTCGGTATTTCATTGATGACGATTCCCATCAACGACGTGCTCTCCTCGTACGAAAACGCGCTGGCCGGCGCCTTCAAGGATGTGAAGCCCGACGTGACGGAGGAAAACCTCCAGGCGCGCATCCGCGGCAACTATCTGATGGCGCTTTCCAACAAGTTCAATTGGATCGTCCTCAGCACCGGAAACAAGAGCGAGATCAGTACGGGCTACTGCACGCTCTACGGCGACATGGCCGGAGGCTTCGCCGTGCTGAAGGACGTCATGAAGACCACCGTGTACCGGCTGTCCGAACACGTCAACAAGAGTGCCGGGTCGGACCGCATCCCGCGCGTCATCATCGACAAGCCGCCTTCGGCCGAACTGCGCGAGAATCAGTTCGACACGGATTCGCTTCCCCCTTACGCCGTGTTGGATCCGATTTTGAAGGCCTATGTCGAAGAGGACCGGAGCTCCGGCGAGATGCTGGAAATGGGTTTCGACGAACAACTCGTCCGCCGCGTGATCCGCATGGTCGACATGAATGAATACAAGCGCCGGCAATCCGCGCCCGGCGTAAAGATCACGCCGCGCGCGTTCGGCCGTGACCGTCGAATGCCCATCACGAACCGGTTCCGTCTAAGTTAGCGGCGAGTCCATCGAAGTCCGAAAATGCACAAACCTTTTGAGATTCTCGAAGAATGGGTGAAGCAGGGCCGCATCCGTTTGTCGGCGCCGTTCCCCGCGTTTAGCGAGGTGCCCGGCGCCCTCGACGAAGCGGACCGTCCCGATGCACCGGCCGAAGACCTTCCGGCCCATTTGAAGGATGACGAACTGTTCGCTTTTGCCATGAAAGATGTGAAGTCGCTCGGCTGGAGCGACGCTCCGCTGACGACTCGGGCGCCGGTCGAACTGGAGGCGCACGATGTTGAAGCCGAAGCGCTCCGGGAACTGGAAGAGTTCATGCGGCGCGACAATGTCGAATGGGAACACTCGCCGGAGTACATTGAAGGAACCGTCCATCCGCATGGGAAGCTCTATCTGAATGATCTGCGTTCGGGAAGGTTTTCGATTCAGGCTCACCTGGATCTGCACGGCCTCGTTCTTCAGGACGCTCGATTCGTGCTCGACGAATTCATCCTCGAATCGGTGCGCGCCGGTTTCACGTGTGTCCGGGTGATTCACGGAAAAGGGAAGCATTCCCACAAGCACCATCCTGTGCTGAAGGAAAACATCCAGCGGTGGCTGGCATCGCGGCGGATGAGCCGCCACGTGATCGCATACACCTCGGCGCGTGTATGCGACGGTGGCGGTGGCGCGGTCTACGTGTTGCTTCGCAGATAGACGCGGTCTGCCGAGGCGCGAAGCGAGGGCAGAAAATGCGATCGGGTCCCGAGGTCGTTTGAAGCCTGGCGGCAGAGCACCACGATCCGGGCTCCCGTTTCCGCCAGTTCCTCCAGCCTGGCCTTCACACGTCCCAGGATATGGGCGGCGTCCCGGGTCGAAATCGACGGATCGTACAGGCATGTCAGCAGATCCGGGATCAGGACGTGGCGCGTTCCGCATCGTTCGAAAGTGGATTCCAGGTTGAGGATGACGTTCTCCATTTCGAGGGCCGAATTTGCGCGAAGGATATGAAGATGTTTCATGAGTCCTGCCGGGTCGATGGCGCCGATCCGCGCCGAATGAGTCATGCGGTTCGGCTCGAAACATCCGGCCGCATCCACCACGATCAGGGGTTCGCCGCTGTCCACGATTTCGGCGGCGGTTCGGAAAGCGAGTTCGTCGAGCCGGCGATCGCTCATGGCGATGGTGAGTTTTCCTGTGGATTCTGCAAGCAAAGTCGTCATTTCTTCATCACGCGCAGCACACCCATGACGCGGCCGATCAGCCGGAAGGAAGCGGCAACCTCTTCGGCGCCTCCTTCGATCTCGATCGGAGCGAACCTGGGATTCTCAGCCTTCAGCGTGACTCCTTTCCCGGAACGATAAAAACGTTTTACGGTCGCGTCCTCGCCCATCAGCGCCACCACGATTTCTCCATTCGCCGCAGTCTGCTGGGGATGGACAAGGACATAATCTCCATCAAGGATGTGAGCGCCCACCATGCTGTCCCCGGAAACCTTCAAAAGAAATGCGCCGGCCGGCGCCCAGTCTTTCGGGAGGTGAATCATTTCTTCGATGTTCTCGGTGGCCAGTTGGGGAAGACCGGCAGCCACACTGCCCACGATCGGGATTTCGCCCCGTTTGAATTCGCCGGTTTTGGACGGCGTGACGGAGAGGGTTCTCGACTGAAATCGCTTTTTCTGCAGAAAACCTTTCCGCTCCAAGGCCGAAATGTGGTCCTGAACCGTGGCGGGATAGACTCCGAAGTGCTTGCCGATCTCGCGAACCGACGGCGGGAATCCGTTGGATTCGACGTATTCGTTAATGAAATCCAGAATCGCTTGTTGGCGTTCGGTCAGCATGGAATCCCTTATACCCGTACAAGTGTTCGGTAGTCAAGCCCGGTTTTTGAATTGCTTCCGGCCCGGCGTGAACAGGCACTCTCAAAGAGGGGCGGCCCTGATTCTCGCCCTGATGATTCTGTCGTTCCTCGCGGCGTTGGGAGGAGCATTGCTCGCCAGCACGGCGCTGGATTCCTGGATCGGCAAGAACTACCAGACCCGCGCGCAGTCCTTGTATCTGGCCGAGGCCGGAATCGAGGAGGCGCGGGAGAAGCTTCGTGTTTCGGGAGTCCCCGCAGATGCCGCTGCACCCTTCATCGTGAGCGAGGGCCGTCAGGTCTGGGTTCGCAACGGGATTGCGGACGCGCTGACCCTGGTCAGTACGGCTGAAGCCGGGAATTCACGCAAGACGATCGAAGCGGTTGTTCGCAAGGGTGGCTTTCCCGAAAACCCGGCGCCACACCTTCTTGGGCGGCTTACCGCCTCGATTATGGCGAACGCTTCCGACCTTCTTGCCGGTCCCGTTTTCATTGCGAATTATGGCTGGCCGGAGAATTATCGCGTGCTGGTCGTCGACGGGGATTGCACATTGGAGACCGGTACCGGTTACGGTCTGCTGCTCGTGCGCGGCAGGCTCAGGTATTCCGGAAGTTTTCGCTGGATGGGACTGCTTCTGGTCATCGGCGAAGGAGCGATTGAGCGCGAACAGAACGCGTCCGGCGACATCTACGGCGATCTTTTCGTCGCGCGGACAACGGATGCCGAGCCGGTTTCCGCGGATTTGAGCGGAATTCAGGTTCACGACGATCCGCCGGAAAGGACGCGCGCCAACGCGTCCTTTCCATATGCAATCGTTTCAGTGCGGGAGTATTAGGCCCGGGCTTCGCGGAATCGCGCGCCGGAGGTGGCGGGATCTTCGTAGAGGTATTTGACCCGGCTCTTGTAGATGAACAGATTCGGCTGGGTATCTCTGGTAATGCGGATGATGTCTTTGTCGTAGTACTCGATCCAGCCCCGGACTTCTTCACCGTCCGTCAGTTTGACGACGACGGGAACCCGTCCTTTCGAAAGGCGGTCGATGTATTCGGTCTCTCTGAAAGTCGTTTCCGGCGCGGAGAGCCGGCGATCGCGCCTGCTTGTGTATTCGTTGGGGTTACGTATTGCCATGAGGGGCAGTATAGCAGACGCCCGATTTGCTGAATTCGGACGAAGCAAAAATTCACACCTTCAAAATGGACGGGCCTCAAGGAATTTTTCCTCCGTCACGAATTCAGGGAATCGTCGATAGAATTCGGACATGGCGATTGAGGCGATACTCTTCGATCTCGGCAAAGTGCTCGTCGATTTCGATCTTCTCCCGATGCTTGAAAAATTGACGGCATGCTGCTCGAAACCCGCCGATCTCGAACATCTGATGCGGGATGCGGAACTGTTGCATCGATTCGAAAGCGGTCAGATGTCCAACGCGCAATACTACGAACACGTTTGTTCCGCCACAGGGCTCAACATGGAGCCGGCTGCCTTCTGGAGCGCGGTTGAATCGATCTTCGCGCCGGGCTTGATCGTTTCCGAAAGTCTTCTGGAATCCTTGAGTGCGCGTTATCCCCTGATCCTGGTTTCCAATACCAACGAGGTCCATGCCCGGTACATTCAGGCGAACTACCGGATCTTCGACTACTTCCGGCACAAAGTGCTTTCCTTTGAGGTGCGTTCGGTCAAGCCGGACCGCCGGATCTACGAAAAAGCGATCGAGCTTTCGGGGAGGCGTCCCGGAGAGTTGTTTTTCACGGACGATCGTCCGGAGAACGTCGAAGCGGCCCGCCAACTGGGGATTCACGCCCACCGGTTCATTTCCGAAGCGGACTTAGTTGTTGCGCTGCGTGAGGCTGGTGTCGAGGTTGGGGATGTCGTCCATCGCGATCCGTTCGGCCTCCAACCCTGATTCTTTCTGGAAGAGTCCGTTCACGCCCGCGAGCTTGGTGTTGAGCGTATCGATATCGATGATCCCATCCGCCTGAATCTCGAAGTTCTCGCCAACATCCGTGAAGTTCAAGTCGCACCAGGTCAGGACGCCTTCCCCGTTCTCGTTGCGGTGAAGCGACGGCATTCCGAAGGTCCTGCAAATCACGGGACGCGACTCGTAGATCGCGCACGCGTCGCCGAGCAGAAAAGCGCACGATGATTTGGGCTCGCGGACGCGTTGCTGCGGGGCCGGAGGCAGATGGCGGTACGCGATCGCCATGTTATAAGCTTCAACTGCCGTGACCGTGAGTTTGCGCTGGCAGCACAAGTCGCATCCTTTCTTACATGCAAGGTGAGTCCGGTAGCGGGCGGTCATTTCGGCGGTCCATTTATCGACCTGTTCGATCAGTTGGCGGTAATAACGAAACAACATGAACTGGAGCGTAGCATGAGCGACCACTTCTCGACAGACTGCGCCCATGCGGGCGAAGACCCGATCCCTTCCGAGAGTACGCCGGCCGTGATGCCGATTTACCAGACCAGCGTGTACGACTTTCCGGATCTCGGCGTCGTCGACGGGGTGTGGGAGGGGCGGCAGTCGGGCTATATCTATGGCCGGTATGGCCTTCCGAACACGTTCGCCCTGGAAAACATCGTCGCGAAACTCGAAAAAGGCGAGGCTGCGCTGGCAAGTGCGTCGGGAATGGCGTCGATCATGGTGGCGTTCAGCACCTTGCTTCAGGCGGGAGATGAGGTCCTTGTGGCGCAGGACTCGTATGGCGGGACGGTGAGTCTGGCGGCGAGGGAGTTGACGCGGTTTGGAATCGCCACTCGACTGATTATCGACTCGCGTTCTCAGGCCGTTCAGTCGGCCATCGGTTCGAAGACCAGGGCGGTCGTCGTCGAGACCCTTTCCAATCCGCTCTGGAACGTGGTCGATATTCCGGCCCTGGCGGAAGTCTGCCGCGCCAAAGGAGTAAGGCTCCTCGTCGACAACACTGCCGCCACACCCTGTATCGTGCGTCCGCTGGAGCTGGGCGCCGACGTGGTGATTCACAGCGCGACGAAATTTTTGGGAGGCCACCACGATGTGACGGCAGGGATTCTGGCCGGTTCGCGCGACTTCATTGCGAAAGCGCGTGAGAGTCAGATCCGGCTCGGACCTTCGCTCGCCGCGTTCGATGCGTGGCTGACGGTTCGAGGCATCAAGACGCTGGCCCTTCGCATGGAACGGTCGTGCGCGAATGCGCTGAAGGTCGCGAAGTTCCTGTCGAGCCATTCGAAAGTCGCGAGAGTGTACTACCCCGGTCTGGAAACTCATCCGCAGCACGAGATCGTCCGGCGAACCATGGGCGGGAATGGCGGGGCGATGCTGTCCTTCGACATCGATGGCGGCATCCTTTCGGCGAACCGGTTCGTGAAGAATCTGAAGCGTATCCGGTTTGCCCCGAGTTTCGGAGGCGTGACCACCAGCATCACGCATCCGGCCAAGACGTCTCACCGGTCGCTGAGCGGGGTGCAGCGCGGGGAAGTCGGTATCGGGGATGCGCTGATCCGGCTGTCCGCCGGCATCGAGGACGCGGACGACATCATCGACGAAATCGACGCGGCCTTGCAGGGCTGAAACGATGCCGAAACGAATCCTTGTCGTATCCGACAGCACCGGCGCAACGGCCGAACACGTCCTTCAGGCGGCCCTGGCGCAATTCGAAAACGCGGCAGGTGTCGCGGTGGAGCGTAAACCGGAGACGCGGACGATCGAGCAGATCCGGGCGGTGGTGGCGGAGGCGCACGCATCGGGATCGATGCTGGTCCATACGCTGGCCTCGACGGAACTGCGGCGGGAAATCTATCGCGCGGCCAACGATCGGGGCATCCGTTCCGTCGACCTGCTGGGCAATCTGCTTTCGGACCTCAGCGCGTACCTCGGAGCGCCGGCCGGGGGAATACCGGGAGGCCTGCACCGCTTCGACGAGGAGTACTATCGCAGAACCGACGCCCTGACCTTCGTGGTGAAACACGATGACGGACTGCGTCTGGAAGACCTCGAGAAGGCCGACATCATTCTTGTCGGAATTTCCCGGACGTCCAAGACTCCGCTTTCCATTTATCTCGCTGTCCGCGGCTACCTGGTGTCCAACGTGCCGATCGTTTACGGAGTCGAACCACCTGCCGAACTTTTTCGCGTGAGACAGCGCAAGATCGTCGGTTTGCGGATGGACCCGGTCCGCCTGAACAATATCCGCCAGCAACGCCTCAAGTTTTTCCGGGAGGATGCCCGCAAGGCCTACATCGACGCGAAACAGATTCAACAGGAGGTCGCCTGGGCCGACGAGGTGTTTGCGCGAGCATCCTGGCCGGTGGTCGACATCACGCTGAAGTCGCTTGAAGAGGTGGCTGTCGAGGTCGTCAGTCTGGCCACCAATCTTCCGTATCGGCGGGCGGAAACGTAACCGGATCTTTCAGATCAACGTAATGGAAGTCGACAGTGTTTCTAAGTATGATGGGGACGCTTGCCATCCCGGAGAATCTATGGCGCTTCGTTCAGCTTTGCTGTTGGGTCTGCTATTCGTGGTGATGCCCGTCGGCTGGGCGGAGA
>JAHFTY010000295.1 GCA_023265365.1 Acidobacteriota bacterium
TGACACCCTAGAGACTGAGCATCGGCAGGACGTGCGTCTGAATCGGCAGGCCCGTCACGACCGCCTTGTCGTCCGACAGGTACATATCGATTTCACTGCGGACTCCAAAATTTCCCGGCAGGTACACGCCCGGTTCGATCGAAAAACAGGTGCGGGCCATCAGACGCCGCTGGTCCTGGGTTTCCAGTCCATCGATGTTCGCGCCGTTGCCGTGCACTTCTTCGTGAATCGAGTGACCGGTTCGATGGATGAAGTACTGTCCGTAACCCGCCTTCGTGATCGAGTCACGAGCGGCATTGTCGACCTGCCATCCGTACAGCGTTCCGGCGCTCGGGTAGTTCTCCTGTGCGAAACGTATCGCGGCATCCCGGCCATCCCGGACAATATTGAAAATGTTCTCGTGTTCGGCCGGTACCGACTTTCCAATGAATCCGGTCCAGGTGATGTCGTCATATACCGAGTGCGGCGTCTTCCTCTTTGTCCACATGTCGATCAGCAGGAAATCGCCTTCCCGCATCGGAAAGTTCTGCTCTTCGTTCGGCGCGAAGTGCGGGTCTGCGCTGTGCTCGTTGATCGCAACGATCGGTTTGTGCCCGGCAGTGAGATCGCGCCGGTCGAATTCCTGCCAGAGAAAATCCTGAATCTCCAGTTCGTTCGTGCCGCCTTCTCGTACGCGGCGGGCCACTTCCTTAAACACCACGTCGACGATCTCGCGCATGTTCTTCGCGGCGTAGAGGTGGGAGTCCAGTTGTTCCTGGCTCCAGACCGCCTCGAACATCTGCACCAGATCCGCCGACGAAACGATCTCGACGCCGAAGCTTCGGACCATTTCGATCGTTCCCGCATCGACGCGCGAAACGTACGGTATCGCGTTCATCGGCGAGTACTGCATGGCGATCCGCTTCGCGCCGCCGAGCGCTTCCTTCACGTTCTGCTGAAGCTGCTGCCACGGCAGATAGACGCGCTTCGGTCCGGGCAGCGTGTCGAGCGTGTGAGACTCGATCGCGTGAACGATCCGCTGCGGTTCACCCGACGCCGGTACAAAGTAGAACCAGCGGCGCGTGGCAAAGCGGGCGGAATCGAGCTTGAGGATGTTTTCCGCGATGGGATCGCTCCCTCGAAAGCTGTAAAAGAGCCAACCGTCGAGTTTTTCCTGCCGCAGTGCCGCCTGAAGAGAGGAGATCAGTGATTCGCTCATTCGGAGATTATGCGTGAGAACAAAAACAATGCGGTAGCGCGTTTGTTGCTTGTCCTCATTGACAAATGGGGGTCGTCGAACTGGTATGATCTACTTTTCACGAGGAGCGGCAACATTGGCGAAGAAGAGTCGTTATCTGCACGGACAGAAGATCGAGCCACCTGCCATCGACGGCAACATTTCCATCGTCGACCTGGTCGACAAGACCTTCAACGCATACAACGCAGCCCGATTTCGTGAAGCATGCCAGCTCTTCGTGGAACGGATGCTCGCGGATGATGTGACCGTCGGCATGAGTCTTTCGGGAGCCATGACTCCGGCAGGCCTCGGCATGGCCGCCATCATTCCCTTGATGCGCGCGGGATTCATCGATTGGATGGTCTCGACAGGGGCGAATCTCTATCACGATACGCATTTCGGCATCGGCCTCGAAATGCGCCGTGGACTGGCGAATCTGGATGACCGGGTCCTGCGGGACGAAGGTGTGGTTCGAATTTTCGACATCTTCTTTCAATATGACGTGCTTCTGAAAACGGACACGTTTTTCCGGGACATGATCACGGCATCCGAATTCCAGCGGCCGATGAGCACGGCGGAGTTTCATTACCTCGCCGGCAAATATGTCCTCGAACGCAGCCGGGTGCTCGGGCTGAAAGACAAGTCCCTCCTTGGCGCCGCGCATGAACTCGGCGTTCCGATCTACACGTCATCGCCGGGTGACAGCTCGATCGGCATGAACGTCGCCGCGAAGGCTCTCGGCGGGAACAAACTGCAGTTCGACTGCAACGCGGATGTGAATGAAACCGCCGCGATCGTGTATGGCGCCAAGAAATCGCGGCAGAAGAGCGCGATCCTGATCGTCGGTGGAGGCTCTCCGAAAAACTTCGTGCTCCAGACCGAGCCGCAGATTCAGGAAGTTCTCGGACTCAACGAAAAGGGCCATGACTATTACCTGCAGTTCACGGACGCGCGGGTCGACACGGGCGGCCTGTCCGGCGCAACACCGGCCGAAGCGGTAACCTGGGGCAAAGTCGATCCGGACAAACTTCCCGGAACCGTGGTTTGCTACGTGGACAGCACCATCGCGCTGCCCCTGCTCACCGCCTACGCTCTGGCAAAAAGAAGGCATCGCGAACCCAAAGGTCTCTACCATCGCCGGGAACAGCTTGTGGCGGCCATGACAAAAGCGGCCAAAGCAAAGGGGAATCTATGAAAACGATCCGAGCCGTCTGCCCGCACGACTGTCCCGATACCTGCGCCATGCTCGTTGACGTCGATGACAACGGCCGTGCCGTGCGCGTGCGCGGCGACGCCGGGCATCCTTTCACACACGGCGGCCTGTGCGTGAAGGTCAATCATTACGAACGGCGAACTTATAATCCCGGTCGCGTGCTGCACCCGATGAAGCGCGCCGGAGCCAAAGGCAGCGGCAAGTTCGAACGCATTTCCTGGGACGAGGCCCTGGACACCGTCGCCATGAATCTCAAGCGCGTGGCTGCCGGCGATCCTCAGGGGATCCTCCCCTACAGCTATGCCGGAACGATGGGACTGCTCCAGGGCTCCAGCATGGATCGGCGTTTCTTCCACATGCTGGGCGCTTCCCTGCTTGACCGCACCATCTGCGCCACCGCGGGAATGTTCGGCATGCGCTACACGGTCGGCGCATCGGTGGGCACAAATCCGGAAACGGTCGATCGGGCCAGGTTCATTCTCATCTGGGGATCGAACATGATCACGTCGAACGTCCATCTCTGGCGGTATATCCTTCGAGCGCGCGCGAACGGCGCTCGTGTGGTGACCATCGACCCGCTTCGCACACGAACGGCCGAGCAGTCCGATGAACACGTTCCGATCATCCCCGGCACGGACGGCGCTCTCGCCCTTGGGATGATGCACGTCATCGTGCGCGAAGGCCTTCACGACCGTGACTATCTCGCTCGACACACGATCGGCTTCGACCGTCTCGAAAAGCGGCTCGAAGAATACCCTGTGCCACGGGTCTCCGAGATCACGGGCATTCCCGTTGAAACCATCGAACGGCTCGCGCGCGAATACGCGAATGCGAAGGCTTCGTTCATCCGCGCAAATTACGGGCTCCAGCGGCACGCGGGAGGCGGAATGGCCATACGCACCATTTTCTGCATGCCCGCCCTCATCGGCGCCTGGCGATACCCTGGCGGCGGCGCGCTCCTGAGCACCGGCGGCTTTTACGCGAAACTGGATTTCGCTTCGCTCGAAAGGTCCGACCTCATCAAAGGCCATCCGCGGACCATCAATATGAGCCGTCTTGGCGAAGCGCTGACAAGCGCCGATCCGAAGGTCCGCGCTCTTGTCGTGTACAACAGCAATCCCGCCGCGATTGCACCCAACCAACAGCGGGTTCTCGAAGGATTGCGCCGCGAGGACCTGTTTACGGTGGTCCTTGAACATTTTCAGACGGACACCGCGGATCACGCGGATATCGTTCTTCCAGCGACGACGCAGCTCGAACACATGGACATCCACAAGTCCTACGGGCACACCTATGTCATGTTGAATTCCCCGTCGATCCTGCCCCTCGGCGAAGCGAAACCGAATACGGAGATCTTCAGATTGATTGCGGACCGCCTGGGATTGGTACATCCCGCATTGAAGGACTCGGACGAAGCAATGGCGCAGCAGGCGCTGGGCGGAATCGGCATCAAGCTGGAAGATCTGAAAACGGCGGGTTGGGTGAAGCTTCCGGTCGCCGATGCGCCTTTTGCCAACGGCGGATTTCCGACACCATCCGGAAAGTGCGAACTGTATTCCGAGCGCATGGAATCGATCGAACACCTCGATCCCTTGCCTGCCTACATTCCGCCTCGCGAGAACAGGCTCTCCAATCGCGCGCTCGCCCAGACCTATCCGCTCGCGCTGATCTCGCCTCCGGCCCATCATTTCCTGAACTCGACGTTCGTAAACCTATTTCAGGATGCCGAGGTCGGACCGACGCTCGAAATACACCCCGAGGACGCGGCGCCGCGCGAGATCCAGGATGGATTACCGGTGCGGATTTTCAACGGGAGAGGGGACTTCGTCGCGAAAGCCGTTGTGACGGATCGCGTCCGGAGCGGGGTCGTGTCTGCCGCCTCCACCTGGTGGAACAAGATGTCGCCCGGAGGCCGCAACGTCAATAGCACGACCTCCGGTGAAGTCACCGATATCGGCGGCGGCGCCACGTTCTACGACAATCTGGTCGAGGTTCGCCCCGCCGATTGAATTACCGTCTTCTGCCACGGGCTGCCAGGGAGTCTTGAAGAAAAAAATCTGTAGTGAATGTGTCAGATTTAACTAGCGAGGCTGCGCCTCAGACCGACATAGGGCAATCGCGCGGATAGAGCAACCACATGCTATGTCGGTCTGAGGCGCAGCCTCGTTAGGGTTTGAAATAGGCGAATCCCTGGTTCTGAAGCAGGACGATCTCGCCGATTCCGGATTCAACGACCTGCACACCGTCAAAAATATCGTTCTTCGT
>JAHFTY010000296.1 GCA_023265365.1 Acidobacteriota bacterium
AGACAACCCGAAAACTCCCACCAGAATGTATTGATACAGGAACGCCGTGAATTGTGCCGCCGACTCCGGCGCGTTGGTCACGCGCTCGGCGGCGCGCTGCAGCCGCTGCCCGACGATCATCGGAAGAACGGCCGCCGCCGTCGCGGTTGTGGCGTTGAGACCCGGCCCGGGCGCGCTGCCGGTGGAAGGCAGGTTCCCGGCCACATAATCTTCGAGACGTTTGTTGGCGCCCGACATCAGGCCTTCGGAGTCGCCGTGTTTCGACGCCAGTTGAGTGTAGAGCGCGGCAAGCTCGGTCACCTTGCTCGAATCGGCCTTCCAGTATCCTTTGCGTGCGGCCTCGAGCATCGTGGCGGTGACCTCCTGGAGCGCGTGCGGATTCTCCTTCTCCATCCATTCGGAAACCTGAAGATTGTATTTGTCCTTCACGTAGACGGAATAGATGTCGTTCCACTGCGAATCCGAGACCGCGCTCTTGCGTGTCACCGACCAGCCGAAGGTGTTCTTCACCAACTCCGCCGCGTGGCCGGCGCCGGCGTAGCCGTGCTCCTTCATGCCTTCGATCCAGTTCCTGTTCAGGAGTTCCGATTCCATGTTGGTGGCGAGCACTTCGTTGAAATCGCGGACGCGCGCTCCGTTGGGATCGCGGACGTCGGCGATGAAGGCCTCGGGCTCCCTGCCGGTGAGCTTGGTGACCGCCATGCTCAGGCCGCCCATGTATTCGTAGGCGTGATGGTTCGAAAGCTGGCTCGACATGTTCGATGCCCACACGCGGACCACCGTATCGGTGCCTTGAATCGCCTGCCTGTACACACCGTCGACCTTCTCGCCCCACACCTCGCCGGTGTAGGCGTAGCTCATGTTGTCTTCGTAAACGTCGGCCACTTCCTGGTCCTTGTCCCAGACGCCGGACCGCGGAATCAAATAAAGGATGTTGGTGCCGGAGTTGCCCGGCTTCGTCCCGAAGACGCGGGCCATCGCCATTTCGCGGGAGTGATCGTCGTCGAGCCCCTTACGCTTCAGGGCCTCCTGATTGCGGAGCGTTCCCTCGCGGACATAGTTGCCGGTCTCCTGCAGGCCGGAAACCAGCCGCACCGCTTTGTCGATCAGTTTGACGCGCGTGATGAAGTTTTCCCGGTAGTGTCCGCCCATCGCGATGAAAACATCGATGCGGGGGCGTTTCAATTCGGATTGAGGAATCAACTCCACGTCGATCGCGAGGCCGTTGCGGTCCCAGACGGGGCGCACGCCCATCAGGTACAGGATCTGCGATTCCATCACGCCGTAGTCGCGCATGGTGTCCATGCCGTTCAGATCCATGCCGACCTTCTTCGGATTCTTCCGCTTGATCAGTTCGTCCACCAGCCGGACCGCCACGTCCCACGCGGGCCGCGTCGGAATCTCCTCCGGGTTGAGCGCGTACAAATAGCGCCCCGCCGGAATCGAATCGGGATTGCGGATCGGATCCGGTCCCGGCCCCGGAGCGATGTACCGTCCCTCCAGCGCACGCAGCAGGCCGGCGATCTCCCGATCGGCGTTGTTCAGCCGGCCGCGCATATCCGCGGCGAACTCCAGGTCCCGAACAAGGTCCGGCGTCGGCGCAGTGTTCGATACGAGAATCTCGCGGCCCATGTTCTCCAGCCACCGCTTCTTCAGCGACTCGTTGGCGGCCGCGGGCGGCGGGAACGCTTCGGCGACGTGGTCGAGGAACTTCGGTCCGAGGATGGCGACCAGATAGGCGTCCAGATACTTCTGTTCGGGCGGCTGGCCGAGCACATGCAGCGTGAGCGGCGTTCGCGCTTCGTTCACTTCGCGGATGAATTCGGCGACGGCGGAAACCTGCCTGTCGTTGAGCAGGCCCGTCGCCTTGATCTTCAACTTGGACAAGACATCGGCCTGGCGCGCCTTTTCGCCGATGAGCTTTCGATATTCCTCTTTCAACAGTCCCGGTTCGAGCGATGCGAACTTGTCGAGGTCGGATCGAAGCGCCGCATCGGTACCCGCGAGGCCGGCACTGACGGTCGGAGGGACCATGTGGTCGACGATCTGCGCGTAAGTGCGGCGCCGCGCCAGGTTGGCCTCCGCGATATTGTCCATGATCCAGAGATCGATGATCGGCATGTTGCCGACGAGAATGTCGGTCCAGTCGTCGCGCGAAGGGCCCGTCTCTTTGCCCGGAAGCATCTCGAGCGTGCCGTGCGTTCCCCAGTGGATCAGCGCGTCCGCCTTGTACTCTTCCTGGAGCCACCAGTAAAAGGCGAGATAGTTGTGGGGCGGCGGAATGTCGCGCGAGTGGACCAGCTTTTCATCCTGCGTGGCGCCTCGCTCGGGCTGCGGCATCATGACAATGTTTCCCAGTTGGATCCGGGGCAGCACGATGAATTTCTGTCCGGCGCGTTCTGTCACCATGAACTTGCCGGGAGCCGGACCATAGGCTTTCTCGATCGCCTGTTGATTCCCGGAGCTGAGTTTCGACCGGAACCAGGACTGGTATTGGGCCAGCGGAATCAGGACCGGATCGCCAACACGAACCAGCGCTTCAAGTTCGGCCGGGCTCCACGGCGCGACGTTGTGGCCGCGCTCGCGCATCCATTCGATGATTTCGGCGGAGTTTTTCGGCAGCGGATCGACGCGATAACCCTTGTCCTTCAGCCGGGGGAGAAAGCGAACGGCGCTTTCGGGAGCGTCCAGATATGCGCCCGTCGGGCTTCCCCGCATCAGGTCGTCTTTGCCGAACCCCGCGTTGTAGTACACGATCGCGACGCGTTTGTCGGCGTTCGCTTTCTTTCGAAGGTTCAGCCAGCTTGCCGTGCGCGCGGCGAAACGTTCGATCCCTTCCGGGACGGGTTCGTGGAGATGAAACCCGTTGATGTCGGTTTCGAGGCCGCCGACGACGATGGGTTCAAGCGTGCCCCACGATTCCTGGACAGTCAGGAACATTCCGACATCCTTGTATCCGAGACCGGCGGGGTTCTTCTTCCAGTCGGCGACGGTCGATCCCATCATCGAGATGGGGCGGAGGTAGGGAACATCCAGGGTTTCCAGCAGCTCACGCGAGTCCCACATCGTTCCGTGCCGGTCTTCGATCAGGACGTCCGGCGCCGTTTCGCGGATCATGGCGTCGACCATGGCCTGCCGGTCGCCGAAGATGATGGCTGTGTTGATGCCCTGGGCTTCGAGAGCCCGGACTTCGGCGTCGAGCACTTTCGTGTCGTGGGTCACCCAGAAGGACTGCTGGGTCAGGATCGCGGCGACGGGCGCTCCATTCTTCCAACGCCCGTGTCCGGCCTTGTATGCGCGCAACTGCGCGATGGTCTCGAACGGTTCTTCCGACCCTGGCTCGTAGTATCCGAAATCCGGCACCAGGATCGCGGGCTGAATCCGGGCTTCCAGCCCGAGGTACTTCACCATCGTGTATTCAAAGAGCCGCTTCACGTTGGTCAGTCCGTTCGGCCGCCAGTACTTCGGGACTTCTTCATCGCGTGTCAGAAGACCCGCCTTTTCCAGCTCCGCATGGCTTCCGCGCGAATCGAGAGGAATGATCTTCTGTTTGGGATTGGGCCTTCCGCTCAGCCACTTCGTGAGCGCGACGGCTTCGGCCGGTTCCATGTTGAGGACGTAAATGAGATCGGCCTGCTCGGCTTCTTTCTGCGCCTCGGAGCCCGGGACAAGGACCGCCGGCGGCCGGTAGGCCGACACCGGTACGAGCAATTCGCGCGAGGCCGTCTCGATCAGCGGTTCGGAGCGGTCCCATACGCCGATGAACACGATTCTTGGCGGTTGCGCGGCCTGGAATCCGGAAGCCGCCAGGAGCAGCGCCGGCAGAAACAGCGCCAACGCCGCGGCGCCGGAGAATTTTGAAATCGGACGAATCCGGAATCTCAAATCCGAGATCCGGTATTTCGGGATTTCGGATCGGAAACGCAGCAAGCGTCCCATTTCACAACTCTCCCGGGTTCCGTTGGATTCCCGGCGAAATGTTTTCGGTTCCGGCATCGCTCGCATTTCAAAAACGTAATCGCGCCCCGATGACCGCTCCCGCTCCGGGAGCGAGAAATTCCTGCTGGGAATAGGCTTCCCGATAGCGCACGTTGAACACATTGTTGACGTTGGTGAAGATCTGGAATTCGCCGTGATCGGTTCGCCAAAGAGCGTAACCGGCGCGGATGTTTGCCACCAGGTATCCGGGGATCTGGAAGTTCGGCCGAAGCGCGGGATTGGTCGCGCTGGGCGATCCGTAGCCCGGATCGACGGAGAACCCGGCGTCGCGTTCGTCGTCCGGCGAGTGACGCCGCAGGCGATCGACGAAGAGCAGTGTCGTTTCTTCCGACAGCCGCGAGTTCGGACGCTGCCATCGAAGACCGAGAGTGCCGAAGGCCGGCGGCACGAAACGCAGCGGGACATTCTGATAAGTATCCTGGCCGCGCGTGACGGTCGCGTTTGCAGAGAGCAACCACGCCGGGTTGATGCGATAGGCCGCCGCCGCTTCCACGCCTCGAACGTAGGCGCCGGCGATATTCTGTTTGGCCAGAGCCTGTACCACGCCGACGCCTGGAATGTCGATCGTGCCGGCGGGCGCGGAGAAAAGATTGTCGATCAATTGGGTGTGGTAGACCGTCAGCATGAAATGCAGATTCTGCGAGGCGTACCGGGGCCCTGCTTCGTAGGTGACGCTGCGCTCCGGTTTCAGGT
>JAHFTY010000297.1 GCA_023265365.1 Acidobacteriota bacterium
CTCGATCGCAACGTCATTGAATCCTCCTCGCCCTCTCGACGGGGCGCGGCCAAAGTCTATCGAAGTTTTGGATAAGCGCTTGCAAATAAAAACAGCATGTCCTCGAAGGTCAAGAACAAGGAGAAAGTCATGAAAACGGGTCAGGACGTGAGCGTGCCGGGATTGTACGTTTCGGAATGCTGCAATGTTGAAGTCGAACTGGACAAGGACGCCAGCTTTCCGCGATGCAGCCGGTGCAGTGCGTTAACCGTGTGGGAAATGGGGGATGATCTGGAGGAACTGGCCGCGTAGGGGAGGGAAACTTTTCCCGCCATCATAACCGCCTGGGCGAAATCGAAGAAAAGCGTTTTCCTCCTCGACGAGCCAGAACTGTCCATTGGTGTTGACATGAAACCGAAGAGTCGCGAGAAAAAACGTTGGGCGATGCGGTCTGGTTATGACATCAAGCCATGGAGTCGCAGGACGAGGACTTTTCCCCGCCTTGGCCAAGGCGGGGTGCCGCGAAGCGGCGGGGCGGTTCGTCCAATAAAATCCATTTCTTGAACAGCACCACCCCGGCGCTTCGCGCCACCCCTCCTCGTCGAGGAGGGGAAACCCCCAGATTGGTGCGATTCACTCACCGGTACGTGAGTTTCAGGTTCACCGCCGCAGGAACCACTCTCGGATCCAGCAGCGACAGCGTCTTCAGCACATTCGCCGGGCCATCTTCCGGCATGTGGCCGTCCGGTGAAAACATCGACAAATTCGTGCGAAGCGACTCGACGTAAAGATCGCGGCCGCCGGCCAGATAAGACTCCGGCATATGCGAAGCGATCTCTTCAGGCGTGTGGGTCTGGATGTAGGCCAGGGTGCGGACCGCCGCGCGAACGATTTTGTCGACGGTTTCCGGGTTCCTCTTCAGGAATTCCGTCGAAGTGTAAATTCCTCCGGCAGGCCACGGCCCCCCGAAGACTTCAAACGTGCCTTTTTCGGTTCGCGTGTCGTACAACGGCGTCGCGGTTCCGTCCTTCTGGAGTTTCGTCGCCACCGGGTCCACCGTGATGCCGGCCCAGACGCGATCCTGTTCGAGCGCCGCAACCATGGTGGTCGTGCCGGCCGTGACGGTTGGAATTTCCTGCGGATCCAGGCCGTTCTGTCGAAGCAGATATTTCAGCATCTGATCGGACGACGATCCCGGCGCCGTCACGCCCACCGGATGGCCGGCGAGATCCTTAATCGAGTGGACCTGTTTGGTGTGCTCCTTTCCGACCATCAGCACCAATCCCGGAAAACGATCGAACAGGACGACCATCACCAGCGGTTTGCCCTGAACCTGTCCACGAATGGTGTGCTCGTAGAAGCCCGACACCATGTCCACCGAACCGCCGAGCATGGCGGCCAGCGCCTCGCTTCCGCCTTTGAGGTCGGATATCTCAACGGCCAGACCTTCCTCTTTAAAGTAGCCAAGCTGCCCGGCAAGCGTCAGTGGCAGGTAAATGAACTGGGCTTGACCGCCCACGGCGATCCGGACCGGCGTCAACGGCTCCGGCTGCGGTTTCGCGCACGCCGCCAGGACGAGCAGCAGACCCAACAGAACGCTTCGGAACCGCATCACTTCCACCTCACGAGCCGCCGTTCGGCGGCATTGACGAAGAGTTCGATCACGATCACCGCGCCGCAAAGAATCGTCATGCCGGCAAACACACCCGCCGAATCGAAATTCCCCTGCGCCTGGCTGATCACCCATCCCAGTCCCTTCGCGGCCGCCATGTACTCTCCAACAATCGCGCCCACCAATGCAAATCCGACAGACGTGTGCAAACTCGACAGGATCCACGTCATTGCCGACGGCAGCAGCACGTGCCATGCAAGCTGTCTTTCATTGGCTCCGAGAAGCCGCGCATTATTCACGATGTGCCGGTCCACCTCCCGCACGCCGCGAAACGCGTTGAAGAAGACAATGAAAAAGACCAGCGTGAAGCCGAGCGCGACCTTTGAACGCTCGTCAATACCAAGGATCAGAACGAAAATCGGCGCCAGAACGAGACGCGGCAGTGCATTCAACACCTGGATGTACGGATTAAACACACGCGACCAGAATTCCGAACGGCCCAGCAGAAAGCCCGCAGCCACGCCGAAAGCCACGCCCAGCCCGAAGCCGCCCGCCGTTTCAACCAAGGTCACCAGAAGATGCTCGTAGATGCTTCGGCCGCCCAGCAGCGGACCCGAGTTGGTCAGCCATGTGAAAGCGCGCGCCAGGAAAAGCGACGGTTGAGAAAAAAAGAACGGATCGAGAACGCGTACCCGGGCCGCGGTTTCCCATGTCATGAGAATCGCGGCGAGGATTCCGATCTGGAGGGCGAGGATGGCGCCTCTATGCCGAAGCTTTGGAGCGCTCATGACTGGCCAGCACCTCCTCCTTGAGATCCGCCCAGATCCGCCGATACAGATCCATGAAACCGGGAATGAACCGCGCTTCCACCACATTGCGGGGGCGCGGCAGATCGACGCGGTAATCGGCCTTCAGCCGGGACCCGGGCCCGGCGGAAAAGATCAGCACGCGGTCCGCAAGAGAAATGGCTTCCTCCAGATCGTGCGTCACAAAAAGAACGGTCGCTCCCTGTTCCTGCCAGAGGGTGAGGAGTTCTTCCTCCATCAGGACGCGGGTCTGCGCGTCCAGCGCGGAGAAGGGCTCGTCCAGCAGCAGCACCGGCAATCCGCAGATCAACGCCTGGGCCATCGCCACGCGTTTCCGCTGGCCTCCGGAAAGCTGCGCCGGATACCGCGCCTCCAGACCCTTCAATCCCACCCGCGCAATCCAGTGGCGTGCCAGCGTTTCCGCATCCCGCCGCGCAGCGCCTCGCAGAAGAGGGCCCAGAAGGACGTTTTCCAGCACGGTTTTCCAGGGAAGCAGCGCGTCCTGTTGAAACATGTAAGCGGCCGAACATTGGACCGAGTCCACGAGTCGGCCTCCGCACCGAACCTGCCCCGATGCCGCTTTTGCGAGGCCGGCCACCATATTCAGAACCGAAGTCTTTCCGCAGCCGGTGGGCCCGACGATGGCCGCGAACTGACCCTCGGGGACGCCAAACGAAAGATTCTGCAAGGCATGATAGCCACCGAAATCTACGGTGACGTTCTCCAGAACGATCGACGCATGAGCCATATTTGAAATCCGGCGCCGGGGCCGTTTTTTTGCTTCTTTTCCGAACGCAGTTTCCTTATATTCACGCCCGATCGCTAATCGAGCTGGATGGGATGGGCCATACCATTTTTATCCTGGGAACTGACGCCCAGCAGTGCCGGGAACTCAAAGATATTCTCCAGGGCCAAATCGCGGACGCCATAGTGACTTCTACGGGAGACGCGCTCCCTTCGATTCAGGAATCAGACACCGTCATTATCACGTCCGAAGAGAAAAACACCGGTGTCCTTTATCGCCGGCTCCTGAATAAACTCGAAGACCAGGTACACCGCGCGCATTTTCTCGGGGAGCTGATCCGGCTGTTTTCGTCTTCGCACCAGCCCGAAGAAATCGTCGAAAAAATTGCGGCCAAGTCGGCGGAGGTGCTCGGCGAAACCGCGTTCATCGTTCTGTCCAACGACCAGGATCAGCTCCGCCTCGACGCCGCGCATTCGAAGCAGCCGGAACCGCTGATCAAAGTACTGATGACGGCGATCAACGTCGCGCCGAATGGCCTGCCCTTTGAAGCACTGCGCGAGGTGATCGAGAACAAGAATCCGCAGCTTATCGAAAAACTGGCAGACATCGAAATGCCCGCCGAAATCCGGCGGCTGGTCGACAAGTACGGATTCAGCTCGCTGATCGCGACGCCCATTCAGACGAAAGAATATGTTCTCGGCGCATTCATCACCGTCGCGAACGCCCCGCGGTTTTTCAACGAAGAAGATCTGACGCTGGCCGTCGAACTGTCGGACTTCACGGCGATTGCGCTCGAAAATGCGAGCCTTTTCAGCGAGCTGCAGCGATCCGCCATCACGGATTCTCTTACCGGCCTGTACAACACGCGCTTTTTCAACGAAGTTCTCGGGCGGGAAGCCGCGCGGGCCGATCGATATTCGGCGCCGCTTTCACTGCTGATGATCGACGTGGACAGCTTCAAACTTGTCAATGACACCTACGGCCACGTGGTTGGAAACAAGGTACTGACCGAGATTGGCCGGGAAGTCGAAAAGTCCGTGCGCAATACGGATTTCGTCTTCCGGTGCGGCGGGGACGAGTTCGGCGTAATCCTGCCGCAAACCACGCTCGATGGCGCGCTTCACGCCGCGCAAAAGATCCTTCAGAAGGTGGACCACAGCAACATCCTCTCCAGCCTGGGTTACTCCGGAGCCGTGACGGTGAGTATCGGCGTTTCCGAATACCGCCGCGGAACCCACTACGAATCGCTCGTCGCCGAAGCCGATCAGGCGCTGTACGCTTCGAAACGCTCCTCGAAAAACTGCGCCCGGACGTTCGGGAAATAGCGGACCACCCCGGCGCTTCGCGCCACCCCTCCTCGTCGAGGAGGGGAAAACCCTTCTCCTCGATTTCGCTTCACTAAGACAGCAGTGCCTCGTCGGGGAGGGGAAAACGCTTCTCCTCGACCACTAGGGGCTTCGCACAAAAAGTCGCATGGCGAGGGAATTTCCCCGTCTTGGCCAAGGCGGGGTGCCG
>JAHFTY010000298.1 GCA_023265365.1 Acidobacteriota bacterium
GATTGGAAGGACATTTGTGCCGGAGGACTCCTTGAGGACGACGATTGGCATGTTCGTAATTGGATCCATCATCAGGCCCCGGATTTTCATTTCGACTTCCACGGGTTGTCCTCCAATCGCGCGATCTATTGCAAAATATATTCAATCACCCCGAAATTGCAAGGCGCAGTAACTCCCGGATATGCAGGCGGGCGGCGTCGGTCACGCGGGATCCGCTCATCATTCGGGCCAGTTCGTCGATGCGGGCGTCGCCGGTCATGGATTCGATGCGAGTGACGGTTCTTCCGTCGATCACGAGTTTCTCAATGCGGTACTGGTGATCGGCAAACGCGGCAATCTGCGCGAGGTGGGTGACGCACAGAATCTGGTAACGGGAAGAAAGTTCCTTCAACTTCCGGCCGACGGTTTCGGCGGCCTTCCCGCCGATCCCGGCGTCGACTTCATCGAAAACCAGGGTTTTGTGGAGCCTGTCCGTTGCCAGGACGGTGCGGAGCGCCAGCATGACGCGGGAAAGTTCGCCACCGGACGCGACTTTATTCAAAGACATGGGCTCTTCGCCCGTATTGGCGGAAATCCGAAAGTCCGGCCGGTCGATGCCGCCGGCGCGCCCGGGCTGGACATCTTCCCAGGCGGTCCGGAATCGCGCGCCGGGCATCGCAAGCGACTTCAGTTCCCTCTCCACGGCGGATTCCAGCTTCCTGGTGGACGATCGCCGTTTCCGGCTGAGCGATGCCGCAACCTGGTCGTATTCCCTCCGGGCGCCGGCCAACTTCTTCTCCAGTTCCTCTTTTTTCAACTCGGTCAGACCTATGCTGTCCGTTTCGCGTCTTACTTTTTCGAGGTGACCCAATAAATCCGGACCGTATTTCCGGTGAAGTCGTTCCAACTCGGCGAGTCGCGCCTGCAAACGTTCCAGTTCCTGAGGGTTGGCATCGACCTGACCCGCGTAGTCGCGTAACGCATAGGCGATGTCATGGATCCCGATCCGGGCTGTCTCCGTCTGCGCGACAAGGGGCTGCAGGCGGACATCGTGTTGAGCGGCGTCGCGCAGAGACTTCAGTGTTTGTGCGAGCATCGACAGGACAGAACTTTCAGACTCATACAGACTCTGGTACCCGCGCTCCGCGGCCTCGAGCAGTTTGCCGGCGTGCGAGAGCACTTCCAGTCTTTGCCGGGCTTCTTCGGTCTCGCCCGGTTTCGGATTCGTTTTCTGGATTTCGTCCCTCTGAAATGTGAGCAGGTCGAGACGCTCGACTTTGCGGGCATGATCGGCGAGGAGTTCGGCAAGCTCGGCTTCGATCCGTTGAGACTCCGCGTGGAGACCGCGGACTTTTTCGGCCTCGGCCGCCGTCTCTGCGAATGCGTCGATCAGGGCGAGTTGGATCGAACTGTCGGACAGCGTTTGTTGCTCGTGCTGGCCGTGAATATCCAGAAACGCCGGAGCCAGATCGCGAAGGGCGGAAACGGTGCTCGGCTGGTTGTTGATATAGACGCGATTCCGATCGTCCGAGGAGATCTCGCGGCGGATGACGATCTGGTCGCCCTCGCTGTCCAGGCCAAGGGAGTCGAGTTCTCGCTGAAGATCGGTTTCGATGATCGCTTCGACAATGGCGCGATTCTCGCCGGTGCGGACCATGCCGGCCGAGGCTTTGGATCCGGCGAGCAGTCCGAGAGCGTCGACGATGATGGATTTGCCGGCGCCGGTTTCGCCGGAAAGGAGGTTGAAGCCGCGTTCGAAATGGATTTCAAGCTCGTCGATCAGGGCGAAGTTTCGAACGCGAAGGAAGCGCAACATACCTTCGCGTTTATAAGCTATCGCAGTTGATCTTTCAACGACGAAGGGGTTAACGTTTTGATTTGCGGACTCGCGGAAAAATTCAACCGGAGGCGTCCAGGAATGGACCACTCCGGCTGGTATTCCCGCGAGCCGGCTTAAGGAGTCACGTTTGAGTCAAGTTGACGTCCTCCAATTGCTGCTGCGCGAAACCAGCGCCACTGCCAAGTTCGTGCTGATGGTCCTGCTGGTGTTTTCCATCGCCTCATGGGGAATCATCCTGTCGAAGTCCCTGCTGCTGAGAAAAATAAGACGGGAGTCGCCGGTCTTCTGGCGCATCTTCCGTAAGGGCCAAAGCCTGCCGGAGATCGCGACCGCGCTCGAATCCCTGCGATTCACACCGCTGGTTCCGGTTTTCAACGCCGGCGCCGAGATCCTGTCTCCGGGGGCCCCCCGCGGAGCGGGAGCGATGGCGGTCCGCAACGCTCCCGTGAGTCTCGGAACGTTGCAGCGGGCACTGCAGCGGGCGTCGTCCGCCCAGTTGACGCTTCTGGAGAGCCGCCTGACGTTCCTGGCGACCACGGCGGCAGTGGCCCCCTTTATCGGATTGTTTGGAACGGTATGGGGCGTGTTGACCACATTCACGGGTCTGTCCAATTCCGCCGTGACGACACTTCGCGCCGTCGCGCCCGGAATCGCGGACGCGTTGATCACGACGGCCTTCGGCCTGTTCACGGCGATTCCGGCTGTCATTGCGTACAACCACTTCGTCTACCAGATCCGGAACGTCGGCGGAGAACTGGACGACCTTCAGGTCGACATGCTCGCTCTCGGCGAAAGGAACGGACTCTAATGGCATTCACCACAAGAGACGGCCGGACGCAGACCGCGTTATCGGAAATCAATATGGTTCCGTTTATCGACATCGTGCTCGTGTTGCTGATTATTTTCATGGTGACCGCGCCTGTCATTCAGTCCGGAATCGAAGTCAACGTACCGAAGACCCAGTTGGTGAAGGAACTCGCGGAGGAAAAAATCGTCGTCGCGATCGACAGGAAACATACGGTGTTCCTGCAGAACGAACCGGTCAACATCAACGACCTCGGCGCCAGGATTCGGGAACGGCTTCCGGATCCGACGCGGCGCAGTATTTATCTGCAGGCCGACGAGTCGATTCCCTTTGGCGTCTACGCAACGGTGCTGGACCGTCTGAAGCTGGCCGGGATCGACAACATCAGCGTGGTCACCCAGCCGCTGGATGAAAAGCCGAAGAGATGACTGCTCCAGAAAAACTCAAAGGTCCTGTTGCGATGAGCATCATGCTGCATGCGGGGCTTTTTGCGTTTGTGCTGTTCTCGCCGGGGCTGTTCGCGTTTCGCGAGGCTGAGAAGTGGGGAACGGCCACGGGCGGCGACGGCATAAAAGTGACGATCGAGGGAACCGTTTCCGGCATCGCGCTGCCTTCGCCCGAGGTGACCAACGACAAAGCGGCGGCCAACGATTCGAAAGGTTTTTACCACGAAGAACCGGCGCCCGTCCCCGCTCCGGCTCCGGAGAAGGCGGAGCCCATCCCTTCAAGAAAAGCGTCCGCGCCCAAGAAGACAACCGTCGCGCCAAAGCCTCCCGCCGCGAAGAACGCGGCGCCGGCCGAAGCGCCTCCGTCGAACGCGGTACCGTATGGCAAGGGCGGGAGCCCGACGATCGGGTACGGGCAGTTTTCAACGCAACCCGGCGTGGGATCGGGATTTGGGGATGGCGCTTTCGGAACGAAGTATGCGGAATATGTGAACACGATGAACCGCAAAATCTCGCAGAACTGGCTGAAAGGACTTGTCGACAGCAGCATTCAGCGGGCGCCGCGCGTGTACTTGAGCTTCGATATCGAGCGTGACGGCACGATCAGCAATATCGAACTGACGCAGTCGAGCGGAATTCCTTCTCTGGACAACTCGGCCAAACGGGCCTTGTACGCGTCTAACCGGCTGCCGCCCCTTCCTGCGGATTATTCCGGAGCGCGTGTTCGGGTGAAGTACTATTTCGAGTACATCAAGTAAATGAAGCAACTCATTGCCGTTCTTCTGATCATTCTCAGCATCGCTTCCATCCGTGGAGCGACGCGGCAGGGTCAAATCACGACGGGAACGAATCAGGGACAGGTCGAAGTCCGGCTGGGTTTCCCGGAGTTCCAGCCGAAAACGGGCGACCCGCAAACCGTGAAGCTGACCGCCCTGTTCAACCAGGTGCTGTGGGACGATCTCGACTACAGCGGGAACGTGGCGCTGGTCAGCCGGAGCTTTCAACCGGCGGGCCGGTTCTCGATACCCACCGACGTCAGGATCGAAGACTGGACCAGGGCCGGCGTGAACGCGCAATACCTGGCGTTTGGGAACGCGACGATCAACCGCGGCAAACTGGAGTTGGAAACGCGGCTTTGGGATCTCGGCGTCACCCAGAACCGGGAGTTGATTGCGAATCGCCTGAGTTCCGGAGACCTTACCGAAAATGCCGTGCGGATCACGGCGCACTTTTTTGCCGATCAAATCATCGACAAGCTGTTCGGTGGAAAGTTCGGCATTGCGCGGACGCAGATCGCCTATGTGGCCACGAGCGGCAAAGACGCGAAGGGACGCGACGCAAAGGAAATCTATATCATGGACTACGACGGAGCGAACGCGGGTCCGCTGACGACCTATCGTTCGATTTCGTTCATGCCCGCCTGGGCCCCTGAAGGCGACAAGATTGCGTTCATCACGTTTCGCCGGAACACGTCGGATATCGAAATTCTCTCGCCGCTGGACCGGCGCCTCTCTCCGTTCCCTTCCGTTGGCGGCACGACCGGGACGCCCTCCTGGTCTCCCGACGGAAGCCGGATCGCCTTC
>JAHFTY010000299.1:0-1458 GCA_023265365.1 Acidobacteriota bacterium
CGGCGTGGCGTATTCGGTAGCGGGCGGTCTGGCGTTCGGCGTCACGTACATGTTGGATGGCGCCATGCACAACAATCCCTATGACAATCTGAATCTGCCGCTGCCGTTCCCGGACGCGCTGCAGGAATTCAAGTTGGAAACCAGCACCATGACCGCCAATCAGGGCATGCACTCCGGAGCTTCGGTGACGTCGGTCACGAAATCCGGCGCCAACGAGTTTCACGGCGACTTTTTCGAATTTGTCCGGAATTACAAATTCAATGCGCGGGATTATTTCGCACTCAAGCGGGATTCGCTGAAACGCAACCAGTTCGGCGGAACCATTGGCGGCCCGATCAACAAGAACAGGCTGTTTTTCTTTGGCGGTTATCAGGCCACGATTACCCGGCAGGATCCGTCCGACAGCATCAGCTATGTTCCGACGCCGGCGGTATTGGCCGGCGATTGGAGCGCAATGGCGTCAGCGGCGTGCGCAGGAACGGCCAGAACCTTACGTTCGGTGGCCAATACGTCCGTCGTATTCAACAACAATCGCATCGATCGTGCCCTGTACAGCCTGGCCGCGATGAATATCGCGGCCAGGCTTCCCAAGAGCGATGATCCGTGCGGCAAAATCAATGTTGCGCGCATCAACCGGCCGAGTGACAGCCAGTATATCGGCAAGATCGATTATCAGGAGAGCACCCGGCATTCGATGTTCGGCCGCATCATCGAAACGACGCTGAAAACGCCTCCTCCGCACCAATTCACGGAAAACGTTCTGGCGACCAGCATCGGCGGAAGGGATAATCTGGCCCAATCGTACACGTTTGGAGACACCTACCTGCTGAACTCGAACACGGTGAACGCCGTTCGCATCGCAATCAACCGGACTGCGATTCACCGGACGAGCAAAGACTTTTTCTCGGCGCCTGAAGTCGGCGTCAACACGTTCAGTTACATGCCGCATTACAGCCTCTTCACAGTAAACAATTTTTTCAGCATCGGTGGCGGCACCGAAAGCGAATCGACATTCCGCACAACAACCTATCAACTCGGTGAAGATCTCAGTCTCACGCGCAGAACTCACCGGTCGACAGCTTCGATGACGGCGGCACGCAAAGCTATCAGGGCGGCCTGTTTTCCGCGCAGAAGCGCTTCAGCCGCGGCATGACGATGAATGCCAATTACACCATCTCGCACTGCATCGGTGATTACACGCAGGGCGGCACAACGCCGAATTTGAACTCGGGAATCGTCGATCCGAATAACCGGCGGGCCGACCGCGGCAACTGCAACCATGACCGTAGGCACGTATTCAATCTGACCGGCGTCGCGGAAATGCCGAAGTTTGCAAATGCGGCCTGGAACAAGATCGCCTCCGGATGGAGGTTGTCCGGCATCTACGCCAGGAGATCAGGCGCATTCCTCACGATCACCACCGGAACCGACGTGGCGCTGACGGGCGTCGGGAGCCAG
>JAHFTY010000299.1:1468-4628 GCA_023265365.1 Acidobacteriota bacterium
TTCGCCGCGACAAAGTTTGCGCCGAATCCCAACGGTTCTCTCGCATACCTGGACAGGGTTGCGTTTACGAATCCCGCGCCGGGAACGTTTGCCGGCCAGGGCCGGAATACGGTCGCGGGTCCGGCGTTCTGGAACTTCGATCTGGCGCTGTCGCGGATTCTCCAAATCCGCGAAGCGCAAAAGCTGGAGGTTCGCGCCGAAGCATTCAATGTGACCAACAGCCTGAGGCCCGGTAACCCAAGCACCGCGCTGAACAGTCCGCAGTTCGGAACAATCACTTCGCAGCAGGGCGATCCGCGAATCATGCAATTCGCGTTCAAGTACGTCTTTTGACGCCTACAGCGGGCGGTATGTGATCCGGCGGCGCAGGATTTCCACGATTGCGGGTCCTCCCGCAAAAAAAGGTTCGGGCACTTTACCGCGTTGCCGCAGGTCCGCCAGATTCACCGGCCGGCCGGATGCGTAGACCATGACGGCGCCGGTGCGCTCGAATAACAGCGAAGGGAAGGCCAGGTCCCATAAGTTCACCGACGGATCGAAGAAGAGAGCGGACGCAGCTCCCTTGGCGACCAGACAGAGTTGATAAATGGGTGCGCCGAGGCAATAGATGCGGCCGGGAAAATCCGACGCGAATGTTCGATGGTGATTTGTCGGCCCGAAGATAAATGTGTTCGGTTCCAGCGTCGCGGGAAACGCCGGCCGGAGAATTTCGCCGCAGCAGTAAGCGGGGCCTTCCTCGGCAGCCCAAAACAGTTCGCCGGTGATCGGATTGATGGCGGCGCCTGCAACCGGCCGATCGCCTTTCATCAGGCATACGGCGGGAGTCCACAGCGGCATGCGCGCAAAAAATGCGCGGCTGCCGTCCAGGGCGTCCACGATCCAGACATGATCTTCGCCGTGCCGGGGCGGCAGTGAGTCCTCGGTCTCCTCGCCGATGTATCCATAGTCCGGCGCCAGCGCCGTGAGCGAGCTTCGAAGAAAGACTTCGATGGCGTGGTCAGCCTCCGTAACGACGCTGGCGTCCGCCTTCACGGAGCGAGACACTCGGCCGTAATACCCGAGCGCGATCTGTCCGGCTTCCAGGACGAGTTGTTTAATGTCGGCAATGCTGGCGGGCATGTGTGGCCCTCGTACAGTCAGGCGGATCTCCGGATGATTTCGACGACCCCCGCGGTGCCATCGACTTTGACAATGTCTCCATTGCGGATCGAATTCGTCGCCTTCCAGGTGCCGACGACGGCGGGAATGCCGTACTCGCGAGCCGCAATGGCGGCGTGCGTCAGCATGCCGCCGGTGTCGGTGACCACGCCGGCGATCTTCAAAAACAACGGAGTCCACGCCGTGCTGGTATAGGGGCAAATCAGGATTTCGCCTGATTGAAGCGAAGGGAAACTTTCGAAGCTCAAAACCACTCGTGCCGGACCTTCAACGGTCCCAGGCGAACCGGGAAAACCTTCCAGACGTTCCGCGATTTCCTTTTCCCCCTTTGGATGAAGCACCTCGTCAATGATTCCGAAAACCTTGATCGCGATCGGATCGCTCATGGTCTGCGGCACGCTGCCTACAGTCAGAGGCGCATCGGCCTGGCTGGCCGCCACGCGATTCTGTTGGCGTTCCGTGACGAGCGGCGGAATGAGAGCCTGGTGGTGATAAACAGCGACGCGTTCGTTTCGAGACAGGTCGGCCAGGATTTCCACCAGTTCGGTGTAGGTTAGAAAGAAGACGTCGTCGTCGCGTTCGAGCAATCCCAGACTCTGCAATTTGCGGCCGCAGACCATGAGCGTGTGGTGAAGCGCGGCCGTCGAACCCTGATCGATATAGAAGCCGTGATCTTCCTGGTAGGCGTAGATCTCCTGAGCGGCGGCCAGCAGCCTCTGAAACGCGGGCCGGTCATCGGGCAGCAATTGTTTCTCGAATGCAGCGACGGCAAGTTCACGCTGACGGGCAACCGCGTCGCGCGCACGGAGCAGATCCCAGCCAGCGTCGATTCGCGGAAAGTAGCTCTTGAGCGTATCGACGACGGGCGCCGGATCTTCCTTCCATGTAGGGAAAATAACATAGAGGTGCGCGGCGCTGATCCGGTTGCCATGCACTTCCAGGAACTCGTCGAATTGCCGGCGCCACTGGAATGTCTGCGGCGTGATCTTCAATTCCTTGAACAATGACTCTGCCGGCGTATGGAGTATCGCGTCGCGGAGACCCAGGGCATCGGCCATTTTCGCGAGGTTCCAAAGGGCTTCGTCGGTGTGAGCCGGCATCGAGTCAAAACCCTTGAGCATACCGACGAAGTTCTTTTCTTCCCAGCCGTATTTTTTGCAGAACGCCTCGAAATCCAGATAGATTGCGTCGGCCGGATACATCAGGATGAAGTGAATTTCCCAGTTCCGGCGATTGATCTGTTCGCTTTTTTGCAGATAGTCGAGAAGAGCCGGAATCGTCAATTCGTCCGCATCCACCGCGGCGAGCGAACTCAGGTTCGCGATCACTTCACTGATGTAGTCGCCGTAGTACTCCTTCCAATGGTCCTTGCAGTACTCGACCAGTTTGCCGAACTTAGCGGCGCGCCGTGCGACCTCTTCCTGGTCTTCGATCAAGGCAAAGCCGAGGTATACCCGGCCTTGATGAATCTTCACGTGCGCGCCCTTCGACGGCGGCAGTTGAGTTTGTTCGGACGCGACGTGATAACCCCAGGCGTGGTGGACATGAATTGTGGTCATGCCCATCGGCGAGATGGGATACGGCTGGTGCAGATCATCCCTGAACCAGAAGATGCCTCCGTCGAATTCCGGTCTCAGCGTTCGCAATGCGGATATGCTGGCGTCAATCATGTGGCCTCCATGCCTCTCCCGAAGGGGAGGGTGGTGAACAGGCGCTACGACGCGACTTTTCCCGCCGGAGTTTGCGCATAGCTGGCGAGCGGCGGGAGGCTGAACAGCGCTTCGGCATTCCTTCCCAGCATCAGATCGACTTTCTCCTGCGGGAGATTGAGTTCGTTGCCGAGATCCACAACCGCCTTGATCGCGTTTTCCGGCGCGTCGCCGACACGATGAGCGTAGTCGGTGCCGATCATCAGGTGTTCCGGGCCGAGCCATTCCAGCGCGCACTTCATGGCAGGCAGATAGAAGGAACAGGTATCGATCCAAACGCGCTTGCGGTACGT
>JAHFTY010000142.1 GCA_023265365.1 Acidobacteriota bacterium
ACGTTGGAGTTGGGTCTCGGCCGCGAGAGAAGGTACTGCTTCGTTATCGGGAGCGTGCCGTCCCATGTGAAGGTGTAGGTTCCACCGCGGTTTGGATTGGCGCTCGACGCGAGGCTGAAGCTGGGGTTCCAGCTATACCTTCCGGCGCTTCCTTTGATGGCCGTTCTTCCATTCCCGAACAAGTCATAGGCAAAACTGAAACGAGGGACCACGTTTTTGAAGTAAGCGACATGAGTCTTCGTGATGGTGGTCTGAGGGATGGCCACGCCGGCGGGCAACCAGGTGGAGGGGTTGCCGAACGGACCTTCGTGATTATTGAATTGGTCGGCGTAGTACGGCGCATACCGGTCCCACCGAACCCCGAGGTTGAGGGTCAGCCGGCGGCCGATCTGCCACTTGTCCTGCGCGAACGCCGCGTTCTGGTAAACCGCGTTCTTGGAAGTGTACGGATAGTCGCGAACCAGAACCTGGCTCGGCACGCCGTTGGCGAGAACCAGCTGATATCCGCCGCCGGGGTACGTCATCGTGAAGTCGCGGGTGGCCTCCCAGTAGGTGTCGTAGCCGAATTTCAGGTTGTGGTTTCCGCCGAGTCCCTCAGTGAAGTACGACGTGGTGCCGCCGAAGTCCCAGTGCTTTCGCCACTGGACGAACGGACCCGGGAAACCGCCACGGATAAGGAGGGTGACGGTATCGTTGACCGGCGTCTTTTCCACGTGGCTGTACTGGGGGAAGATGTATTCCGAATCCGCGATCTTCAGATCCATGGTCAGCTTCGGACTCAGTATCGAGGTCCACTGCACTTTTCGTCCGTCCGAAGGATCCTTCTGGTTGCCGGTGGATTCGATGATGTATTTGTAGCGGTCCACACCGGATGCCGCTCCGCTGCGATAGGGAGCCTTCTTCCGGCTGTGCTGCCAGAGGAAGACAAACTGGTTGTTCTTCGTCACCTGCCAGTTGAACTTGACCGTCGGGATTCTCAGTCGCGTCGTGTAGTGACCGCCCGACTCAATGGAGGCGGCTCCGTTCAGCGGCATTCCATACTGGTTGACCGCGGTGTCGCGAATTCCAAGTTGGGTGATCAGGTCCGAGTACTGGTCGCGCCATGACGCGTACCACCACAGTTTGTCCTTCTTGATGAACCCGCCCATGTCGACGTTGAAGTCGTTGTAACGCGAGAACTGGTCACCGGTGAACACGCCGCAGGGTCCGGTAAACGAAGCGGCCGCAGCAGCCGTGGCCGGACAGGCGCGCCGCATTTCGTCGGCCACGTTCTTCGTTTGGAACTTCTTCGTTTCCCAGTCAATGTAGGCGCGGCCGTGGAAGTCGTTGCCGCCGCTCTTGATGACGGTGTTCATGAGGGCGCCCGGAGTTTGAACTTCCGCTGCGTTCGCAGCAGCCGAGACCTGGATTTCAGAGAAGGTGCCGTAGTCAAAGTACCAGCCGGCGCTGCCGGAGCCGTCAGTGGTCGTGATGCCGTCAAGGTTGAAAGAGTTCTGTCCGGTAGTTCCATAGGCGCGGAATCCTGTCTGCGAGCCCATGGTGGAACCGCCCACATCGTAGCGTGTCATGTTGACGCCTGGAGACTGGCCGAGAACGATCCAGATGTCGCGCGAGTTCGGAATATCCCGAAGCATCGCCGAGTTGAAGTTGACCCCGACGGTCGCGTTCTGGACGTCGACCACGGGCGACTCACCGGTGACGTTGACCGTCTCCGCGGTCGCCGAGACTTCGAGCGTCACGTTGATGGCCGTCGTCTTCTGCACCTGGACGATGATGCCGTCATGATTGACGGTCTTGAAACCGGGAAGCTCGAACTTGAGCGTGTAGCTCCCGGCAGGAATTAATAGGAATTGATAAGCGCCGGTTTCGCCCGACACCGCCGTCCGGTTGCCCTGGATCGCAGGGCTCGTCAACGTCACGTTGACTCCCGGAATCACGGCGCCCGACGAATCGCTTACGCGGCCGTTGATGATGCCGGTGATGTCCTGTCCAAATGCTGCAGGCGTGAGAAGCAGCAGTATGAACAACAAGCCATACAGCCTTCTTGCTTCAAACATAGAATCCTCTCGCAAAAAAAAAGGCATCCCTTGGCTGCACGAAAACATGAGCCCCGGACGCCTTTGTCTGGGTTAATGGATGCGGACTGGTCCGCTTTCGGCTCTGAATGACTGACTGTTCGATTCGTATTTAGTCATCTCTTCAACGTTCCGTGGGGGTGCGGAAGCAGAGTGGCGCCTAATATAAGAGGATCGACGGGAGAACGCAACGCATTTCCGGGACTTCCAGAGAGGTCCCGACTTATCGTAGAATTCGGTGTTTGCGTTTCCATTTTTTTCTCTGCCGAAGTAGCTCAGCTGGCTAGAGCACTAGATTGTGGATCTAGGGGTCAAGGGTTCGAGTCCCTTCTTCGGTATACCATCAGGAGTTGCCCGGTGACGCTCATCGAACCACGTCTCTCGCGCGGGCTCAGAGATCTTCTTCCGGAAGACACGCTGGCCCGGCAACACATGATAGACGTCGTTCGAGGCGTCTATGAACTCTACGGCTTTGTCCCGCTGACCACGCCCGCCGTCGAGTATCTCGACGTGCTGTCCGGCTCCGGCGGCCAGGAAATCCAACAGTCCATCTTCACCGTCTCGAATCCCGAGGAGGAGCAGCTCGGCCTGCGTTTCGACCACACGGTCCCGCTGGCGCGTGTCATCGCTCAATACAAGGAACTGCCGAAACCTTTCCGCCGCTACTCGATCGGACCTGTCTGGCGCGCGGACAAACCCGGCCCGGGGCGGTTTCGCGAGTTCGTTCAGTTCGACATCGATTCCGTCGGAGTCCAGTCCGAACTTGCCGACACCGAGATCATCTGCGGCATCTGCGATTCGATGGAAGCCCTCGGCGTCTCGAACTATCAGGTCCGGTTTTCAAGCCGCCGCGTGCTGAATCTGCTGCTCGCTTACGCGTCCATCACGCCGGAGCGCTCCGTCGATGTGTTCCGCGTCATCGACAAGCTTGAAAAAATCGGCCCGAAGAAAGTCCGGCTCGAACTGACCGCCGGCTACACGGACGAGTCCGGCGACAGGATTACGGGACTGGGCCTCACGGCCGAACAGGCCGACCAGATCGAGAAGTTCATCGCGATCCGCTCCCCGAAACGGGCGGACGTCGTGAAAGAGCTCGGCGGCACGTTTGGCTCGGTTCCAGGCGCCGCCGAAGAGATCGCGGTTCTCGAAAAGATGTCGCACAACCTCGACGTGGCCGGCTATCGCGACGACCGGGTGATCATCGACCTCAGCATTGCTCGAGGCCTGGCGTACTACAACGGCCCGGTCTTCGAGACGATCCTCATGGATGCGCCGCAGTTCGGTTCCGTCTTCAGCGGCGGACGTTACGACGATCTCGTGATGCGTTTCCTCGGCGAACGCGTTCCGGCCACAGGCGCATCAATGGGAGTCGACCGCCTGCTGGCCGCTCTGCGCGCGCTCGACAAAATCCGGCTTCGGAAATCGACCGCGGAAGTTCTGGTCACCACTTTCGATTCTTCGATGAAGGACGACTACACCGCGATGACGTTCGAGCTGCGCCGCGCCGGGATTCGCACCGAGCTGTATATGGGGACCGATCGCGCCGGAAAGCAGATCAAGTACGGGGACAGGCTGGAGATTCCGATCGTCCTTCTGTACGGTCCCGACGAGAAAGCGAAGGGCGTGGTGACCATCAAAGACATGTCCGCCGGCCGCGCCCGCGCTCAACAGCTCACGGGAAGCCGCGACCGGTGGCTGCAGGAGCGTCCGGGACAATTCGAAGTTCCGCGCGCCGAGCTTGTGGCCGCCGTTCGAAAGCTGTTGGCGGAACCGCCGGCGTTCACAGAGAGGACCTGATCCATGTCGACAGAAACGATTCGGTACGTCCCTCAGAGGGCGCCCAGGGGCACGACGCTGTCCTGTAAGGGCTGGCATCAGGAAGCCGCGATGCGGATGCTGATGAACAATCTGGATGAAGAGGTGGCGGAGGATCCGAGAAACCTTATCGTCTATGGCGGGTCCGGACGAGCGGCCAGAAGCTGGGAAGCCTTTCACGCCATTGTCCGGTCGCTCAGGAATCTCGAAAATGACGAGACGCTTCTCGTGCAGTCGGGAAAGCCCGTAGGCATCTTTCGTACATTTCCACACGCGCCCCGCGTCCTCATCGCCAATGCGAATCTCGTTCCGAAGTGGGCCACCCGCGACGAGTTCAACCGGCTCGAAGCGCTCGAGCTGACCATGTACGGCCAGATGACGGCCGGAAGCTGGATCTACATCGGATCGCAGGGCATCGTCCAGGGAACCTATGAAACGTTTGCGGCCCTGGGCCGCCGGCATTTCAACGCATCTCTGGAAGGAAAGATCGTCCTGACGGGCGGCTGCGGCGGAATGGGCGGCGCTCAACCTCTGGCGGCGACGTTGGCTGGGGCGGCCTGCCTCATCGTCGACGTCGATCGCGCCCGCATGCAGCGGCGCGTCGATAAGGAATACCTGGACACGATCGCTTCCAGCCTCGATGAAGCGTGGGGCCTGGTCACCGCCGCACGCGAAGACAAACGCGCGCTATCGGTCGGTCTCACCGGCAACTGCGCCGACGTTCTTCCGGAAATGGCGCGTCGAGGCTGGATTCCCGACATCGTCACCGACCAGACGAGCGCGCACGATCCGCTCTTCGGCTACGTCCCCACCGGAGTCACGATCGAGGAAGCGGCCGGTCTCCGCCAGACCGATCCTCAGGGTTACACGAAACGCGCGATCGGCTCGATGGCCCGTCATGTCCAGGCCATGCTGGACATGCAGAAAGCCGGCGCCGTCGCCTTCGACTACGGCAACAACATCCGGACGATGGCCGCCGAAGGCGGTGTGAAGAATGCATACGACTTCCCCGGCTTCGTTCCCGCGTACGTGCGCCCGATGTTCTGCGAGGGACGCGGACCGTTCCGATGGGCGGCGCTTTCGGGCAATCCGCATGATATTGCCGTCACCGACGATCTCGTCCTCGAGTTGTTCCCTCATGACGAAGTGCTCAGCCGGTGGATTCAACTCGCGCGCCGGAAGATTCGCTTTCAGGGATTGCCGGCCCGGATCTGCTGGCTCGGCTATGGCGAACGCGCAATGTTCGGCGAACGATTGAATCACCTGGTCCGGACCGGAAAGCTCGAAGCGCCCATCGTGATCGGCCGCGATCACCTGGACTGCGGTTCGGTCGCTTCACCCTATCGCGAAACCGAATCCATGAAAGACGGCAGCGACGCCATCGCCGACTGGCCGATCCTCAATGCCCTGCTGAACACGGCCTCGGGCGCAAGCTGGGTGTCGTTCCATCACGGAGGAGGAGTCGGCGTCGGCTACTCGCTGCACGCCGGCCAGGTGACGGTCGCCGACGGGACCGACCAGATGGCCGAACGCATCAACCGCGTGCTGACCAACGATCCCGGCATCGGCGTGGCGCGGCACGTGGATTCGGGTTACGAAGAAGCGCAAAAGTTCGCCAGGGAGAAGGGACTGAAACTGCCGGTATGAACTACTCAACACACGCGCTCGCAGCCAAAGACTCATTGATCCGGCAGATTTCGATGCTTGCCGAAAAGGTGGACAAACCATTCAAGCTCTACTTCGGCGAATCGGACATGACCACACCCGAATTCATCTGCCGCGCGGCCTACGAAGCGTTGCAGCAGGGCCATACGTTTTACACGAACACCGCGGGCTATCTCGACCTCCGGGAAGCGATCGTCAGGAAATTCGACGAAGTGCACGGCGTGCAGTTCAAGCCCACCGAAGTCGTCTGCACCGCCGGCGCCGTAATGGCGATCCATATGGCGATGCGCTCCTGCCTGGACCCGGGCGACAACATCATCCTGATCACGCCGACATGGCCTGTGTTTTCGTCGATCGCCACGTTATTCGGAGCGGAAGCGCGCGCCGTTCCATTGCAGGAGACGGCGGACGGCTTCTCGCTCGACCTCGACGCCGTCGCAAAGGCGGTCGACGGCCGCACGAAAATGCTCATCGTCAACAGTCCTTCGAACCCGACCGGCTGGATCATCAGTGAGAACGAACAGCGGGCGCTCTGGGATCTCGCGCTGAAACACGATTTCATGATCATGGCCGACGAGGTATATGACCGCATCGTGTTCGACCGGCCGTCCGCGCCTTCCTTCGCAAAAATTGCGACGGACAAGGAGCACCTCATCGTCATCAACAGCTTCTCCAAGACCTACAACATGACCGGGTGGCGCCTGGGATACGCGTTGACCGGCGAAAGCCTCGCGAAGCTGATGACGAAGCTGGGCGAGTTCATCGTTTCAAATCCCTCGGCGCTGGTGCAACGCGCCGGCATTGTCGCGTTGCGCGATGGCGAAGGATACGTGAAGGAAATTCGCGAGAAGTACACGCGGCAGCGGCAACTCGCCATGGACAAACTGAAAACCATTTCGAACGTGACCCTGCCCACTCCGCAGGGCGGCTTTTATGCGTTCCCGAAACTCGATGGGCTTCACGATTCGCTCGGCTTCGCGAAAAAGCTCCTCGCCGAGAGCCGCGTCGGCATGGCGCCCGGCGTTGCGTTCGGCGCGGCCGGCGAGGGATACATGCGCCTCTGTTTCGCCGCTTCCGACGCCGTATTGGTTCCGGCGCTCGACCGGTTCAAGGAATTCGTCGAAAAGAATCTATGCGACTGATCGTTCTCGATCTCACCCGCCTGCTGCCTGGCGGATATGCCACGCACCTCCTGGGCGAGATGGGAGCGCGAGTCATCAAGATCGAGGATCCGAATCGCGGCGATTACCTGCGCGAGTTCCCTTTTCCGCTCGAAGACGGAATGAGCGCGTATTTCCATGCCATCAATCGCGGAAAGGAAAGCGTCGCCATCGATTTAAAGAAGTCTCCGGAAGTTCTCCACGGCCTCGCGGAACACGCGGACGTCGTCATCGAAAGCTACAGGCCGGGCGTGATGGAGCGGATGGGCGCCGGGTATGACGTCCTTTCGAAAATAAATCCGCGTCTGATCTACTGCAGCCTGATCGGGTATCCCTCGACCGGTGACTATCGGACTCGAGCCGGTCACGACATCAATTATGTGGGCCTCACCGGACTGCTCGATATCAATCGGGGGCAGGATGGCAAACCCGCCAAGCCCGGTTTTCAGATCTCGGACGTGGCTTCGGGGGCTGTGTTCGCCGTGATCCGGATACTGCAAAGCGTGATCGAGCGTGCCGAACGATCCAGCGGCGCCCGGATCGAAGTCGACATGGTGAGCGGAACCGCCGCCCTGATGGGCTTCATGGCGGCGCCCACCGTGCTGGGCCGGATGCCGGCGGCGTGGGAGGATCTGCTTCTCAACGGCCAGATCGCCTGCTACAACCTCTATCCCACCGCGGACCGGCGCTGGATGACGATGGGCAATGTCGAAGACAAATTCTGGATCAATTTTTGCCGGACCGTGGAACGGCCGGATTGGGAAGCGCGGCAGTTTGACCGGACATCCGAATTCCGCGCGGAGGTGTCGGATCTCTTCATGATGCGAACGCAGTCGGAATGGATGGAGATCTTCCGACGGGTCGACACCTGCATCGAGCCGCTGCTGACATTGAGCGAGGCGGGCGCTCGCGGCTTATTCCGGTATCCGGACAAACCCGCGCCCCGGCTGGGCGAGCACACGGAACGGGTCCTGGCCGAATTTTCAAAACGAATGTTCTGATTCGAGCCCGGGTTTTCTACCATCGTCAAATGATGAACATCATTCATGCGAAACAACTCGTCACTCTGGCAGGACCGCCGCGGGCGAGACGGGGCAAGGAAATGCGCGACCTGCGCATCATCGACGACGGCGCGATCTCGATCGAAGGCGGAAAAGTCGCATGGGCCGGCAAAACCGACGACCTGCCCGATCGACAAGCCGAGTCATTCGATGCGTCCGGAAAGGTCCTCCTGCCCGGATTTGTCGACTCGCACACGCATGCCGTCTTCGTTCGCCCTCGTGCGGACGAGTTCGAATGGCGCATCGAAGGCACGCCCTACATGGAAATCCTCGCGCGTGGCGGCGGTATCCTGAACAGCGTTCGGACGGTCCGCGAGTGCACCACCCTGAGCGTCCGATTCGCCGATCGATTCCTCGAGCACGGAACGACGACGATCGAGGCAAAAAGCGGATATGGCCTGAATCGGGAGCATGAACTCCGCATGCTTGAGGCAATGCAGCTCGAACACACGCTCGAAGTGATTCCGACGTATCTTGGAGCACACGCGCTTCCGGCCGAGTTCAATGACAATCGAGACGTCTTCATCAACCAGGTCCTCGACGATCTGGAGGCGGTACGCGCACGCAACCTCGCTGAGTTCTGCGACGTCTTCGTTGAACCGGGAGCCTTCACCGTGGACGAAGGCAGACGGATCTTTACAAAAGCGAAATCTCTCGGGATGCACATCAAAATGCATGCCGACGAGTTCAAATCGTCGGACGGAGCGTCGCTGGCCGCGGAGGTCGGCGCCGTATCGGCGGACCATCTTGGAGCCGTGACGGACGAGGGCATCACGCGTCTGGCCAACTCGGAAGTGGTCGCAACCCTGCTTCCCTCCACCCTGTTCATGCTCGGCGAAACCCGCTACGCGCCCGCCCGCAAGATGATCGAGCGGGGAGCGGCCGTGGCGCTCGCCACGGATTTCAATCCGGGAACGTCACCCACCGTGAATATGCAGTTCGTCATGACGCTGGCCTGCTCCCAGATGCGCATGACGCCGGCCGAAGCCATCTGCGCGTCGACGATCAACGGCGCGGCCGCGGTCCGCCGGGCCGACCGGTTGGGCTCGATCGAGCCCGGCAAGCAGGCGGACTTCGCCGTTTATGATGTCGGCGATTACCGCGAAATTCCTTATTACGCCGCTGTAAACTTCTGCATCGCGACATTCAAGCGAGGAGTCCTTATCTATGCAAAAGATCGTGGAATGCGTCCCGAATTTCAGTGAAGGCCGGCGGCCCGAAGTGGTCGATGCCATTGTCAACGCGATTACATCCGTCAAAGACGTATACCTGCTCGACCGCGAAATGGATCCCGATCACAACCGCGCCGTCATCACGATCGTCGGTCCGCCCGAAACGATCGGCGAAGCGGCGTTCCGCGGCGTACAGGAAGCCGCAAAACACATCGACCTGACGAAGCATCAGGGGGCGCACCCCCGCATGGGCGCGACGGACGTGGTTCCTTTTATTCCCATCCGCGGCGTGACGCTCGATGATTGCGTGCTCATTGCCCGGGGCGTTGGAAAGAGGGTCGCCGAGGAATTGAAGATTCCCGTCTATCTGTACGAAGCCGCCGCCGCCCGGCCCGAGCGCACGAATCTCGAAAACATCCGCCGCGGCCAGTTCGAAGGGATCCGCGACGAAATCGCCACGAATCCGGCGCGAATGCCGGACTATGGAGAAGCGAAAATTCATGCGACCGCCGGCGCAACCGTCGTGGGCGCGCGGAAGCCGCTGATCGCCTACAACGTGAACCTCAACACCGCGGACGTCGAAGTGGCGAAGAAAATCGCGAAACGCATTCGCTTTTCGACCGGAGGGTTCCGATTCGTCAAGGGTATGGGACTGCTGCTCAAAGAGCGGAATATCGCCCAGGTCTCCATGAATCTCACGGACTATGAGCAGACTTCCGTCGAACTCGTGTTTGAAACCGTGAAACGCGAAGCCGAACGTTTCGGCGTGAGTGTGGTGGGAAGCGAGATCGTGGGCCTGATTCCCCAGAAGGCGCTCGAACAGGCGGCCGAGTATTTCCTTCGCGTGGAAAACTTCAAGCCGCAACTGATTCTGGAGAACCGGCTGTCGGAAGTCATGTCCGGCATCTCCACGACCGCAGGCGGAATGAACGACGGGCTGCGCGACTTTGTCGATCGGGTCGCATCGGCCGAACCCGTTCCGGGAGGCGGCAGCGTCTCCGCGCTGGCAGGAGCGCTCGGCGCGGGACTCGGACAGATGGCGATCCGCCTCACCAAGGACAAGAAAAACTTCGCGCAGAACTCGGAGCGCTATCTGGACGCGCTGGATCGTCTTGCGCCCTACCGCTCGGCCCTCCTGGAACTGATCGATGCCGATGCCGAAGCGTTCAACCTGGTGATGGCGGCGTACCGGATCTCAAAGGAATCGCCCGGCCGCGAAGGCGCGATCCAGCAGGCCCTGATTCGCGCCACCGAGATCCCGTCGCGCACGGCGCAGTGCGCTTCCGAAGCGCTCGGCGTTCTCGAGGACCTGCGAACTGTCATCCACCCCAACGTCACCTCCGATCTGCAGGTCGCACTCACGATGCTGCGATCCGCCATCCGCGGCGCCGTCGCCAATATGCGCATCAATCTCGCGGACGTGAAAGATGCCGAGGCGCGCGTTCGTTACGAGGACATGATCGTCACATTTGAACAGTCGATCCGTGGAGGAAACTGATTGAATCAGCGCATCCCCGGCAACTTCTCCCAATACCTGAATGTCCCGAATGCGGCCGGGCGCCTGACGGAGGCGATCGCGATCGCGGAAACGCTTACCCGTGCCGGCATTGGCCTGAAGGTCAATCTCGACCACGCCGCAATCTTCACGGATCCGCCTCATCTGGTCGCCGGACCGATCAAACAACTCGGGTATATCTCCGGTTGGGATGCCCGATGCTACCCTTCACCGGTCGATGGGCAGGACTACATCAACGTCTCCGGACAGCTTCCCGAAAGCAGCCCGCACCGGGAAGAAGGCTGGCCCGACTACATCGCCGTTGTCCATCCGATCGACCTGGCCGCTCGCGATCACATGCTGAGCCAGGGTTACGGCAACCCGTTCATCCACCATTTGACATGGGGCATCGTTGCGCCTCCACGATCCAACGACGAGGTTGAACCGGTCTACGCGCTGCGCCTCATGGAATTCATGCGGGACGCTCGCTCGCGTATCCGGAGCGCGTTGAATCAGGAACCCGGAACACTCATCATCGCGCTTCCCCAATCGGTGATCGATGATCCACGATTCATCACGCCTCGGATGCCGGCCGCGGAGTTCCAGGTCGAGGCCATGGAGGGCGGCGGATTCCTCCTCCAGTTCTTCGTGTTGACCGGAGGCCGGATCGAACTGGCGCTTCGGGTCGATACGAAGCAGACATTCAACCCGAAAAGCGTTTACAAGATTTCCAAAGACGAAATCAGCGCCGTCCAGACAAGTGAGTGAATTGAACGGCACCACCCCGGCTTTTCCCCGCCTTGGCCAAGCTTGGCCAAGGCGGGGTGCCGCGAAGCGGCGGGGCGGTTCGTTCAACAAAAACAGATTCGTGAACGACACCACCCCGGCGCTTCGCGCCACCCCTCCTCGTCGAGGAGGGGAAAACGCTTTTCCCCGATTCGCCTTATTTGGGACAGCAGTGTCCCAGCGAGGAGGGTGTCCGCCATCCAGTACGGCTCAGCTTCTGGGCAGGAATTTCAACAGGCCAAAGGTAGCGCCCTGCGGATCCTGAATGACGCTGAAGCGCCCGACATTCGGGATATCCGCCGGCGGCATGATTGCCGTGCCGCCGAGTTCGACGGCCTTTGCCGTGGTCGCGTCGACGTTGTCCGACCCGAAATAAGGCAGCCAGTTCGAGGGCATCCGGCCCATGTCCGGCGTGATCTGCATCAACCCGCCCGCAGGCATTTCGCCGCGCAGGAAGACGGTGTAGGTCATCGGTCCCATTTCGTGGAGTTGAACGCCCCAGTCGAACAGCTTCGAGTAGAAGTTGCGTGATGCTTCGGCATCCGTGCTCATTTGTTCCGTCCAGACCAATGTTCCCGGCCGGTCGAGCAGATGCGCGCCGATGTTCTTGTTGGCCTGCCAGACGCCGAAAGCGGCGCCGGTGGGATCGAATACAATGCCCATCCGGCCGGCATCCATCACATCGAACGCGTCCATGGCCACCTTCCCGCCAAGCGCCCTGGCCTTCGCCAGCGTTTCGTCGGCGTTCTTTGCCGAGATATAGGAAAACCAGTGCGGGGGGATCCCCATCGACTTCTGCTGCGGATCCATTGAGCGGGCGGCTGCCACTTCCCTGCCGCCGACGGTGAACATCGAATACACGGCATCCGGACCGGTGGGTTGATCGTTAATTCCCCATCCGAAAAGTGCCGTGTAAAACTTCTTCGCCGCTGCCTGATCGGTGGTCGCCAGCTCGGGCCAGCAGAATGTGCCGGGCAAATGGTTTGTCATTTCGTCCATGGGTCCTCTCTTATGGGACACTGAGACCGCCGTCGGTCGGCAGCGCATGTCCTGTGGTAAATGATGCGGCGTCGGAGCAGAGCCCGGGGACAGCTTCCGCAACTTCCTCC
>JAHFTY010000143.1 GCA_023265365.1 Acidobacteriota bacterium
CGGCGTTGGCTGGGCCTTCGAATACGCGCTGGTCTACCGGACCGGAGAGAACGATCTTTCTCAACTCCGCACCTTGCAGGATTGGTACGTGCGCTACTGGCTGGCGAGCGTGCCCGGCGTATCCGAGGTGGCCAGCGTCGGCGGGTTCGTGAAGCAGTATCAGGTCACGGTGAACCCGAAAGATCTTCTGGGTTACAACATCCCGATCAACACGGTGTTCGAGAAGATCCGGATGAGCAACAACGATGTCGGCGGCCGGGTTGTCGAGATGAGCGGGAGGGAGTACATGGTCCGGGGCCTCGGCTACATCAAGAGCATTGCCGATATCGAAGGCATTGCGGTCGGGATGAGCAACGGCACGCCGGTCTACCTGCGCGACATCGCCAACGTTCAACTGGGACCCGACATCCGCCGCGGTTTTGCCGACCTGAACGGCGAAGGCGATGTGGCCGGAGGCATTGTGGTGGTGCGTTTCGGCGAAAACGCGCTTGCGGTCATCGAACGGGTGAAAGAAAAGATCGAGCAGATTCGTTCGTCGCTGCCCCCGGGTGTGGAACTGGTTCCCGTTTACGATCGCTCGGAATTGATTCTGCAATCCGTTGAGACGTTGAAGGACAAGCTGATCGAGGAGATCGCCATCGTCAGTCTCGTCTGTCTGCTGTTCCTGTTCCACTTTCGCAGCGCCTTCGTCGCCATCATCACGCTTCCCATCGCCATCCTGATGTCGGTCGTCTCCATGTATTACCTGGGACTGAATTCGAACATCATGTCTCTTGGCGGAATCGCGATTGCCATCGGCGCCATGGTCGACGCGGCGATCATCATGATCGAAAACGCGCACAAGCATCTCGAGCACTGGGCCGAAGCCGGTGGTCCTGGCGACCGCGCGAGAGTCATCGTCGACGCGGCGAAGGAAGTGGGCCGCTCGCTCTTCTTCTCGCTGCTGATTATTACGGTCTCGTTTATTCCCGTGTTCACCCTGGAAGCGCAGGAGGGCCGGCTTTTCAAGCCGCTGGCGTATACCAAGACATTCTCGATGTTCTTCGCGGCGCTGCTGTCGATCACGCTCGTTCCGGTGCTCATGGTCCTGTTGATTCGCGGGAGGATTGCGCCGGAGCACCGGAACCCGATCGCGCGTTTTCTCATCTGGGCCTACAGCCCCTTTGTTCACTTCGTTCTGCGATTCCGGAAAACCACGCTCGCGCTGGCGTTGATCGCCATGATTTCCACGATTCCCGTGTTCCTGCGGCTCGGTTCCGAATTCATGCCGCCGCTGTATGAGGGCACACTGCTCTTCATGCCGACCGGAATGCCGTCGATGTCCGTCACGCAGGCGCGGATGGTGGTGCAGGCGCAGGACAGGATCATCCGGAGTTTTCCCGAAGTGAAGTCGGTGTTCGGAAAAAACGGAAGGGCGGAGTCGGCAACCGATCCGGCGCCGCTCGAAATGGGTGAGGCGACGATCGTGCTGAAGCCGGAGTCGGAATGGCGGCCCGGGATGACGCCCGAGAAGCTCATCAACGAGATGGACCAGGCGTTGAAGATTCCCGGCATCTCCAATTCATGGACCATGCCGATTCGCGGCCGCATCGACATGCTCACGACCGGCATTCGGACTCCTGTGGGCATCAAGATCCTGGGGCCGAAACTGGAGTCGATCGAAAATATCGGCACAGAGATCGAGAGCGCCGTTCGAAACGTGCCGGGTACGCGCAATGTTTTTGCGGAACGCATCCTTGGCGGCTTCTACATGGACTTCAATATCGACCGGGCCGAGGTGGCCCGGTACGGCCTGATGGTCGGCGATGTGGAGGACGTCATCGAGACGGCGATCGGCGGCATGGACGTGACCCGCACAATCGAAGGCCGGGAGCGCTTTTCGGTAAACGTCCGGTATGCCCGCGAGTTGCGCAGCGACGCGCAGACACTGGATCGCGTGCTGGTCGCGGGCCCGAATGGCTCCCAGATCCCGCTCGCCCAACTCGCCAAAATCTCCGTCGCGCCGGGCCCCCCCATGGTGCGCAGCGAAGCCGGAGAACTTGTCGGCTACGTGTACATCGATGTGGCCGGGCGCGATCTCGGCACGTACGTGGACGATGCGATGAAGGCGGTGAATGCCAGTGTGAAGCTGCCCCAGGGCTATCACCTGGAGTGGAGCGGCCAGTACGAGTACATGCAGCGCGCGAAGGAGCGTTTGAAATATGTGATCCCGCTGACGCTCTTCATCATCATTCTGCTGCTCTACATCAATACGAATTCCGTCACGAAGATGCTGATCGTGCTGCTCGCGGTTCCGTTCTCGCTGGTCGGTGCGTTCTGGATCCTCTACCTGCTCGGCTACAACCTGAGCGTCGCGGTCGCCGTCGGGATCATCGCTCTTGCCGGAGTCGACGCCGAAACGGGCGTCGTGATGCTGCTGTACCTGGACCTGGCCTATCACAAGTGGAGGGAAGAGGGCCGCATCCGAAGCCTCGACAATCTGAAGGAAGCGGTCATCGAGGGCGCCGTCAAACGCGTGAGGCCGAAGATGATGACGGTGATGGCGATTCTGATGGGTCTGCTGCCGATCATGTGGAGTCACGGCGCGGGCGCGGATGTCATGAAGCGCATCGCCGCGCCGATGGTCGGCGGCATCGTGACGTCGTTCCTGATGGAGCTTTTGATTTACCCGGTCCTCTTCACGATCTGGAAGTGGAATCGTGAGATTCGTCCGGAGCTGGCGAAGGAGCACGTATGAAGCGCATGGCGGCAATCTTCATGGCGCTTCTGTTTTCCGCGGGCCTTTCCTTTGCGCAGACGCCTGATCCCTTCGCCGGCATCCGGAAGAACCTGATGGACGCCGCGTCCGCTTCGGTGGCGGCGGTCTATGAACGCCGATTCGAAGTCGTTCCGCAAGTCAGACCGGCGGTCATCCGCCGCTATAGCGGGACCGCGTTTCGGCGGTTGAACGAATTGAAACCGGTGATTGGTCCAATCTTCGAGCAGCATTCCGTCCCGCAGGAATTTCTGCTTGTGGCCATGATTGAAAGCGGATTCCGGACCGAAGCGGTGTCTGCGGCAAACGCGATCGGAATGTGGCAATTCATCGAATCCACGGCGCGGCGATTCGGGCTCATCGACTCGGCCGGCGACCATCGAACCGACCTGGTCCGTTCCACCCACGCGGCGGCGCAATATCTGGATTTCCTGTTGTCGCGCTACAAGGACTGGCCCCTCGTCCTGGCGGCCTACAACGCCGGCGAGGAGCGCGTCGACCGCGCGATTGCCGAGGCGGAGTCGCGAGATTTTGCGGAACTTGCCAGGCGGCGGCTGCTTCCCGATGAAACACTCAAATATGTTCCGGCGGTTTTGCGGTCGATGGCTCGGGCGCGTTCGGCGGAGGTATTCCCATGACGAACGAAAACGAACTGAAAGCACTTGTCGGCAAATACCGGATTTGCTGGAGCACCTTTCCCGAAAAGTCGCTTGTCGACGATGCCATCCGGCAGATCGGGTTCCGGCTCGAACTGTATGGAACGCATCCGCCGGAGATCGTGCATGCCGATCCCGGATGTGTCCACTGCCGTGACGTCTGGAAAGCGTTGCGCGAGGTGGCGATCTGGATCACTCCCCGCGAGGGGCGCGATACGGAGTACGACATCGAAGTATTCGACGATGCGATCCACTACTCCAGGCTTCGGCGGAGCCGTCCCGACGTGGAACTGCACATTCTGATCATTCATCGATCGGGATTCGGCCCGGTGGACGCATGCGAGAACCTTTGCCTGAAAGAGATGATTGCGAAGCTCAAGGGACTGGGCTCGCCTGAAGAGCACTGGCGGGAGGCGGTTTGAAATGGTTGCATCGTTACTTGTTCTGTTATTGATTCAGGGCGCGGCTCCCCCGATCCCTCTCGATCTGGACGACCTGGTTCAGCAGGTGGAGCAGAACAACCGCGAGCTTCAGATGGCGCGCCGGATGTGGGAAGCGGCGCAGTCGCGGCCATCGCAGGAGAGTTCGCCGCCCAACCCGGTCGTCTCGATCGGGACGGTCAGCCCGGGCCTTTTGCCGATCCCCGGCCGGGGAATCGGAATGGACCCGCAGAGCTACATTTCTCCGATGGTCATGCAGGACGTGCCGTTTCCCGGGAAGCTGAAGCTCAAAGGCGAGATCGCGCAAAAAGAAGCGGACAGTGCCGGGCGCATGTACGAAACCACGCGGCTGAACATCATCGCCGAGCTGAAGATGGCGTACTTCGAGTTGTACAAGGCGGAGAAGTCCATCGCCACGGTCGAGACGAACCGTGAGCTCCTTCTGCAACTGGCCGAAATTGCGCGGGCCCGGTATGAGGTCGGGTCCGGGCTTCAGCAGGATGTGATCAAGGCGCAACTCGAAGCCACGATGCTCGAAGAACGGTTGACGATGTTCAACCAGAAGCGGGAGTCGATGAAGGCGAAGATCAACCAGTTGATCCATCGCCCGCCGGATGCGCCGCTTGGAAACGTCGGAGATCTCGAACCTTCCGTGCTTCGGTACACCCTACAGCAGTTGTATTCCACCGCGGAGGAAGCCAGTCCGGTCCTCGCATCGCGTCGAGTGATGGTTGATCGGAACGCCCGGAAACTCGACCTCGCCAGGAAACAGTACCTCCCGGATTTCAATGTTCGCGTCGGGTACATGTATATGGGCCGGCTCGATAACCTCTGGGATGTCTCGGTCGGCGCTCAAATTCCGCTGTATTTCTGGAAGAAGGAACGGAAGGGCGTCGAAGAAGCTGCATCCGAACTGCGCGGCGCGACGAACGACTATGAGGCGACGGCGCAGGAGTCCTATCGCGAGGTCAAGGACGGGTACCTGGCCGTCACCACGGCGGACCGCCTGATGCGGCTGTACAAAGAGGCCGTCATTCCCCAGGCATCGCTGGTCCTGGAGTCCTCGCTGTCCGGGTATCGCGTCGGGAACCTCGATTTTCTCTCGATCATCAATAACTGGTCCGTCCTTCTGAATTTTCATCTGGAGTATTACAGCCAACTCGCCATGCGCGAAACCGCGCTCGCCGAACTGGAACGGCTGACCGGGCTTCGTTTGGTTCGAACCGGAGGTACACCATGAGCACCGTGTTGCTCGCTCTCCTTCTGATGCAGACACCTGCTGCGTTGGACCTGTCGTTGACGGTCCGGCACAGCCATGCCATCGGTTCCTGCGACGGAACGCTTTTTTTCTCGCAGGACGGTGTCCGCTTCGAGACCAAAGAGAAGAATCATTCGCGGCGGTGGTCCTATCCCGACGTGAAGTATTTTGAGATTCTTTCGACGCGGGAGATCGAGATTCATACGTTCGAAAGCCAGGGAATCACGCGCCTGGCCCAGGATCGCGACTACAAGTTCACGCTGGCCGCGGGAGAGATTGACGACAATCTCTACCAGCTTCTGGTGCGAAGGAGCCCGCGCGCCGTCGTGACACATGTCGTGTTTCGCGGAACGGAAGTGGTTGCGGAGATTCCAGTGCGGCATCGCCACGTGATCGGCGGGTGTCAGGGAACGTTGACGATTGCCACGGATAAGATCATCTTCCGCGCCGGCCGCAAAGAAGACTCCCGAATCTGGCGGCTGGAGGACATCCGGTCGTTCGCGTCGAGCGACAAGTTCTCCCTGCGGCTGTCGTCCGCTTTCGAAACATTCGCATTCGATCTCAAACTGCCGCTCGAACGCCAGGCCTACGATCTACTGTGGCGCAGCGTTTACACACCCGGCGTTCACAGCGACAAGCCGTGAACACCCGGAGGCTCAAATGATCTCGTGCGCATGCAAGGAACCTCATGAAAAGCGCCGGATTGTTCTGACGGGCGGTCCCGGCGCGGGCAAGACGGCCGTTCTGGAAATGATTCGCCTGCATTTCTGCGAGCACGTCCGAGTGCTCCCCGAAGCGGCAGGCATTCTATTCGGCGGTGGATTCCCCCGCGGGGGCCGCATTGAAATCCAGCGGGCCGCCCAACGGGCCATTTTTCATGTGCAGCGGGAACTGGAAGCGGCCGGCGACGCCGGAGAGCCCGCCATTGTGCTTTGCGACCGGGGAACCGTCGATGGACTTGCATATTGGACCGGGACGGACGATTTCTGGTCTTCGGTCGGGAGTTCACTTCATCAGGAACTTCAACGCTACGACCTGGTGATCCATCTGCACAGTCCGGATCTCAAAGACGGATACAATCGCGCGAACCCTCTTCGGGTTGAATCGGCGGCGGATGCCGCCGCCCTCGATGCGCGCATTCTGCAAGCGTGGGAACGTCATCCGCGCCGATTCATTGTGGACCAGTCCCCAAGTTTTCTGACCAAGGCGGCGCGCACGCTCGAGATTCTCCGCACGGAGATGCCGGAATGTTGCCGGCAACATGTCCTTCCGCTTCATCCCGGTTCTCAGGCATAAGAGGCCCGGAATCACGAACCGTCAACACATGACTGTCATCCACCTCCGAGGAATATCACGCACGCTTGTCTGGACGGCGCCGCCTTGCGTTGACGAAGTTCCAAAAGAGCTTCGCAATGTTTCTTGCCATCTCCATTTCCGGAAAACGGCTCGACCGCGTGGTGCTCGTCTCCGGTTCGATGCGGAGGTGGTCTGACGACCACCCCCGGATTGACGTCGAGTTTCAGAATTCGTAACGGAGAGCGAACTGGATGACGCGCGCGTCCGCGGCGCCGGAGAACTGCCCAAACGTCGCGGGATTGGCGAGGCTGAGGCCCGGGCTGGAAAAGTTGACGTTGTTGAAAGCGTTGAAAGCTTCTCCGCGAAACTGGAGTCGATGTCCCTCCGCCGGCATCGCGAAATACTTGCCGATGGAAAGGTCGCAGTTGAAGGAAGGAGCGCCTCGAACGATGTCGCGCACGCCCACCGTTCCCGGGTACTGGCCGATGAAAGCCTTGACGGCGCTGGTATCTCTGAAGAGGCTGGGATTGCCGTTCTGGTCCTTGCTTAACCCGTTGCCCGGCATCGATTGACCCGGTTTCAGGATTGCCAGCGCGGAGCTGAGGTAGTTGGTGGGATAGACGCCGCCGTTGGAAATGCTGAGCGGCAGACCGGAGCGATACTTGACGAGTGTCGAGATTTGCCAGCCGCCGACAATCCGGTCGAGCCATCCGGCGGCGTTCGACAACAGCGCCTTCCGGTGGCCGAATGGCAGTTCGACGACGGAGTTGGCTGAAATATTGTGCCGGATGTCGAAGTCCGACGAGGCTCTCGATGACTTCGGATTGAACGAGTCCTGAATCACCGCGCCACCGGTTCCCGCTCCGGATTCGGCCGAGGACTGGATGTCGATCGAATGGGACAAAGTGTAGTTGAAATCGAAACCCCAACCGGCGCTGACGGGCCGCCGGATCACGAGCTGTCCTCCGTGCATGGAGGAGTTGCCGGCGTTGACCCACGCTCGCATTCCCGCGTTCTGCAGTGCAAAGAAAGTATTGCAGCCGTAAACGGAAATACATGTTCCGTCCGCGCGGCGTTCGCGATCCATCTGATTCAGCGCGTCCAGATCGCTGGCCGCATACGTTCCGTAAGTCGTGAAAAAGTAGTTTGCCGTGGCGCTGCCCGTAAAGGTCATTCCCGCGGCGCCGGGGAAGATGTTTTCGATGAACGGCACCGCCGGCAGGACCGAAGGATTCGCTCGCACCTGCGCCGCCGTCAGACCGGCATCGTAATAACCCCGCAGAACGCCGGCCGCCTGAGCCCAGGTCTGCCCGGATTTCGGGTCGCGGAACTGGGTCAATGGCTGGAAGAAGTCCTGTTGCAGAAGCCCTTTGCGCCCGAGACGGCCGATGTACCCTGCCTCGACCGTCATATGTCCGGGAACCGGCCGTGCGTAACTCAAGTTGAGAAGGAAGGAATAGGGCGCCACGATGTCGGACGAGACACCGACGTTCGAGTTGAATCCGCCGAGGATCGTCGGCGGTGTGAATGGGAAACCTCCCGCCGGTGCGGCCGGCAGGGCGGGCAGAGCGCTGCCGGCATAGCGGACCGAATCGCTGAAGTCGGTGTTGCGAGGCTGGGTCACGGAAGTGGCGAGACCGGGCGATCCCGACCGGTCGAAGTTGACGACCATGTCGTTGCCGTAGCGGTCATAGAGCACGGCGCCGCCGGCCCGCAACACGCTGCCTCGGCCGAAGAGTTTTCCCAGGAAACTGCCGTTCTCAGGCGCATAGGCAAGACTGAAGCGGGGCGCCAGGTTATTGGTGTCCTTTTTGAAGTAATCGCCTCCGTGGTTGGCCGGCCCGCCGAGCTGGTACGTGAGGGCTGCATTCGGCATGGCGAAGCCCGGAACGCCCGCCATGGACGCGCCGATCCTCTCGGCGAAGAACTGTTCCAGGGGTTTTGTGGTGATGACCTCAATCCCGTTTTTCTCGAAGGGAACCTTGGAAAGGGAATAGCGCATTCCGTAAGTCAGCGTCAGGTCCCGCTTCACCTTCCAGATGTCCTGGACATAAAACTCGTATTCCTTCGTGCCGAAACTGCGCACTGTTGGAGCCCCGGCGGCGATTGCCTTACCGTCGCGTCCGTAGTTGTAAGTGGTGGAATACTGATTGATCACGCCGAGCAGAGTGCCGAATGCGTTCGTCACCGGCGTGGCTTCGGTGAGCCGGAGTGTGGCGTCTGCATCTCTCGCGCCCAGGAAACTCGTCGCTGCGGTGGTGATGTCGGAGCCCAGCCCCCGCAATGTATTTCGGCTGAAGCTGTAGCTTGCGAATGAATTGGCGAACGAGGTCCGGTCATTTTGAACGAAGCGGAAGTTGATTCCGGACTGAACGGTATGATCGCCCTTGACCCAGGTCGTGTCGTTGACCAGGTTCGTCGTCGGAATGATGCGGGTCAGAGCGCGCGTGAAATTCTGAATGCTTGCGACTCCGCCGAAGGAGATCGAGGGCCCCTGAATTCCGGACTGGGTGACGCCGAGCCTCGTAAAGCCGTAGTTGGAAACACTCACGAGGTTTGGCGCGATGACCGCGGTGTAACGGAGAGCGAGTCCCCTGGAGTTGTCGATGAGTTTCGACGCGGCGTCCTGGCCGGGAAACTGCGCAAGCGTTTCATCGCGCACGTTGTCCGCGAGAGTTCCTCGAAGCATCAGGGTGTGCTTGCCCTGGCGGTCCAGGTTGAAGTCGAACTTGGCCACGTACGCGCGATCGTCCCGCCGCAAAGGAGCATTGAACCGGAAGGCGCTGAAGTTCAGGCCGCGGTCGGATCCGCCCTGCGGGTCATTTCCGGCCGGATATTGATTCAGGATCGCGAGCATTGTCGGGCTGATCCCGGCTTTCAAAGGATCAATCGCCTTGATCTCGCCGGGAGAGAACTGGCCGATTTGACCGTTGCTCATCCGGAACCGAAGGATTCCCTGCTTGAGCGTTTCAGCCGGTACCGCCCGGGAAACCGAGCTTGCCGATCGATCCTTGCGGTCTTCCCAGTTGACGAAGAAAAACGCGCGGTCTTTCACGATCGGGCCGCCCAGCGAGGCGCCGTACTGGTTGCGGATCAGGTTCTCGCGCGGGATTCCGGCGCGGTTGTTGAACCAGTTGTTGGCTGCGGTTTTTGCGTTGCGGTGAAACTCATAAAGGGAGCCGTGGACTTCATTGGATCCGCTCTTGGTGACCAGGGACACTTGCCCGCCGGCGGAACGGCCCTGATCGGCGCCCTGTCCGGCAACGGTGGTGCGGAACTCCTGAACCGAGTCGAGCGGGACCGGGAGAGCGGCGTTGAAGCCTGTGGAACTCTGGTTGTCATTGACGTCGACGCCGTCCAGAGTGACGTTGTTCTGATCGCGCTTCGCTCCGATCACTTCTCCCGTTGGAGAGACGCCGGGCTGGAGACTGAGCAATTCGACGACGTTCCGGGTCTGGAGTGGGAGCTGCCTCACCTGTGTTTGCGTAAAGGGGTTGCCGACCGACGCATTCTCGGTGTTGACCGTTGCGGCTTCTCCCACGACATTGATCGTCTCAGCAACCACACCGATGTCCAGTCTGACATCGAGCGAGGCCGGCGTATCGATCTGCAGCCGGACCTGCGCGCTGAACGTTCCGAAACCGGGCTTTTCAACCTGGATCTGGTAGAGACCCGGCGGAAGCTGTGGAAAGCTGAATGTGCCCGCCGTGCCGGAAGCGGCGGTCCGGGAGAGAGCGGTTTCCGTATTTGTCGCCACGATCACGGCGTCGGCAATCAGTGCGTTTTGGGCGTCGCTGATGACGCCGCGAAGCGAGCTTGCCTGAGGCGCCAAAGGTAATAATCCTACGAGCAATGAGATCAAGAGTTGAGCCATCGAGTTAGATTCCTCCAGAGTTTCTCGGTTGTACGGATTGAGTCTGTCCTCGACAGGGAGGCACACGGGCAGTCAGAGCTCGCGCACAGAGCGAGCGGTTCCAAACGGGGGAAAAGAATGCGGCGCCTGGCTGCGTTCAGTTACGCCACGATATCGTGAATAACGTTACCGGCCACGTCCGTCAGACGGAAGTCTCTGCCGCTGTATCGATAGGTCAGCTTCGTATGATCGATACCCATCAGGTAGAGGATCGTCGCGTGTATGTCATGAACGTGAACCGGCTTTTCAATCGCCTTGAAGCCGAAGTCATCGGTGGCGCCGTAAATCGTGCCGCCCTTGACCGCGCCGCCGGCCAGCCACATCGTGAATCCAAATGGATTGTGATCGCGGCCTGTCCGCAGGCGCTCTCCGCCGCCTCCGACTTCGCGGACGGGCGTCCGGCCGAATTCCGATCCGCAAACGACCAGCGTGTCTTTCCACAGCCCGCGCGATTTCAAATCCCTGACGACGGCCGCAAAGGGTTGATCGGAGTTTTTGGCGTTTTTCCTGTGAGCGAGAATATCCACATGGGCGTCCCAGGGATCGCCCTTCGCATAGTAGACCTGCACCATGCGGACTCCCTTCTCGATCAGACGCACCGCCGTCAGACAGCCGCGGGCTGTGCTTCCCGGGCCATAGAGTTTCTGGGTTGCCTCGGTTTCCTTGCGGATGTCAAAAACGTCCGGCGCCTCGGTCTGCATCCGGTAGGCGACTTCCATGGATTGAATAACCGCGTCGATCTGCTGGTCGGCGCCCCGCTCATCCTTGCGCATACGTTCGATGTTCTGCAGCAGGTCCAGTTCGCGGCGCTGCTCCGTGAGTGAGAACTTCGGATTATTGACAAAGCTGATCAGTTTCTTCGGATCGAATTCCTTCTCGATGATGACTTTGTCTTTGTTCTCTTCCGAAGTCGAGCCCGGAGCCTCCTGGATGCGATCCGAAATGTAGGTTCCCTGATTGATTGCCGGCAGAAAGCCGTTGCTCCAGAGCGGAGGTCCCACGGTCGTCGGGATGTCCGGGCAGAGAACGACGTAGCCCGGCAGGTTCGCGTTATCGGTGCCGAATCCATAAGTCATCCAGGCGCCCATCGATGGACGGCCCGCCTGGTTCGCTCCGGTATTCACCATGAGGCAAGCCGGCTCGTGGTTCGGAATGTCCGTGTAGACCGAGCGTATCCAGCAAATGTCGTCGGCCGCTTCGCCGAGGTGCGGCCAAAGTTCGCTGATCTCCATGCCGGACTGCCCGTACTTCTTGAATGCGAAGGGCGACTTCATCAGCTCGCCGGTCTTTCGCTCCGTCTTGATCGTGCCGCTGGGCAGCGGTTTGCCGTCGTATTTGTCGAGCATCGGCTTGGGATCGAACGTGTCCACGTGCGACATTCCACCGTTCATGAACAGGAAGATCACACGCTTCACCCGCTGCGGATACTCCAGCTTCGCAAGACCACCGGAGGTTCCCGGAGCCTGAGACATGCCGGCCTGCGCCAGCGAGTTGTTAAGCATTCCCGCAAAGGCCATCATGCCGAAGCCGCCACCCACGAGGCGAAGGGCTTCACGGCGGCTGACCAGGTTTCCTGATTTGTGCATACGCGGTTTCCTCAATTGATAAACATGAATTCGCTGGCGCTCAGCAGGATCTTGGCGTACCTGCCGAGCGGTGTCGGTTCATAATCGGGCGCCGCTGCGCCGCCTGCCGGTGTTCCTCTGCCGAAACCGGGAACGCCGTCCATCATGCCGCCCTCGGATTCCGGCGAGGCGGGAGGCATCGACGGGTCCGTCGTGCCGGCGGTCTGGTCCGGTGTCCCGCCGGGCGCTCCGGGCGGCAGCTCGCGGGCTGACCGCAGCTTTTTGCCCTCCTGGTATTCGACTCCCGGCTCGGTCCTCAGATACTCCAGACCCGCTTTCAACTCCCTCTCGTTCGGATCACGCCCGTACACCATTCGATACAGTTGGCTGATCCGCGCGCTATCGGACTCTTCCGATGAGACGCGGTGCGCGAGTGCCTCGGC
>JAHFTY010000300.1 GCA_023265365.1 Acidobacteriota bacterium
TGAAGCTGACAGGGCAGCGAATTCCGGATTTTGCGGTCGAACCCCGATCGAAGGTATGAGCGCCAGTCCGAGCCAGTCCCCATCGATCACTTTTCTCGGAGAGTTTTCGAAGAAGCTCGTCACGAACACGTTTTTCAACATGTTGGGACGTTCGTGGAGCTTTCTGCTCACCCTGCTCCTCACGCCGTACATTCTTCGTCACCTGAACGTCGGCGAGTTCGGCGTCTGGGTGCTGCTGAGTGTTTTCACCAGTTCGTTCAATCTGCTGGACCTGGGCCTGGGATCGTCGTTCGTCAAATACATTTCCGCCTATTACACCTACGAAGATTATGGCCGCATCAACGAGGTTCTGTTTTCGGGTCTGGCTTTCTATGGACTGTTCGGCGGGCTGCTCATTTCGGCGGGTCTCGCGATCGAGAGTTCCCTCTTCGGCTGGTTTCACATCACGGATGCTCATGAGGTCTTCAGTCTTGTCCTGATTTCCTGCGCGATTCAGAACATTGCGGTCATGTTCCTGTCGGTCTTCAAGGGAATTCAGCGCATGGACCGGTCCAACTCGATCGAGATCAAGATGAGCATCGTGAACGCGGTGGGAACGGTTGTGTTTCTGGAAGGGGGCCTCGGGATCTATGGATTGGCCGTGAATTCCGTGGTCTGTGCCGTCCTGGCGACGCTCGTGACCTGGGTCAATGTGCGGCGAACGGTTCCGAAGATTCGTCTGGGTCTGCACTTCAATCGGCAACTGCTGAAGGAAATGTTCAGTTACGGCGCGAAGATCCAGGTCAGCCGGTTGGGCAACCTGATTTGTTTTCAGGTCGACAAGCTCATCATCTCCCGCTACCTCGGCATCGCCAGCGTTTCCTTCTACGAAGTCGGTTCCCGTCTGACGTCGTTCATGCGCGCGGTGCCTCTTGTGATGCTTTCGGCCCTGATTCCGGCAACGTCGGAGCTGGGCGCACGCAACGACAAGGAGAAAATCCGGCAGACCTACTATCTGGCATCCAAATATGTCTGCATGGTGACGGTGGCGATGGTCGCGTTCGTCATTCTGGAAGCGCGGTCTCTCGTGAATTTCTGGATCGGAAACGGATTCGAGAGTTCCGTCATCCTGATACAGATTCTGGCGATCGGATATGGCGTGAACGTGATGGGCGGCGCCGCAAGCCAGACCGGCGCGGGTATCGGCCGGCCCGAATTCGATATGAAGAGCACGGTGTTGCTGGCGACGCTGAATCCGATTCTCAGTCTTCTCCTCGTCCGGCAGTTTGGCGCCGCCGGCGCGGCGGCCGGCACGTCCATCGCGCTGGTATCGGCGGCCGTGTACCTGCTGGTGATTTTTCACCGGCAGTATCTGGAGAATTCCGTCTGGACGATCTTTCGCGATGTGCAGCTTCGGCCGATGATTGCCGGGACGCTGGCCAACTTCGCCGTGCTGGGGTTCCATAAACTGATGCCGCGAGCGCTCGAACTGGAGAGCGTCCGATACCTCATTCCCTTGAAGATGACCATGGACTTCGTGTTGTTCGCTCCGATCTATGTCGTGTTGCTGATTACCCTGCGCCAGGTGACCGCGATCGACTGGAACAACTTTACGGGACTGGTTTCCTTCGGTTTTGAATTCCTCCGTCATCCGTTCCGGGAACGGGTGAAGATCTACAGATCAGTTTCGTGATTCGTCTTTTTTTCAAATCTCAGAGTCTTTAACAGGGTGAGGACAGATTGAAGCTGGACGGCCTGCGGCCGATCGAGGATCGAAAGATCGTCGACAGAGTGCTGAAGGGGGACACGGAAGCCTTCAACCTGCTGGTTCATCAGTGGGAAAAGCCGATCTACAACTTCATTTTCCGGTTGATCGGCGACCGTGAAGAAGCGATGGACCTTTGCCAGGAGTCGTTCATGAAGGCGTACCGCGAGCTGGCGACGCTGAAGGATCGCAATCGCTTTTCGTCCTGGTTGTACCGCATTGCCCACAACACCTGTTACTCACGGCTACGAAAGGACATCGGCAGGACGTTTGTCGAGCTGGATCCGGACATCGGCGGCCATCGGCAAACGGTGGAAAGCCGGTTGGCGGTCGAGAAAGCTCTCCAACATCTGCCGGAAGAGCAGCGCGAAGCGGTCGTGCTGAAGGTCTTTCACGATTTGAAATTTGAAGAGATCGCAGTGATCCAGGGATCCCCGGTTTCCACCGTGAAGTCGAGACTGTACATGGGATTCGAAAAGCTGCGGTCCATTCTGGGGTGACCGCATGACACATCTTGGTGAACGGATAACGGACTTTGTTTTCGGCGAACTCGCGCCGCCCGAAATGGATGAAGCGCGGCGGCATCTTGCCGCGTGTGCGGACTGCCGGAAAGAGGTGGAGCAATTCGAGCGGACGCGCTCTCTGCTGAAGATGTCTCCGGAGGTCGAACCGCCCCGTCGCATCGTCTTTGAATTCGAGAAACGCAAGACGAATCCCATCTGGCAGTGGCTCGCACCGGGCGCTGTCGCCGCGGCAATCCTCATTGCGGTCCTGCTGGCGTCTCAGCCTCACGTTCAATGGAACCAGTCGCAGCTGACCATCTCTTTCGGCGGCGCGCCTGCGCCTGCCGTCGTTTCACCGCCGGCTCCCGTTGTGGAAGGGGTATCGGCGCAACAGTACGACTACGACCGGATTCTCAAAGAGATCGAGCGGAGACTCGATAAGCGGGACGCTTCTCAACTGAAACGAATCCAGCGCCTGCAGGACCAGTTGGTTTACCTCAAAGCCGAGACCAGCGAGTTTGAGCGTGTTGCAATTCAGACGATAGCGGCGTCCGGAACTCAGGATTAGGCCATGTTGATATCGATATTGTGTTTGTTGTTATTTGCCGGCACTCCTCAGGTGGATGCCTTCAAGAAGGAAATGATCCCGCTCCAGACTGCGGTGGAGACGGCTGTATCGCCGGTTGTGGCGCGGATTTATTCCTTGAAAGTCTCCTATCTCGACGATTATGGGATTGTCGTCAGTATGGATGTGGCGCTGGAGTTACCCCCAAATCCTTTCAGCACGCCGAGAACTTCGGAGCAGGTCAAGGCCACGGTGACTCAACGGCGCAAAGACCTTCAGAACAGGTTGAGCGATGTGTTGAAGACGCAAATCGTGAAAAGCGCATCGATCGAGGATTCGGAGTCGCTGGCGGTCATCGTCCACCTTCTGCCGACGACCCGGGCCGACGCCGGGGACCAGCCGACGCAGCTGGTGCTCAGTGTGAAGAAAGCGTCCCCGACTCAAGTCAAAGTTTCAGGGTTCTGATGAAGAATCTTCTCTCGACCGATACGCCTCCACTCGGCCAGCTCCTGCGGGAGCGCGGCGTCATTTCCGACGAAGATCTGAACAATGCCCTCGCGCTGCAAAAAGAGCGATCGGACAAGCTGGGCCGCATTCTTGTCGACCTGGGATACGTCGCCGAGCGTGACGTACTGGGCGCGCTCAGCGAGCAGCTCAAAATTGAGATCTTCACCGGCGAATATCCGGCGGTTCCAGTCGAAACATCGAAGTTGCCCCTGCGCTTTCTGCGCAACTTCCGCGCGCTTCCGGTTCATGTTGAGGGGAATGTTCTGACGCTCGTGATGGCGGATCCTCTCGACTTGGAAACTCAATCGGCGATTCAGTTGCGAACGGGTCATGAGCTGCTGGTTTACCTTGCGCCGGAATCGGAGATTGCGGAGCAGCTGGAGAAGCTGTACGGCGGAGAGGAGTCGAGCGCCGAGAAGTTGATCGAGACTCTCGGGGACGGCTTCGGCGACGACGAGAACATCGAACACCTGCGGGACCTGGCCTCAGAGGTCCCTGTGATTCGCATGGTGAACCTCATCATCTCCCGCGCCGTCGAGCAGGGCGCGAGCGACATTCACATCGAGCCGTTCGAGAAGACTCTATCGCTTCGATATCGCGTCGACGGCGTTCTCCACAACATCGATCCACCGCCCAACCAATTGCGAGCCGCGATCATTTCGCGCATCAAGCTCATGGCTAAACTGAACATCGCCGAGCGCCGCCTTCCGCAGGACGGGCGAATCAAGCTGAAGGTGCTGGGCAGGGAAATCGACTTGCGCGTGTCGACGCTTCCGACGATGTATGGCGAAAGCGTTGTGATGCGGATTCTGGACAAGTCGAACTCGTCGCTCATCGACCTCCGGCGTATCGGCTTTCCCGAGGATTCGTACGACAAAGTCTGCGCAATGACCTCCAAGCCGCACGGCATCTTCCTGGTGACGGGGCCGACGGGCAGTGGAAAAACGACGACGCTGTACAGCGCGCTGAAGCGGATCAACATTCCCGACCGCAAGATCATCACGATCGAGGATCCGGTGGAATACCAGATGGACGGGATCAACCAGATTCAGGTGAATGCGCAGATCGGGCTGACATTCGGCGCGGGTCTTCGCCACATCGTCCGGCAAGATCCGGACATCATCATGATTGGTGAGATGCGCGATCTGGAAACGGCCGAAATCGCCATTCGTTCGGCGCTGACCGGCCACCTTGTTTTCAGCACGCTTCATACGAACGATGCGCCCAGCGCCGTGACACGACTGGTGGATATGGGTGTTGAAGACTA
>JAHFTY010000144.1 GCA_023265365.1 Acidobacteriota bacterium
GCCACTTTCGACATCAGCGCAATCATCCGTTCGCTTCCCAACGCGTATCCGAGCCGCCAGCCGGTCATGTTGTAGGTTTTTGAAAAGCTGTTCAGGACAACCAGGTGTTCCCGGTCCGTGGCGACGCGAGCAAAGGATGGCGCAATTTCGCAGTCGTAGACGATGCGATCGTAGACCTCATCGCTGAGAATCATGATGTCGTGCTTCAGCGCCAGTTCCCATAGCGCCTCCTGCTCGCCGCGCGTGATCATCCAACCCGTCGGATTGGAAGGGCTGTTGACCACAAGCATCTTCGTGCGGGCGTCGATTGTCTCGCGAACCCGATCCACATCCAGCCGGAACCGGCGGCCGTCGCGGGCCAGCGGCACTTCGCGGACTTCGCCGCCAAAGACAGTAACGGTCGATGCGAATATCGAAAACGCGGGAGAAATGATGATCGCGTTGTCCCCGTGGCTGATACAGCAGCGGGTCGCCAGAAAAATCGCCATGCCTGAACCCGCCGTGCAAACGACTTCGCCCGGCCGGTATTCGATGCCCTGAGTTTCGAGGAATTTGTCGCAAATGGCGTTCCGGAGTTCGATCACTCCCGGAGTGGCGGTATAGGTCGTGTGCCCCGCATTCACCGCCCGGGTCAGGGCGTGCCGGATAAATTCCGGAGTGGGCATGTCCGATTCGCCGTAGTAGAGCCGGTACGGATTCTCGACGCCGGCCGCCGCAAGGGCGACCTGGATCAGGGTGGAGTGTTTCGCTTCGACAGCTTCTCGTGTGAATTGCATTGCGCTACCATGGACAGCTCTATGAACGATCGTTCTGAAATTCAGCTGCCTTCCGCCGTTGTCATGGTACGGCCCGCTGCTTTCGGCTTCAACCCCGAAACCGCGGAGACCAACGCCTTCCAAAAACAGAATGACGTCCTCAGCCGGCGCGAGATCCGGATCCGGGCGCGGCGCGAATTCGACATCATGGCGGAGCGACTGCAAGCGGCGGGCGTAAACATTATTGTTGTCGAGGATACCGAAAGTCCCATCACGCCGGACGCTGTTTTCCCCAACAACTGGATTTCCTTTCATCATGACGGAACGGTTGTTTTGTATCCGATGTCTTCCAGCAGCCGGCGATTGGAACGCCGGGCCGACATCATCGATCGGGTGGCTGCCTGCGGCTACCGGGTGACGCGTGTTCTGGATTTATCTCATCATGAGAAGGAGGGCGGTTTCCTGGAGGGGACGGGGAGCGTGGTGTTCGATCACGCCGAGCGTTGCGCGTACGCCAACATTTCGCCGCGGACGAATCCGGACATCCTGAAGGAACTTTGCGCGGAGCTGGGATACTCCCGGATCACGTTTCGCGCAGTCGACAAGAGCGGCAAAGACATCTATCACACGAACGTCATGATGAGCATTGGCGACGGATTCGCGGTCGTGTGCGCGGATTCGATTCCGGATTCCGTCGAGCGCCGGCTGGTGACCGAGAGCCTTGAAGCGGCCGGCCGGGAGATCGTGACGATCGATCTCGAACAACTCGGCCATTTCGCCGGAAACGTTCTTCAACTCCGGGCGCGAACGGGGAGCGTGGTGTCCATGTCGACGGCAGCGTGTCTGGCGTTCACACCGTGGCAGCGGACCCTTATCGGGAAGTACGGGAGGATCGTGGAGTCGCCGCTTCCGCTCATCGAGGGAATCGAAGGTGGAAGCGCCCGCTGCATGTTGGCGGGCGTCCACCTGCCGATGGCTTCGGACTAATTCGATTTTCCGGGCCTGGTCTTATCGACGACGACGGCGCCGCCCTTCATCACCCACCGCACGTTGTTCATCGTGACGTTGATGTCCGCGAGAGGATCGCCTTCGACGGCAACGATGTCCGCAAAAAAGCCGGGCGCGACCGACCCGATCTGTTTTTCCATGCCGAGCATTTTCGCGGCGACGCCGGTGGCCGAACCCAGGGCCTGTTCGGGCGTCATGCCGGCCTTCACAAACCAGCCGAGTTCTCGTGTGTTCTGGCCGAACATCGTATAGATCGCGTCCGAGCCCATCACGAGCATGGCGCCCGCTTTGACGGCTTTGCGCGCCGATTCGAGGTTGCGGTTGATGAAGTCGGTCAAGCGATCCGTTGCGCCGGGCGCGTAGTTGAAACGTTCGGCGTTGTCGAAGTAGTAGCGGTTGTGATCGATGGTCGGAACGTAATACACCTTTTTCCGCACCATCTCGGCGATGGTTTCGTCATCCATGTCCGCCGCATGTTCCAGTGAATCCGTGCCTGCACGAATGGCGTCGCGTCCGCCGCCGGGTCCGTAGCTGTGGATCGCGATTTTCTTTCCCATGCCGTGCGTGATGTCGGCGGCCGCTTTCATTTCCTCGTAGGTCACGGTCTGGAAACCCGTCACGTCCTGCCCGGAGCCGGTCGAGCCGAAGATCTTGATCCAATCCACGCCGGCCGCGAGCTGCTGGCGCGCGGCCCTCGCGAACTCGTCGGCGCCATTTCCTTCACCGCAGCCGAGCGGCGTTCCGGCGGGATTAAAGCGTCCACGCTGAGGGCGCAGGCCGCAACCGACCACGAGCATCCGGGGGCCGACCCACGTGCCCATGCTGATCAGGTCGCGCATCGCGATATCGGTGTAATCCGACGCATTCATGTCGCGAACCGTCGTGACGCCCGACTCGAGCGTCTTCTTCAAGGCATCCTGCCCCAGGACCATGCTCACGATGGATCCTCTCGCCGCGCGCTGCGAGGGATCGGGTCCATAAGTGAGGTGCGTATGCGCGTCGATCATGCCGGGAATTCCGGTGTACCGGCTGAGGTCGATCACTTCCGCGCCGGCCGGAATCGCGTTCGCTGCCGTGGTGACGGCGGTGATGCGGTCGTTGTCCACGATCACGATGGCATTGTTCAGAACGCGGCCGGCGCCATCCACCAGCTTCCCGAATTTCAGAGCTTTCGTTGCAGCAAATGACGGCACTGCAACGACGGCGAACATCATCAATCCAGCGACAAGCGATTTCCGAAACATGGTGGTTACTCCCTTCGATCGGCCCGGTGTGATCCGTATCCTACATCGTGGCAACACCGTTGCAGCATCAATATTCCATGCGATATCACGCGCTCGCCCCGGTTCAGAAGTAGCCGCCGGAGCGATCCATGACCGGCCATACATCGACGACTTCTTCGCCGCGAACACAGTGGATCCGGTCGTAGAGATTCACGTTGGGGTCGCAGTGAGGCAGGATGAACCGGAGCTTGTCGCCGGGCGCGATCGTCGTCGATGATTCCTCCAGAACAAGGCGTCCGTGTTCATCGCCGGCAAATTCGTAACTCACTCCGCTCAGGCCGTGGGGTTGAGGTCCGAAGGACCGGTCGGTGGCGAAGGCTTTCAAACCGGCGTCAACGATGGCCTTCGAGCCCGAGCGATGGATGACCGTCGCGAGAACAAACAAGGCGGGTTTGAAATCGACTCCACCGATCCCGCTGTACTCCACATCCATGAAAACGTATGAGCCGGCCTGCAGTTCGGTGACGCCCGGAATCGCGGCGTCGATGTTGTGGGTTCCCGTGCTTGCCCCCGAAATAATCTGGATGTCGTGCCCGTCGTTCCGGAGCAGATCGCACGTTTCGAGCGCCCGCGTCCAGGCTTCGCGTGACGACTGACGCCGGGCTTCCCACCCGATGACGTGCGCGATGTGTCCGGCATAGGCGCAGACTCCCCGCAGCCGGAGTTGAGGACACGCTTCAATATTTGCCGCAAGCCGGCGGGCGGGATCTCCGGGCAGAACACCGGTTCGGTTCTGGCCCACGTCCAGGTCGATCAGGACGGTGGCACTCAAACCCGCCGCGGCGACGGCCGCCTGTAATGCGCCGGCGTTGGCCGGATCGTCAACCACAACCATCGTGTCGGGCGCGGTTTTCAAAACTTCCACGAATCGTGAAATCTTCGGTTCGCCCACCATCTCCGCCGTGATCAGCAAACCGCGAATCCCGGTTCGCGCCAGAACCTCCGCCTCAGCGATCGTCGCGACGCAGATGCCGATGGCGCCTTTCTGTATTTGTCTCCGCGCAATTTCCACGCATTTGTGCGTTTTCGCGTGGGGCCGAAGCGCCACTCCCGAGCGGGCCGCGAGACGGCTCATGGCATCCAGATTGAAGTCGAAACGATCAAGATCCAGGACCAGGCTCGGGGTTGGAAGGTCGTGGAAGTTTTTCATGGGGCGAAGTGTACCACTGCTTCCATCCATCAATTTGATGGGCCGCATCCACGCCGTGGGTGTTTCAAAAATGCCCGGAATGTGGGAATGCGCCAGTCCTTTCCGGAAAGAAATACCTGAACCGCTTCCGGCAGGCGGATTGCTTTCAGGTCCGGTCGTAAGACCGTGAGGAGGACCAAGGTATGAGAACTCGATGCATGAGCTTATATGTCCTGACCGCTCTTGTATGGATCGCCTCGCTGGCCACGCCCGCTTCTTCGCAGAAGGTTACCGGTTCGTCGGCAACGTCTGTTTCCGCAGAGCTGATGAAGGGGAAACTCAGCCCGGCGGACAGCAAGCCGGGCGACCGGGTGCTGCTGAAACTGAAGGATGACGTGAAGTCCAACGGCGAAGTCGTTCTCAGGAAGGGAACCACCATCACCGGCGTCGTGAAGAACGTGAATTGTGCCGAAGGCAAAAACAGCGCCTCCGGCCGGGCGCAGTCGTTGATGGAGATCGAATGGATCGCTCCCGCGTTGCAGGGTGGCGCATCGTCGTCTCTGATGGTTGCCGTTCAATCGGTCACGCAAATGCATCCCATGCCGAATCGGCAGGAAAACGACGACTGGGATCGGAGTGGCGGCGCAAACTCGTCGACGGCGGCCTCCGTATCTTCGACCGGAGGCGGTTTGCTGGGCGGAACACTGGACACAGTCACCGGAGCCGGCGCGAGCGCCGGAGGTGTCGCGAGCGGCGCGGTCGGCAGCACAGCCGCTGTCGCGCATTCGAACGCGGCGATGCTGCGCATGCCTTCCGTCGTTGTCGCGGATGTCCAAACGTCGAGTTCGCTTGAAAACAGCCTCGGACTGTCGGGTGGTCCGCAACTGTTCCAGACGGGTCGTGGCGAGATTGTCACTTCCGGTGGATCAAAACAATCGCTCGACATCTTTTCGCGCCTGAACAACGACACCGTGCTGACATCGCCAAGCAAGAATTTCGAAATATCGAGCGGCGCGCAGATGCAGCTGCTTGTCGGTGTACGCCGGAACTAATTTGCGGATATCAAAGGAGGGTTTTATGAAGATCGGATTCTTGGCGCTGGTGCTGGGTTACGCCGTCGCGGTGGCGCCTGCAACGGCGCAGGACAAGGAAGCGGCGCAGATCGATCGGGCAGCCAGGCAGCACAGCGAACAGAGCGTGCTGGATCATCTGTCCGGAGAGCTTGGCGTTTCTGCTGCGACCCTGCGCCAGGAAAAGCAGAACTACAACCTTTCGTACGGACAACTGTTCATCGCTCATCGCCTGGCCACGGCTTCCGGCCGAAGTCTCAACAGCGTGGTTTCGGAGTTCCGAAGCGGCAAAGGCTTCGGACAGATCGCGAAGGAAAACAATGTGAAGCTGGGTCCGATCGTCAGCGACGCGCGCCAACAAGGACATCGCATTCAGGAAATGCGCGAAGACCGGCGCGATGATCGGCGGGAACGCGACAAGGAGAATCGCAGGGAGCTGAAGGAGCGGCAAAAAGAAGAAAAACGCGACATGAAAGAACGTCAACGGACGGAGCGGGAACGCTCCAAGGGTATCAACGGCGGCCGGCCGGACAAACCGTCACCGCGCCGCGGGAGGAGGTAACAGTGAGACGAGCAGGTCAACTGGCAATAGTCCTTGTCCTGATCGCGGGCCTTTCGGCCTGCGGACAGAATCAGGCGGATCCGGCCGGCGCCAACGCCGAGCCGGACAAGCCGGCGTCGTTGTTCGCGTCGGCGCCCAAGATCACGATTCCCGAAGGAGCAAAACTGCAGGTCGCGCTGATCGACGGCGTCAGCTCCGAGAAGAGTTCGCCTGGCGACACGTTCATGGCGAGCCTGATTCAACCGGTGGTCGTCAACGGCGCCACGGTCCTGGAAAAAGGGACCAGGGTGCGCGGCCGCGTCACCGACGCGAAGGAGTCCGGCCGGGTGAAGGGACGAGCCAGTATCCGGCTGATGCTTACGGAAGTGGCGCACAACGGTAAGAACATCGCGATTGCGACCAGACCCTTCGTCGCCGTTGCCGAGAACACCAAGAAGCGCGACGCGATGATCATCGGCGGGGGCGCCGGCGCCGGCGCACTGATCGGCGGAATCGCGGGAGGCGGCAAAGGCGCGGCGGTCGGCGCCGCGGTCGGTGCCGGCGGCGGAACCGGAACGGTTCTTGCGACGAGGGGAAAGGAAATCCACTACCCGCCGGAAACGAAAATCACGTTCACGCTTTCTCAGTCCGTCACCCTCTGAGGCCGGCACCTCGTTGAGGCACTGCTGTCCCAATGAAGCGAAATCGAGGAAAGCGTTTTCCCAGAAAAAAGCCGCGGTTACAATCGCGGCTGAAGTCCCAATGAAGCGAAATCAAGGAAAAGCGTTTTCCCCTCCTCGACGAGGAGGGGTGGCGCGAAGCGCCGGGGTGGTGTCGTTCAAGAAATGAATGTTGTTGAACGAACCGCCCCGCCGCTTCGCGGCACGCCGCCTTGGCGAAGGCGGGGAAGAGTCCTCGTCTGCGACTCCATGGCTTCACGTAATAACCAACCGCATCGCCCGACGTTTTTTTCTCGCTAAGGGAATGTTGGTGAATCAGCCTTCGCGGTTCAGATCGAGGCTTCTCCAGCAGTACCAACTGGCCACGCTCGCGTAAGGACGCCAGGGCTGCGCGATGCGGTGGCTGGTCTCCTTGTCCGGGAGTTCGTCCAGGTTGTAGAGGTTCTTGATCGCGGTCTTCACTCCGAGATCGTCGTGAGGGAAAACATCGGGGCGGGCGAGCGCGAACATCAGAAACATCTGGGCGGTCCAGACGCCGATGCCCTTCACTTTAATCAACTCGGCAATCACCTCGTCGTCCGGCATCCGGCCCGTCTTTTCCAGGCGCACCTCGCCGGCGGCGACACGATTCGCGAGGTCCAGCAGATAGGACGCCTTTTGCGGCGAGAGGCCGAGCGTGCGGAGAACTTCCGGGGTCAACCGTCGAAGGTTTTCCGGCGACGGTTTTTCCGGTGCGAGGTGGTCGAACAGCCGTTGACGGATCGAGCGGGCCGCGCTGGTGGAGATCTGCTGGGAAATGATGGACGAGACCAGCATCAGGAATCGATCCCGCCGGGGTTTCAGGTCGTAGCGTCCCGCTTTACGGATCAGCGTGCGCATGACGGGATCCGCGCGGCGGAGGTGCCGCAGAGCTTGTTCGATTTCTTGGTGGTTTAAGGCCATGGCTCGCATGAGTATACTGCAAAGGTGAGTAGGAAAACCGCACCGGCAGCGAGTTCCGACGCTGCACGGGATCAGTTCCGCAGGCTGGCCATCCTCATCGCAGTCGCATTCGTCGACATGATCGGTTTCGCAATGGTGTTTCCGCTGCTGCCGTTCTACGCGCTGAAACTTCACGCGGAGCCTCAGGTGATCGGCCTGATCATCGCGGCATTTTCAGGAGCGCAATTGATATCGGCCCCGATATGGGGCCGCGTGTCGGACCGCTATGGTCGCCGGCCCGCGCTGCTGATCGGGCTGACCGCGTCCGCAATCGCCTTTCTGGTTTTCGGTTTCGCGAATTCGGTGTGGCTTCTGTTCCTGTCCCGTTTTGTTCAGGGCGCCGGCGGCGGCACGACCGGCGTGACGCAGGCGTACGTCGCAGACACCGTCCCGCCTCAAGATCGCGCGCGCTCGTTGGGCTGGCTTTCGGCGGGAACGAACCTGGGGACGATGCTCGGTCCGGTCATCGGGTCCTTTGCGTCGCACTGGGGACAAACCGCGCCGGGCATCCTGGCCGCCTCGCTGTGCGTCATCAATGTGATCTTTGCGTGGAAGTGGCTGCCGGAGTCGAAGAAGATGTCCGGGCATGCGCAGCGAAAGCCGATCTGGCATTCGGCCTGGATGGTGATTCGTCACCCGAAAGGTCCCGTGCAGCGGCTCACGCTGATCTACTCTGCCGCTATGCTCGCGAACGCGGCGATGACGTCGGTTCTGGCGTTGTACCTGGGATCGGAATTTGGGGTGACGGAAGGGACAATCGGTTATGTGTTTCTCTATGTCGGCGTCTTTTCGGTGGCCATGCGTTCGGCGCTGATCGGACCAATCGTCGACCGGATCGGCGAACTCTGGTCGATGCGGGCGGGCACGGCCAGCCTGATTGTCGGCCTGCTGGGTTATCCCCTCGTCCAGAATCTGTGGCAGCTTGCGATCGTCATTCCGCTGGTTCCGATCGGTCTCGCGCTTTTGTTTCCCGCGACGACGGCGCTGATGACGCGCGTCTCGGAGAGAGCCGAACTCGGCGTCACCATGGGCACAGCGCAGACTTTTGCGGGCATTGCCCGCGTGATTGCCCCGTTGTTTTCGACCACGCTCTTCCAGCGCGTCGGACATGGTGCGCCGTTCGTTTTCTCCGCGACGATCGTGGCCGGTGTCAGTCTGCTCTCCTTTCGAATCGGGACTGTGACTGCTCCCGAGCCCGTCCACGTGGTAGACTAACCCGCATTCACCGATATTTTCATCGGAGCAGGAGACGATTCGTGGAACCCAAATTCGCATTCTTCAAAGGCCGCGTGATCCCATATTCCGAGGCCAAAGTGGGTGTGCTGACCCATGCCCTGAACTATGGAACGGCCGTCTTTGGCGGCTTGCGCGGTTATTGGAACGAGAGCGAGAGTCAATTGTTCGTTTTCCGGCCGCTGGATCACTTCAAGCGATTTCTTCAATCCGGGAGGCTGCTGAACATGGAGCTTCCTTTTTCCGCCGAAGATCTGACCGGTGCCCTTGTCGATCTGTTGCGGGCCGAGGACTGCCGGCAGGATTGCTACATCCGGCCTCTCGCCTTCTATGCGGATGAACACATCGGCGTGAAAATCCACCACCTGAATGCGGAAGTGTCCATTGTGGCGATGCCCTTCGGACACTACAACACGAACGAAGACAGCATGCATGTGACGGTTTCATCCTGGCGCCGGGTGGATGATAACGTCATACCGGCGCGCGGAAAGATTGCCGGAGCCTACGTCAATTCCGCATTCGCGAAAACCGACGCCTTGCGCGCGGGTTTCGATGAGGTGATCGTTCTCAACCACGATGGCCATATTTCCGAAGGGTCTGCGGCGAACTTCTTCCTGCTCCGCAATGGCGCTTTCGCGACGCCTCCGATCACGGACAACGTGCTCGAAGGCATTACGCGGCGAACGCTTATTCAGTTGATCCGTGATGAACTGAAGATGGAAGTCCAGGAGCGTCCCATCGACCGCACCGAGTTGTATCTGGCCGACGAAGCATTTTTCTGCGGGACCGGTGTGCAGATCAGCGCCATCACCCGGGTGGATTACCGCGACATCGGGACCGGACGGATGGGTGAGGCGACAGCCCGGCTTCGCGAGATTTACTTTCCGATGGTGCGCGGGAACAACCCGAAATACCGAGGCTGGTGCCATCCTGTTTTCGAATCGAATCATCCCGCCGTATCCCGGGATCGAACCACCGTTACCGTCAAGTAAATCGACACCCACTCCGGATTCGCACGGCATCCCCGAAGCCGTGCAATCCGCGGCCGTCCACTGCTCATCAGCCCGGTCCGAGAAGGCCGGAAACTGGGAAATCTTCCACAACTTCGAACGCTTCGAAACGAAGTTCCATCGCAGTGCCACCGCAAACCACTGAAAGATAACGGCGGCCGACTTGCCGGACTGGCACGCCTCTTGCAATTTCGCCACTGCGTACTGAGAGGAGGCACGCATGACGCGAATCGTATCGCGCAAAGCGAACGAGCCTTGAATTTCACGGCCCAGTGGGAAGGGTCTCTTCAATGTTCAGTAACTGCAAACGGAGGCCAGGTATGAGTTCGAATCGGATATTCAACGTGATGTCGCTGCTGCTGGTTCCTGCGCTCCTTCATGGCGCTGCGGCAACCGATGAAGCGCGAGGCTGGTCCTTCTCGCAACGCTTCCAGGGAAGTTCCAATTCCGCCGGCTTCGTGCTCAAGAACAGCTCGACGGTGCGGTACATCTTCAACGATCACGTCGAGGCTTAGTGCCGGTGGATCCGCATACGGCGTCCGGGCGGCCGGTGAACAACAGATCGTGAGTAAGGTGGTCGAGTTTCAACCGGCTGCTCAAACGTTGTCGACTTCTTCGCCGAACTCAAACGGGGTGCTCTCGTCGATCGAGCGCGCAGCCGGTTTGAGTAACAGCGGTCAAGGCAATGAAAGGCGTCAAGGCGTCTTCGTGACGCGCCAGGAAACGACCGGCGTGGCCCAGATCGCCAATGACAACGGTTTCTCAACGTGGCTCACCGTTCATCCGTCCCGCCGGACGGACTTTCAAATTGGATACAGCCGGAGCGCGACTTACCAGCTCAACAGCATGTTCTTCGGAGTTGGATTTCGCGCCGGCAGATAAATAAGGAGGACAGAACAATGAAGACTTACAGATCATTCATCGGCGGACTGGCGCTCTCCCTGGCCATCTCGGGACCTGCGTTTTCGCAGGGGCTCGGTGTCGGTCTGGGTGCCGGAAGCCAGACGAAAGTCGGCGTCGGCGGGGGCGCCGGAGGAGGAGTTGGTGCCGGCAGCCGAACGGAGGTTCATGCGAAGACCTCGGCGGACGTGAAAGCCGGCAGGGCGGAACCCAAGTCCGAAGGTCAGCCGGCTTCGCGCGGCCAGCTGGGTATCGGAACGCGAATCGAAAGCAACCCGCAGCTCGCCGCCAGAGTTCAGGGCATGCTGCCGTCCGGCACGTCGATGAACGACGCGGCCGCGGGCTTCAGGAACGAAGGACAATTTCTCGCGGCGCTCCACGCGTCCAAAAACCTCAACATTCCGTTCGAGGATTTGAAGGCGCAGATGACCGCCAATCATGCCGGATCGCTCGGCGCGGCCATCAGGCAGTGCCGTCCGGGGATGAGCGACAGCCAGGCCAAAGAGGAGGGCAGGAAGGCAGAAAGCGAAGCCAGGCTGACCGCCAAATCCTCCGCGAAGGTCAAAGGCGCCGTGAAAAAATAATGCCGAACCGGATTTCGGAATTCGGAATCAAATCCCGTATTCCGAAATCCGAATTCCGAATTCCTTCTGGTTCCCCGCGTGCACTTACATCCCACAGGAGGATATTGTTTATGCTCTGGACTCTGTTCGTCATCCTATTCCTGATGTGGCTGCTGGGAATGGTTTCGTCCTACACGCTGGGTGGATTCATCCATGTTCTTCTGGTGCTGGCGCTCGTTGCGGTTTGCGTGCAGCTGATTACCGGCCGGCGCCCGCTGTGATTGCGGCATAGATGAACGCGAGTGCGGTCAGGAGCATGAGCAGCGGAATCGTCTCCGGGTGGAATCCGGATTCCTCCGCTGCGCTCATCGCTCTTTTCAGCGCGGATAGAGCGGACTCGTCGAGTTCGCGGCTCATGGCCTGAAACCGGCCGGACGTGCGGAGCATCCCCACCACGCACGCGATAATCAGGAACTTCATCAGGGTCAGCATGGATGTGAACTGGCCGCCGAAACGCGCGAGGTAAGTTTCCGGATGGTTGATGATGACGGACAGGACTTCCAGCGTGTCCCGTGAATCGTCGATGACCAGCACGGGTTCGTCCGCATGAACCTGGCCCGGATCCTCGGTTTGCGCGGCCGGCGCCTGGGCAAGCGAGGAGGCCAGTGGAATCGCGACGGTAAACGCCGTTCCGTGCCCGATACCTTCGGACTCAACCCACACGCGGCCGCGATGAAGCTCGACGAGTCCCTCCACGATCGAAAGGCCGAGCCCGAGTCCGTCGTGTTTGCGGCGTTCGAACCATTCCGCCTGCTTGAAGCGTTCGAAAACGTGAGGCAGAAAGTCCGGCGAGATGCCGATGCCCGTGTCCGACACGACGATGCGCGCTTCGTTGCCGGCGGTCTCCACCGACACCGTAACGCTTCCCCCACGTTCCGTAAACTTGATGCTGTTGGAGACGAGATTCCAAAGAATCTGCTCAAGACGGATCTGGACGCCATAAACAAACAGGGGTTCGCCGGGCACCGCCAGCGACAGTTGAATCCCTTTCTGGGCCGCTTTTTCCCGCATG
>JAHFTY010000301.1:0-1278 GCA_023265365.1 Acidobacteriota bacterium
GATCGTTGCGGGCAGCGCAGCGGCCGCCACGGAAATTCAGGTACGGCATCTCATCAATATCTTCAAGACCGCCACGCTGAAGATCTTTCGCGGAGATACGGGAGCGCAGGTCGGCGCCAATTTCACAGTCGGCGCATACGACCCCGCAAGTGGAAAGATCACGGTGAATCCAGCGGTCGCGGACCCGTTGATGGCGAAACGTGGGGACTTTGTGGAGATTCACCCGCGGTCGGCGACCCCTGTGGCGGCCGGCGAAATCATGCTGACGTTCGAAGCGAAGTCGAAAGGGGCGTGGGGCGACAGTCTCTATGTCCGGACGCGTCCAATGGTCGGAGCTTCCTACAACATACTTCACGATTCGAACATTGCCGCCAATCCGGCCGCAACGCATACGGTTGTTTCCACGACTACAGCCGGGCCGGTTACTACGGTCGAGGTCGACGACGTTACGGATTTCGCGAATACTGATCACATCCTGGTTAACGGCAAAGAGTACGCCATCAGCAACCTCGTGACCGCGACCAAGAAATTCGACATCACGCCAAGCCTCGCGGCAGGCCAGAGCTGGAACGCCGGGACAACCGTCAAGCGCCTGCGCAAGGCGAACACGCCCGGCGGCCCGAATATCAACGTGTGGGGCGCGTCCTCCTTATATCCGGGCGCATTTGTTGAGTTGGGCAATGGCGCGGATAAAGAGACGTTCAACGTCGACAGCGTCACGGGCAACACGGTAAAGCTCTCCGGCAACATCACGAAGCAGTATTACGAAGGTCACCCGATACAGGTCATCGAAGCGGAGGTGACTGTGCGGTACATCACCGACGGAACGGTAGCCGAGGAAAACTATACAAATCTTCGATTCAAGAATGACGGCAGCCTCAGTTACATCGTCAACCACGTCAATCTGCGCTCGTCCTTCGTGACCGTCACCGCTGTGAATCTCTCGGACTCCGACCTGCTGAAGTTTCCAACGGCGACGAACGGGGCATGGCAGAAACTTTCCGGTGGAGACGACAAACTAACCGGCCTCTCGCCGGACGATTTCGTCGGCGTCGATGCCGGCAGCGGCAACCGTACCGGCATCCAGGCTCTAGAAGACATCGACGAGATCAGCATCTGCCTTGCGCCCGGAATCTGGGCCAGTACAGTGCACTCGGGGCTCATCCAGCACTGCGAAATCCTGAAAGACCGCTTTGCCATTCTTGATCCGCAGGATGGTCTGAGCATCGAAGGCATCCGTTCTTTCCGCGAAGCGATCGACACCAAGTACGCCGCTCT
>JAHFTY010000301.1:1288-4563 GCA_023265365.1 Acidobacteriota bacterium
CATGGATTGAAGTTCGCGACCCGTCCGTAAAGCGAAACGTCCATGTCGCAGCGTCGGCCCACATGGCCGGTATTTACGCGCGCGTCGATGTCGAAAGAGGCGTTCACAAAGCCCCAGGGAACGAAGTCATTCGCGGCATCACGAAGATCTCCCAGGATGTGACCAAGCGCGAGCAGGACATGCTCAACCCGAAGAACATCAATGCCCTCCGCTTCTTCCCCGGGCGCGGAAACCGTGTGTGGGGCGCGCGCGTTCTGACTTCCGACAGCGCGTGGAAATACATCAATGTCCGGCGGCTCTTCATCTTCGTGGAGGAATCGATCGATGAAGGCACGCAGTGGGTCGTGTTCGAACCGAATGACGAACCGTTGTGGGCGCGCGTGCGCCAGACCATTGCCAATTTCCTCGCCAGCGTTTGGCGTTCCGGAGCGCTGCAGGGGTCGAAACCGGATGAGGCGTTCTTCGTCAAGTGCGACCACTCGACCATGACTCAGGACGATATCGATAACGGCCGCCTCATTTGCCTCATCGGCATTGCGCCCGTGAAACCGGCGGAATTCGTGATCTTCCGAATTCAACAGAAAACTCTCGATCAGAAGAGCTGAAACCTTAAACCGTAAAGGAGAGAAACCATGCCTCCCGTTTACCGTGACGATCCGTACAACGGTCACAATTTCGAAGTCATCATCACCGGTGTCAGCGATGACGGCACCGCCGTTAAAGGATCGTTTGCAGAGGCCTCGGGACTCGAGGTCACGATCGATCCCATCGAATACCGCAATGGCAGTGAAGACATCACCGTTCGGAAAATGCCCGGTCTCAAGAAGTTCACCAACATCACTCTGAAGCGGGGCGTCATCGGCGATCTCGCATTCTGGAACTGGATTGTCGAGGCGATGAACGGTCTCGTTCGGCGGACTGAAGGATCGGTGATCATGCTCGACGAGAATCGACGCGAGGTCATGCGCTGGAACTTCAAACGCGGATGGCCGACCAAATGGACGGGGCCGGGATTCAATGCCAAGAACAACGAGATCGCCATGGAGACCCTCGAGATCTGCCATGAGGGTCTGGAGATTGACGGTCAAGCATGACGCCCGCTCAAACCATCCCCGGTCTTTATTTCATCGCGGAACGCCGGCTGCAGAGCGTATCGCCTCTGCGCACCGACATCGCGGCGTTCATCGGCCCCACGCGCCGCGGGACCGAGTCGAAGGTCGTGCGCGTGGAAGGGTGGCGCGGGTATGTGCGTGAATTTGGCGGCCTGCCCGATCGCGCCACGCTGCCGTATTCCATTCGAGGGTACTTCGAAAACGGCGGTGAAGTGGCGTATGTCGTGCGAATTTGCGGCAAGGATCCTGAGACAGCGAAAGACGACTGGATCGTGGGTGAGATCGACGGCACGGCGTGCTGGACGAGTGACAGCCCAACAGGTTTCTCCCGGACTGCGTACGAGATCACGGCCTCCAGTCCGGGTTCGTGGGCGAACGGGCTGTCCGTCAGTATCACTTATCGCAACCGGGGTCCTGCGAGCGAACCCGATGCGGACATCCGTGTACTCGTGCAGGGTGAGAACGTTGAACACTTCGCGGGGGTGGACCCGGCCGCGATCGATCAAGAAATCAACGGCAGATCTGTTCTGATCCGAATGATCCCGGCCGGCGCATCGGTCTTGAGTTGTCCTGCTACAGCCGGCCCGGCGCGAAAGACGTGGGAAAAGAGACTGAATGGGGGAACCGACGGCAGGGGCGGTGACTATTACTCGAAATACAAAGATGCGCTGATCCAGGTCGGGGATGAGATCGAAGTCGCGCTGGTTGCGATCCCGGGGCTTTGGGATCACGAAGTGTCCAATGACGAGCGCAATGATCTGTTGCATTTCGCGATCGATCAGGCCGAACAATTGCGCGACCGGTTGGTTCTTGTCGATCTGCCCAGGCCGAAAAACAACGACGCTTTTCGAACATATATAAAGGATGCAGTGGCCTCGGTTCGTGCTCTGCGTTCGAGCCTCGACACCGCCAGCCGGGCCGCAGCGCTGTACCATCCTTCGGTTTGGGTCCTCGATCCGCTCAATGAAATCATCGCGCCGCTGCGGGCGGTTCCTCCTTCCGGCCATGTGGCGGGTGTGATCAGCCGGATGGATCGCGAGCGCGGAGCCCATCACACGCCTGCGAACGGAACGCTGTTTGACGCAGTCGATCCGACCGAAACGTTCAAGCCGCCGGAACAGGCGCAGTTCAACGACGAGGGCGTCAATCTAGTGCGTTGCTTTCCCGGACGCGGCCTGCAGGTTTGGGGCGGCCGGACACTCGAGACGGATAAGGCCGGAATGTATATCGCGCACCGGCGGCTCATCCATCGGCTGGTTCGCACGATCCGCAGAGTTGCCGATCCGCTCGTCTTCGAGACAAACGGTCCCGAACTCTGGCTTACGATCGTGCGCGGCATCACGACAGTCCTGCTCGAAGCCTATCGTGCGGGCGCTCTCAAAGGAGCGCGGCCGGAGGAAGCGTTTCGAGTGACGTGCGATGCCACGACGACGCCGGTCGAAGAGCAGGAACTGGGCCGCGCTTTCTGCGCGATCGAAATCGCGCCTGCAGTCCCGATGGAGTTCATCACGCTTCGCGTTGTTCTCGGCGGCGAAGGATCGCTGGAGGTGTTCGAGCCGTGATGGAACTGCCACTCCAGTCGTACCGTTTCCTGGTCACGCTCGATCCTGCGGATGCTTACCTTCCTCCCGCGCAGGCAGTGCTTCTGACTGGGTTTATGAGCGGAGCTTTTCAAGAGGTCAAGGGACTTGGGGTTGATCTTGAGCTCATGGCTCATCCCGAGGGCGGTGTTAACGATTACGTGCATCAACTTCCGGTGCGCCACTCCTGGACAAGAATATCACTCCGCCGCGGCGTTGTTCGCGATCCGGGCATGTGGTTCTGGTACATGGCCGGGCTTACTCAGTCGCTTGGCGCGCGGCGGGACGGCGCAATCATCCTGCTGACACCGAAGGGAACGCCGGCCATCGCGTGGACATTCCGCGCCGGCCTTGCCGTGAAATGGACCGGGCCGGAGTTAGTCGCAACGCAGAACGCAGTCGCCGTGGAATCGATCGAAATTGCGCATGAGGGACTGATGCAAGTCCCGCTCACACCTCCTGGAGTGGACTGAACAATGGTGACGATCCAAAACCTGGATGTCCGGTTCGACATTCAGCGCGACAACGACAAAGATCAAATCGCTTTCGCGGAAATGTTCGAAAAGTACATCCGCCAATGGAA
>JAHFTY010000145.1 GCA_023265365.1 Acidobacteriota bacterium
CGGCCGGTTCCGTGATGCGGATCTTCAACGAGCGTTTGAGACAGCTCAACCGATTCAATGCGCCGAACTCATCAATGACAAAGGCGACTGGAAGACCGTCGCGTTCTTCAATGAAAAGCGCGAGCTCGGTGATTGGTACCGGAGTAACTTCGACGAGGTGAAGAACGACCTCAGTTCCTTCATCTTCAAAGGTGTCTGCCGTGGAGAACACGGGCCTGTACAGTTGACGACGAAATTCCCGGTGACCGAAAGCACCCAGGCGTATGAGCGTGGCAGAATTCCAATTGATGAGGTGGAGGTCAACGTCAACGCTCCCGTGAGCGCCTTCTTCGATCCCCGAAGCCAGGCCTATCAGTTCGATTTGCCGTATCTCTTTCTCGTCCATCGCGAAGGCGACGAAAGCATCTACAGCCTCGATCCGCCGTTGCTCGCGGACCGGGATCGCTATGCCACCGATGTGATCGACCATTGGGATTGCAAGTCCGTCACTGCCGATGCCGTTACCTATCGGTTTCTGATATGCAGGACGACGACTCAGCCTCGAAATCCTGCCGCAAGAAGTCAGAACCGGGCGCCGGCTTTTGGGGCGTCCGCGTATTTCATCCTTTCCGACGGGAAGGAAGCGTCATCCAGCGTGAAGCTGTCATTCAACAACGCGAGCGTCGAGGATGTCAGCGGGCCGCCGCCGGTCGAGGTTCCGCCGGCTCGGGCGGACTGGCAGACCCCGGACGCGGAAGAAAAAATCGTGGATCTTCAGCGCGATGAATTCCGGATTCGTTTTGCTCCCACATGGACCGGCAAATTAAATTCCGCCCAAATTCTTTACGGCCAGACGTTATCCGGCCTCGAATCGGCGACACCTCCAGCCGGCGTCGATTACTGCGTCTGGCTGCCGGGCACCGGCGCTTCGGTTCAGCGCCTCCTCGCAAATGAACCGGACGACAACGTCATCTCCTCGATGACGCCGCGCGATCAGGACGCCCTGTCGGCAACGTCCATCACTTTCGACGTGAAAATGGGGACGGGCGTCCACTTGGGAAGCCTGAGATGCACGTTTCCGAGAACCCCGTCGGCGGCAAGCGTCTCCTTCGGCCGCTGGACCTCGATTACCGGCACCCATCTCAACCTTGAAGTCCGTTGAGGTTCAAAACGACGGACGTATGACCACAATAGAAGAATCCTTGGATCTCATCCTGAAAGGCGGCATCATGAATCCGAATCTGGATGAGAAGCTGAGGCCGCGGAAACTCAAAACCGGTGAGCGGGCACAAAAACGGATCGCCTTTTGATAAAGTCAATCTCCAGAACAAAAAACATTTGAGAGGCCCAGCAGCCCGTGGCAGAAGCGGGCCAGATACCTCGGCGCCCATTTTCACAATTCGGGGTCAAGACCCAAAGAACTGATAAAGCAAGGGTCTGACCCCACCGAAAATGGGCGCCGAGGTGTCTGACCCAGAATTACCGTCTTCTGCCACGGGCTGCCAGCCTCCCACAGGAGCCACACAATGAAACGAATGTTCATGCTCATGCTGTTTGCCGGACTGAGTGCGACCGTCGCATTCGGCCAGAACGTCACCAAGGAAAACGTTGCCGGCATTCAGAACCTCAATCGCATCGAAACCACGATCGCCTGCGCCGGTGCGATCACTCCGGGCTCGGTCGCAGAGATCAAAAAGATGGGATTCGTCGCCGTCTTTAATCTTCGCGAAGCGAGCGAACCGGGAAACGACATCGACGCCGAAGCCGCAGCCGCCAAAGCGGCAGGCGTGAATTTCATCAGTCTGCCGTTCAACGGGTCGAAACCCGATCCGATGGTGGTCGACAAGTTCCTCAAAGCCATCGTCGAGAAAGGCAATCAGCCCGCCTTTATTCACTGTGCCGGCGGGAACCGGGCCGCCGCCATGTGGTTCATCAAAAGAGCCTTAGTCGACAAGTGGGATATCGAAAAGGCAATGGCGGAAGCCACCGCTCTTGGATTCTCCAGCGCGCCGCTGAAAGCCTTCGCCATCGACTACGTGGAAAAGCATAAAAAATAGATCCTGCCTTGGAAGCCAGGGCTCGCTGTGATAACGTTCGGAGCTTCTTAACGCTCGAACGACTGGAACTCACGAAAGAATGATCGCGGCCCTGGTTTTCGCTCTCCTGCTTCAACAAACTCCTTCAATTGATTATGTACGGGCTCACGCAGAACAACGCCTTAAACCCGTTCGAATCAGTGAGTCCATCAGTATCGACGGGCTGCTGAACGAACCCGGCTGGACCAATGCCGCCGTCGCCGGCGGATTCACACAGTCCGAACCGGCCGAAGGCGTTCCCCCTTCCGAACAGACCGAAGTCAAAGTCATGTACGACGGCGACAATCTCTACTTCGGCGTGGTTGCCCATGACCGGGAACCGAAGAAGGTGATTGTCAGCGACCTGAAAAAGGACTTCGAAAAGAACCAGGGCGACAACGTCGAAATCGTGCTGGATACGTTCCATGACGGCCGCAACGGTTACATGTTCGCGACCAACGCCGCAGGCGCGAAATGGGATGCGCAGATGGGTAACGAAGGCCGCGAAATGAACTCGAGCTGGGACGGCGTCTGGTTCGCGAAAGCCCGCGTCGTCGACGACGGCTGGGTCGCCGAGATCGCCGTTCCGTTCAAGACCCTTAAATTCCGCGATGCCGAAATTCAGTCCTGGGGCCTGAACATCCGCCGCACCATCCGGCGCCGTAACGAAGAAGATTACTGGTCTCCTCTTCCCCGCATCTACAATCTCGAACGCGTCTCGTACGCCGGAACGCTGGAAGGGCTTGAGGGAATCAAGCCGGGCCTTAACCTGAAGTTGAAGCCCTACGTGATTTCGAGTCTTTCTCGAAATACCGCCGCGAAGATCAAACGTGACGGCGATATGGGGTTCGACGCAAAGTACGGCATCACGTCCGGATTAACCTGGGACTTCACCTACAACACGGACTTCTCTCAGGTTGAAGCGGACACCCAGCAGATCAATCTCACCCGATTCAGTCTTTTCTTTCCCGAGAAACGCGATTTCTTTCTCGAAAACTCCGGTGTTTTCGTCTTCGGCAATAACGAAGGGCGCGGGCCGATCGGTTACAACCCTCAGAATGGGCCGCCGGGAGGATCCGGGACAACGGGTGGCGGACGCCTGAATAACGTCTCGAGCGATCTCATTCTCTTCTTCAGCCGCCGCATCGGTCTTTCCGACGAAGGCCAGGCCATTCCCATTTTGGGCGGCACACGGCTGACGGGCCGGGTTGGACGATTTGAAGTCGGACTGCTGAATATCCAGCAAAAGAAAGACGGGGCTCTCCCCTCAACGAATTTCGGAGTCGTTCGGTTGAAACGAAACATTCTCGCGAATTCCGATATCGGGTTCATGGCCGTGAATAAGGACCAGTCCGGGTCGATGTACAACCGTGCTTACGGAGTGGATGCCAATTTCCGTCTCCGTCAGAACTACTACCTGAACGGTTACGTCGCGAACACAGCCAGCCCGCTCACGAAAGGCAAGGGCAAGACCGGCGCCGGACGCGTGAGTGGCGGATATAAGGTCAATCTCTGGGACGTTCGAACGTCATACATCCAGATCGCCCCCAACTTCCGTGACGAAGTCGGCTACCTTCCAAGAGTGGGTATTAAGAACCAGAACAACCATATCGGGTTTCACATCCGTCCCGAACGATTCAAACGCTGGCTGCGTGAAATCGGGCCGCATGTGGCGACTGAATATAACGTTGGGCCGGACGGACGGCTCGACACGCGGTACATGGATTACCACCTCCGGTTCAGCTTTCAGGATGGGGCGGGCGGCGAGATCGGTGTCAACCCGTCCTACGAACGGGTCACGAAGCCTTTCACGATCAGTTCATTCCAGGTGCCCAACGGCTCTTACGGCAACGACGAATGGTTCGTGTCGGGAAACACCAACACGAGCCGCTCCGTATCGGTGAATGGCCGGTGGGGAACCGGACCTTTTTATATCGGACACCGAAAGAGCTATCAGGCCGGCACTATCCTGCGGGCAGGCCACCAGTTCAACACGCAGGTCAGCTACACCCGGAACAATATCGATCTGCCGTCGCGGAGCCTCAGCACGAATCTGGCGAGCATCCGGCTGAATTATGCCTTCTCCACGATCATGTTCATGAATGCGCTCGTGCAGTACAACAGCGATGCCCACCAGGTGAACTCCAATATCCGCTTCAACATCATCCATAGGCCGCTAAGCGACATCTTCATTGTGTACAACGAGCGGCGGGATTCGGTGACGCACGGGCTGCTGGACCGCGCGCTGATCGGCAAAGTTACCTACATGATCTCCCGATAGGTTAAGATTTTTGGAATTTATGCGTTGTTTTGTTGCCTTCGTCGTCATTCTCGTTTGTTCGCTGAGTGCTTCTGCCCAACAGGGGAGCCTCGGGGAGGTCTCCGCGCTCGCCCGCACGCGTGTCACGGACTACGAAGCCATCCGAAAAACGAAGGTCTACCACATCCGGAAGACGGACGAACCGATCGTCATCGATGGGAACCCGAACGAAGCGGTATGGTCGACCGCCGAAGTCGGCGTCGACTTCATTCAGAGCGATCCCGTAACGGGCGCTCCCGCAACAGAGCGAACGGAATTCCGGCTTCTTTACGACAAGAACAACATCTATGTCAGCGTGGTCTGCTATCAGACGGGCCCGATCATCATCTCGGAAATCAAACGTGATTTCTCTCCCGGCGATGGCGACATCATCACGGTCGTGTTCGATACCTTTGACGACGACCGGAACGGCTTCGCCTTTCAGACCAATCCCGGTTCGGCCATCCGCGATCAGCAGGTCAACGGCGTCCAGCGCAGTCAGGACTGGGATGGAATCTGGCGCACCGCATCCAAAATCCAGGCGCCGGGTTGGACGACGGAAATGGAAATCCCTCTGAAGACGCTTCGATTTGATGCCCGCAAGGCGGAGCAAACGTGGGGGTTCAATATCAACCGCATCACCCGGCACAAGAACGAATGGGCGCAGTGGGCGCCGTTCCCACGCCCGTTCCAGATCTTCGATACGTTGTGGGCCGGGTCGCTCGTCGGACTCGAAGGCCTGTCGCAGGGACGGAATCTATACATCAAGCCGTTCACTGTCGCGAACTTCCGGCCGGATGTCAGCAGCGGGTTGATCAAGAAAAAGGAAGCCAGCGCCGGTCTGGACCTGAAATACGGTCTGACTTCGAAAATGACCGTCGATCTCACCACCAACACCGACTTCTCGCAGGTCGAAGCTGACGAGCAGCAGGTGAACCTCACGCGCTTCAGCACGTTCTTCCCCGAGAAACGCGAATTCTTCCTCGAAAACTCCGGGCTGTTCGACGTTGGCGCCAGCAATCAGGGATTCGGCCCCGGAGGCGGTGGCGGAGGCGGCGGTGGCGGTGGTGGAGCCGGCGGTGGTGGCGGTGGCGGCGGCCGCGGTGGCGGCGGTCGCGACATCATTCCGTTCTACAGCCGACGCATTGGCCTATCGAGCACCGGAGACGTATTGCCCATCCGATTCGGCGCCCGGGTGACCGGGAAAGCGGTGGGTTTGAACGTCGCCGCAACTCACATGGCGGTTGGCAGCCTGGGAAACAATCCCGCCAACAACTGGACGGTGCTGCGTCTCCAGCGGGAGTTTCTGAAAAACTCCGACTTCGGCATGCTGGCCATGAACCGCGACTCCTCCGTGAAAAACGATTGGAATCGCGCCGTGGCCCTCGACGGAAACGTCCGGGTGATGCAGCGAAAACTGACCCTTGGCGGATTCGCGATGAAGACGCAAACGCCCGGGCCGGACAAGGACAATCTGGCTGCACGCTTTGAAAACACCTATCAGGACAGCCTTTATACGTATCGAAGCTCGTATACGACGATTCAGCAGAACTTCAAAAACGACTTCGCGTTCATTCCGCGCGGAAACATGCAGAAGGTGAACAGCTTTTTTGGAGTTCACGGAAGACCTCGAAACAGCAGAGTTCGCGAAATCTATCCCCAGTTCGAAACGAACTACATCATGGACCAGACCAACCGCCTGGTGACGCGGAATCACAAGGCGACGGTTTCGTTCAATTTTCAATCGGGCGACTTCATTCATTTCAACCGCGACCTGAACTTCGAGCGCCTCGACGCGGATTTCGCCATCCACACCGGCGTGACGCTGCCGCCCGGAACGTATGCCTTCAACGACTGGGACATGGGATTCAACACATCGCGCGGCCGGAGAGTTTTCGGCGGATCCGGACTGAAGACCGGCTCGTTCTGGAGCGGAACCCTGCGCGAAACCCGTTCTATGTTCGGCTGGCGGCAGGGAATCCACTTTCAGACAAACCTCAGTTGGAATCGCAATGCCGTGAAACTGCCTCAAGGCAACTTCAAAACCGATCTCATCGGCGCTCGAATGGACTTCGCGTTCTCGCCCAAAATGTTCCTCGTCAGCTTCACCCAATTCAACACCGACGCGAAGATCGTGACGACCAACGTTCGATTCCGCTTCATCCACCACCCGCTGAGCGACTTCTATATCGTTTACAACGAGAGCCGCGGAATAAGCGGGTTCAAGAGTCTCAACCGCGCCGTCAGCGTGAAATTGACACATCTGTTTGCCTTCTAGCCCTGTTAAATTATTGGGATGTTCAAGCAGATTTCGGACAAGGTGAACCTTCCGGACCTCGAACGGGAGGTTCTGGACTATTGGCAGCAACACGGCGTCTTCGAAAGAAGCATCGAGGCGCGGCAGGGCGCACCCGACTTCACTTTCTATGAAGGCCCCCCCACGGCCAATGGAAAGCCCGGCATCCATCACGTGTTCGCACGAACGATCAAGGATCTCGTGTGCCGCTATCGCACCATGCGTGGATTCCAGGTCCACCGCAAGGCGGGTTGGGATACGCATGGCTTGCCCGTCGAAATCGAAGTCGAGAAGAAACTCGGGTTGAAGCATAAAGGCGAGATCGAAACGTACGGCGTCGCCAGGTTCAATGCGGAGTGCCGCAAGTCGGTGTTCGAGTACAAAGGCATGTGGGAAAACCTGACCTCCCGAATGGGGTACTGGGTCGACATGCGGCATCCGTACATCACCTGCGAAAACGAATACATCGAGTCGGTGTGGTGGGCACTCGATCGATACTTCAAGGAAGGGCTGATCTATCAGGGTTTCCGCGTCCAGTTGTACTGCCCGCGCTGCGGCACCCCGCTTTCCTCGCATGAAGTGTCGCTCGGATACAAGGATGTTCAGGACCCTTCCGTGTATGTTCGCGCGAAGATCAAAGGCGAGGAGAATACGTCTTTCCTCGTGTGGACCACCACGCCCTGGACGCTGATCTCGAATGTGGGGCTGGCGGTCGGCGCCGGCGTCGACTACGTCAAGGTGCGGCACGGAAAGGAGTTTCTGATCCTTGCGACGGAGCGGCTGTCGGTTCTTCAGGAAGAGGCGCCCGAAATCGTGGAAAGGTTCAAAGGCAAGGACCTTGTGGGCATGGAGTATGAGCGATGGTTCAGCTTCTTCCCAACGGACAGGAAGGCCTGGTTCGTCATTACCGAAGATTTCGTCACCACCACCGACGGAACGGGCATCGTACACATGGCTCCCGCCTACGGCGAGGACGACTACCAGGCCTCCAGGAAGCATGACCTGCCGATGATCCAGGCCCTCGACGGACGCGGTCAATTCGCCGATGAGGCCGGGCCGTTTGCAGGCCAGTTCTTCAAGGCGGCCGACCCCGGAATCACGGCGGATCTGAAGTCGCGCGGACTGTTGTTCCGCAAGGAAACCTGCACGCACAGCTATCCGCATTGCTGGCGCTGCGAAACGCCGCTGCTCTACTACGCGCGGAAGTCCTGGTACATCAAAACAACCGAATATGCCCGTGCCATGATCGATGGCAACAAAACGATCCACTGGTTTCCACCGGAAACCGGTGAAGGACGATTCGGAAACTGGCTCGAAGAAAACAAGGACTGGGCCATCTCGCGCGACCGGTACTGGGGCACGCCGATCCCGATCTGGATCTGCCAGAGTTGCGACGAACGCCGATCGGTCGGCAGCGTCAAAGAGTTGCGAGAATCCGGGGGAACGCTTCCCGAACCGCTCGACCTTCACAAGCCGTACATCGACGGCGTCGTGTTGACGTGCGCGTGCGGAGGCGAAATGCGGCGCATCCCGGAACTGGTGGACGTCTGGTTCGACTCCGGCTCCATGCCGTTTGCCCAGTGGCACTATCCGTTCGAAAACCAGGACACGTTCAAGCGATCGTTCCCTGCGGATTTCATTTCCGAAGCCATCGACCAGACCCGGGGATGGTTCTACACGCTGCACTCGATCAGCACGTTCCTTTTCAAGCAGCCGTGTTTCAGGAACGTCATCTGCAGCGATCTGATCCTCGACAAAAACGGCCAGAAGATGTCGAAGACCCGCGGGAACACTGTCGATCCGTTCGACGTGATCGGCAAGTACGGAGCCGACAGTGTACGGTGGTTCCTGATCGCAAGCAGTCCCACGTGGAAGCCGAAGAACTTCGACGTCGATGCCGTGGCTGATATCCAGCGAAAGTTTTTCAGCACTCTGCTGAACACCTATGCTTTCTTCACGCTTTACGCCAACATCGATGGGTTTCAGTACAAGGAAGAGGACATCCCTGCCGACGAGCGTCCGGACATCGATCGATGGATCCTGTCTGTGCTGAATTCCACGATCGCCGGCTACAACCTCGCAATGGAAGGCTACGATCCCACAAAAGCCGCCCGCCTCGTCAGCGATTTTACAATCGAGCAACTGTCGAACTGGTACGTCCGCCGGAACCGGCGCCGGTTCTGGAAAAGCGGGCCCGGCAAGGACAAGACGGCCGCTTACCAGACGTTGTTCGAGTCCCTTCTCGCGATCGTGAAGATGACCGCGCCGATCGCCCCGTTTCTTGCGGACGCCGTCTACCGGTCACTGATGGATGCCACGCGCCGCGAGCCGTTCCTGTCGGTGCACATTGCGCCCATGCCCGATGCGCGTAAGGAGCTCATCCATGAGGAACTCAAACGCCGCATGGATGTGGCCCAGCGTATCGTCGGCGTGGTGCGTTCGATGCGCGCGAAGTCGAATTTAAAGACCCGCCAACCGCTTTCCCGTATCGCGATCCCGGCATCCACGAATGTGCGGCGGCTCGTGGAGCAGATGAATGATGTGATCCTCGAGGAGTTGAACGTCAAGGCGATCGAGTTCGTCGATGAATCGTCGCCGATCGTGAGCAAGACCGCGAACCCGAACTTCAAAGTGATTGGTCCGAAGTTCGGCAGGAACGTGAACGCCGTGGCCAAACGCATCCGGGAAATGTCGGCGGCCGAAGTGAATGAACTCGACAAGGCCGGCCGGTTCTCGACGGAAATCAACGGCGCCAGAGTCACGGTTGTGGCAGAAGATGTCACGATCGCAGCGCAGAGCATGGAAGGATGGCTGGTCGATTCGAACGGCGGGCTCACCGTCGCTCTCGACACCACGCTCACTCCCGGGCTGCTCGACGAAGGACTCGCCCGTGAATTCGTGAACCGCGTTCAAAACATGCGCAAGGACGCCGGATTCGAAGTCACGGATCGCATTCGCATCCAGTTCGAAAGCTCATCCCGCATCAGCGACGCGGTTCAGCACATGTCCGGCTACGTGAAGTCCGAAACCCTGGCCAGCGAAATCCGTGCCGGCCGCGACGGCGCCGAACACTGGACGAGGTGGGACATCGACGGCGAGACCTGCGAAATCGGCATTTCCAGAGTCTAGCCAGGACGATGAGTTGTCGGAGAGCGACCCGGGGCTGGCGGCTTTGTATGCAGCAGCCGTGCGCGGCAGAATCGCGGTGGGACCCAATCGTGGAAACCGGCTTTCCAGGTTTGGAGGAGGCGGCATCGATGGCGACAGCCTCGAAGCGATGGCGAGTCCACGCTGCGCTTCGGTGGGAGGATTCAATCTTCATGCCAACGCCGCTATCGTCGCATTCGATAGGAATAGGCTCGAAAGGCTGTTGCGTTGTGGCTTGCGTCCTGCGTTGGCGGCGGAACGAGCCGACTGTCGCGATAGTTGCCGATCCGCTTTCACGAATTCAAGGCGCAAGCGCCGCAAAGGTCGATAGCGAAACCGAAGCGCCAGCGACCGCCGCTCAGCGGTCTCCGAACGGCAATTACGCGTGGGCGATTCTAATGATGAGAGTTTTCGCGCTGGACGTTCTCGAATGTGAATGTTGCGGCGGCCGGCTCCGTATTCTCGCCTCAATCCATTCCCCGGAGAACACTCGAAAAATCTTGGACTGTCTCGGCCTGCCATCCCGTACTCCACCGCTGTCTCCCGCTGTTTACGAAGCACGTCCAGACGACATATAGTCCCCTCGAATTACTTTTGGCAATCTGCACTTAATTCGATTTCGCCGATGAGGCCGTCACGGTGACATAACAGGCTTGTTACCGGCACGGACTGGTCATCTGTCTGGTCATATGCAATACTCGGCACATGCTGAAGGAAAAGGTCTTTACCGCCACAGAGTTTAAGGCCAAGTGCTTAAACATTCTGGAACGTCTGGAACCGGGGGGAATCGTGATTACGAAGCGTGGCCGCGCTGTCGCCAAGGTATTGCCGATGAACACCGACACGAACGAGCGGCTTATCGGTTCAATGAAGGGCAAGATAAAGATCAAGGGTGACATCCTGAGCACCGGTGTAGAGTGGAATGCTGAATCTGGACACGCACATCGTCGTCGCACTCCTAAGCGGCGATCTAAGTAAGGCTGAACATCGGCTCATTGCGGACGACTCGCTGGCGATTTCGGACATCGTATTCTGGGAACTCGCAAAGCTCGTCCAACTGAGACGCCTCGAAATAGACTTCCACGACGCCGGCTTCGCCGCCTTTCATCGAAGTGTCACGGTCTTTCCCGTGACGCTTGAAATTGCCAGAAAGAGTACCCAGTTGGATTTCTCTTCTGATCCTGCGGACGAGATCATTGGTGCAACCAGCGTCGTTGAAAATATTCCGTTACTTACGCGGGATCGGCGAATCCTCAAATCAAGAATGGTTCCCTTCGCTCAGAGCCGCAGATAGTCGCATCTTCGGTGACTGAATTAAAACTGGAATTACGTCCACGAGTTTGATCTTGCTCTCGCGGGAAAACGGCTCATGATAACAGCGTTCCACGCGAATCATGCGATGAGTAGGTGACACAATGAAGAAGTCTGCGGCCTGGTCTAACGTGGTCTAACGCCATTTTGCTAGCCATCATCAGTCTCGCAGTTGCGCAGGCGCAGCGCGGCGCAGCGGTTCCTCAGATGCGTGGCGACGGTCCTCCACCTGAGGCAAAGTCGTTCTCGATCACGAAAACCGATCCCGCGCTCGACGACATCGTTTCACCGGGCGCGGAGCTGGTGGAGCTTGGTCGCGGCTTTGGTCTCACTGAAGGCGGGCTCTGTATCGCGGAAGGGGCCGACGGCTATTGGATTTTCGCAGGTCTGCTGGACAACGTGCTCTATAGGGTCACCCCGCAGAAGCAGGTCTCGGCCTTCATGGAGAAAGCTGGTTATACCGGCAACGATCCCGAGCATGTCGGCGCGCAGACTCGGGGCGGATAGGAAATTTCAAAGCGATGTGGCGGCGACCTGCAGTGTCGTATAAAAACGCTTTATGTCAACTGCGGAGGATGCAGATACGGTGTTTCTGGTCATTCGTGAAGCCGGGCGAGAAACTGACGGTTTTACAGGCGAACTTTCTACCGTTCCTCCCGGCAAGCCATGCGCGAAAGCGGAGGCACGGTCTGTGTTACGTGATGGCGCGTATTTCGTGGAGGCTTTCAAGGTGCTATACGTGAACCCGAAGTTCCTCTCGTGGAACTTCGGCTTCACCTGCGCACGGCCTCATCGGATCCGGGACTATTAACGCGCAACATTCTCTGTTTCCGCTGGAGATGGACGCCAACCTTTGCGAAAAATGTATTTGTCTCATTGGAGTTCCCTCTCTCGAATACGTGCAAGCGACGGTCCTAACTAAGAATCGGTTATTCAAGAACTGGAACACCGTTTTCCCCAACGCCACATCTATCGCCACTCTCTTGGACCGCCTTACCCATCACGCCGACGTTACGCTTTTCGAAGGCCAAAGCTACCGCATGCGCGAAAGCGAAATGGAAGCTGCTGCCAGAAAGAA
>JAHFTY010000146.1 GCA_023265365.1 Acidobacteriota bacterium
AATAGTCGAAGATCGTTCCGGTCGACCGTCTCCTGGCGGGCGAGACGTCCGCTGATCTCCCGGAGAACTTCCAGCGACTGGAGGATCAACTGGTGATCCCCGGAAAGCTGACTGGTGGCACGATTCGACATAAGAGCTCCTTTCCGGTCAGCCGTAGATTGAGCACGTTCTATTCCGATCGATGTTTTCCGCGCCGCCGGAGCCTCCATGCGCGAATCGTCAGAGTGGCGGCAACCCAGAGGCAGAAGACGGCCACCGGGAACGCCACCGCTTTGGGCCAGCGGACGGCGACCACCACGAATGCAGACAGCAGCAGTGCGCCCCAGCCCATGATCACGGCTTCGGCGGGCCCCAGTTCCCGGCGGTTTGTGATCGCTGCACCGAGGGCGTTGCTGAGCCGCAACACGCCGGCGGCGGTTCGTCCGGCGGTTCCGGTCTTGATCCGCCGCGGTCTCCGCCTCGATGCCGCCGAAGCGGCGACCGGCCGGCGGCGCCGGGCGTCCAGGACGATTTCGGTGGAATGGGAGAGATCGCCGAGAAAGAGGTTCTCCATCTGCTGCGCGAATCCCTGATCCTCGACGATGACGTCCAGTTCCCAGTTGCTGAGCCAGCTGAGCCAGTTCAGATTCGTCGATCCCACCCGGGACCACTCGCCATCGACCACCGCCGTTTTCGCATGCATCATTGTGCCATTCCATTCAAAGACCCGGACCCCCGCCTCGAGCAGCGGCCGCAGTCCGGCCCTGGAGACGGACCGCATGACCGGAATGTCGTTGGCGCCAGGCATCAGAAGGCGCACATCCACGCCGGAATGCGCGGCCGCTCGAAGCGTCTGGACGTAGGGAGAGGTGCCCAGAAAATAGGCGTCTGAAAGCCAGATCGAACGGCGGGCAAGAGTCGCGACGAACTGGTCGAGCCGGTAGACGCCGCCGACATTGGGAGCACTGGCCACGACGCGCATTGCGACATCGCCAGCGGGCGGAATCGCTTTCGACAGGCGGTATTCCCGCTGCGGCAGCGGTTCTCCGGCGAACGCCCAGACATCCGCGAAGGCCCTTTCGATGTCCTGCAGCGCCGGGCCTTCAACCTGAACGCCGGTGTCGCGCCAGGGTTCAATGCCGCGTTCAGGCGATCCCATCCACCGGGCACCGACACACAATCCCGTCACAAACGCAACGCGGCCATCCACGGAAATCATCTTGCGGTGATCGCGGTTCATCCAGCCGAAAGGACGATCCAGACGCGGCCGGTTAAAGCACCGGACGTCGACACCGGCGGCCGCCAGCCGGCGCCAGAAACGGAATGAGGCGTTGCCCAGGGATCCGACCCAGTCATACATCAGCCGCACTTTGACGCCATCGCGCGCTTTGGCCGCCAGCGCTTCGGCGAAATGCATGCCCGTTTCATCGTCGTGAATGATGTAGCTCTCGAAGTGAATCCATTTCCTTGCGGACTCGATCGCTTCGATCCATGCCGGGTAGTTCTCCTGAGCATCCTTTAACAACCGGATCTTGTTACCGGCGATCAGCTCAGCACCGGCCGCCCGGGACAAGGCCCGGGTGGGGAAATCGGGAGTGGAAGACGGCGTCATGGAGAAGGGCATGAGGTCAGATCCGGATTTCGAGAATGGGTGCGCGCGGACACCACCCGGCGCCTCGCGCCACCCCTCGACGAGGACGGGAAAACGCTTTTCCCCGATTTCGCATTATTGGGACAGCAGTGCCTCGACGACGGGTGGCGCGAAGCGCCGGGGTGGTGTCCAGTTCGTTCACAGCCAAGGCGAGCCTACTTCTTTGCGAGGGTTCTGACGAAACTGACGACATCCTGAAGGTCTTTGTCCTTCAGGTCCGCCACCGGTTTCATTTTGCCGATGCCTTCCTTCGTGTCCTTGATCAGTTGGGCATCGGACTTTCCCTGAACCTGCTTCGAGCCGAGGTCCTTGAGTTCGACCTTCAACATCTTGGCGACTGCATCCTTGCCTTCTCCGTTCGGTCCATGACAGGAAGCGCATTTCTTCGTATAAACCGCCTTACCCGCGGCGGCGTCGCCGGCGCCCGGAGGCGTGGCGGCGGTCAGAACGGCAAAGGTGAACGCGATGATGATGGCCAATACAACGGTTTTCATGATTTCTCCTTTCCAACGAATCGCATGATGGATTGTTGACGTCTTCCTGCAAATTCAAAATCGACGCTGGGTTGGGCGTCGCCGAATGGCGAGTAGCGGTAGGTCAGCGTGATGTTGATATCGACGTTCTCGTCCGCCGCAATCCTGAACGTGAAGTCTTCCCTCCGCTGCTCGGACGGACGAAGGCGTGTGTCGGTGGCGAGTTTCGCGCCGGAAATCATGATCTGGCTGTCATGTTCCAGGCGCCGGCCCGCGGCGTCCACCACACTTGTTCCATATGTCCGCATCTGGCGCTGAACTCCCGAACGATTGCCGGTAGTTTCGGCCGTGAGCACAATTGCCCGCGTCGGCATCCCCGTAGGTACATTATGGCCTGCGCCGTGATTTCGGACCATGACGCGGATGTGGAGGTCAACCCCTTCGCGACGGACCTCCACAATCTGAAACTCCAGAGCCTTGGACAACTGGTCCTTCGAATGTGCCCCGGGCATTTTGTGGAGATTCACAAAGGATGCCGGTTCCCGCTTGACCCGAGGATCGACCACCTTCATTCCGGTCAAAGGCATGTGGCAGCGCTGGCACGTCATGCCCGCCGCGCCCATATCGGACGCCTGCCATTCCGAAAAAGTGCCCAGGACCTGGAGGCCGGCGGGGTTCTGGTATTCATGACACCCGCTGCAAATGGCGGATTCCGCATGAAGCGGGGACACGGCAACCTCGTGACCGGTGGAATGCGCATTCGAAACGGGGCCAAATTTCGTTTTACCCACGGACAACACCGCTTGAATCGGGCGCGTCTTCACATCGACGTTTTGAATCGAGTGGCAGTAGTCGCAGGTCACTCCCTCACGCGCGACGTCCGTTGCCGTCACCGGGGCGTGGCATCCCATGCAGACCGAAGACAGAGCTTCCTTTCCATTCGTCAGTTCCCTCAGCGACGCCTGAAACGTCTCGTTTGTGAACGACGCCGCGTGGAGCGACGAGGTCCAGACGCGGTAAATATCCGTGTGGCACTCGCCACAGCGCTCCGCCGAGGTAAAGACGCCCGGAGGCGCATCGAGTGGAGGTGGTGGCGGTGGTTCACCGCCAGAACATCCGGGCAGGATGAGAAACACGATGAACACGGCGGCTGCGAGGATGTTCATGAACCTGCCTCGATTTGTCGAATCTTCAGGTAAACGCTCACGATCGCCAGAGCGATGACCAGCAGCGACACCGCCAGACCTTTGCGCCGGAAGGTCCATTCCTTCAGTGCGTTCTCTCCGGCCTGGCGCGCCTTGTCTGCGATCGCCAGTGCCGGTCCGGTCGCCTTCTCCACGCCGGGAGCCGAGAAACTATGGATGAGCACGCGGGCATTCGTGAGGTCGTGGTTCGCTTCGGTGAGTTCGAATCGCGCCCGGCTCACTTCCATGCCGGCCCGGGCGGCGCGTTCGAGCACGGAGTCGGCGCCGGCGATGCGTTCGCTCAATGTGAGAAGGTCCTGCCGGATGGTTGCTGCCGTTTCATACCCCGGCTCTCCCTGATTGTGGCATTTGATGCAGATCGCCTTGTTTCCGGTGCCGATAAACGCATCGGTCGGGCGGAAGACTTCGTGGTTGCCGTGGCATGCCAGGCATTCGCCGACTCCCATGGTGTCGAATGCACTTTTGTGAGGGCCTGCGCCGAACAGTTCCGATTGTCGCGCGTGACACGTGCCGCAGACATTTGCGACCGACGCGGTGCCGGGAGGCGTTGCGCCATGGTTGCCGTGGCAATCATTGCAGGTGGGAGCGGAAAGATCCTGCATCTTGAACAGTGCGTCCGCGTGAACGCTGGCTTTATACTTCGCCGCCTGATCGGTGGGAATGCCGTACGGTTTCATGTAGGCGGCATCCGAATGGCAGCGTCCGCAGGTTTCGGCGACGTGAGTGGGGAAGACGGGCGCGTTCGGATCGCTCACCGCACGAATGCCGTGGTTTCCGTGGCAGCTCACGCAGGTTGCGGCCTTCACGTCACCCTGGGCGAGGCGTTTGCCGTGCATGCTGGTGCGGTACTCGGCTTCCTGGTCCACTCGAATTCCCGGATTGAAACGCTTCATCGTGTCGGCGTTGCTGTGACATTTCCCGCAAATCACCGGTATCTGTTTCGGCGCCGGCTTGCCGACGAATCCTTTTCGGGGATCCATGGCCTTGTCCATATCGGCCTCGCCGGCGTCGCCGCCGTGGCAATGGACGCAGGAGAATCCACGCTTGCCGTGAACATCATCGGCGACCTTCGCGATCGGGGCCGCGAGATCGTCGCCTGCTTCGAGGTGACAGGAGACACACGTGTTGACCGGCGCCGATGGAGGCCCTTGCAGGCCGATCAGGAAAAGTGCCGCAACAACGAACATTCGCGCCTCCTACTCCAGATACCCGGCGACGGTCATCGCCAGGATGTAAATCATCACCAGGCCGCCGGCCGCCGCGAGTATCTTCGCAATGCGTTTCGATCCGCGGCTGTCGATCAACGGCACGAGAAGAAGGACCAGGCCGCCGAGACTGAAGCCCAGAACGCCAAGCACCTCGCCCTCCACGAATCCGATCTTTGCCGGCAGCAATTTCAACGTCTGGAACATGAACATGAAAAACCATTCGGGCCGTATTCCCGCGGGTGCCGGAGCGAACGGATCGGCCTTCACACCGAGATCCCATGGGAAGATCGCGGCCAGTGCGGCCAGCGCGGCCAGCGCCGTGAGCCAGCCAATGATGTCGCGCAGGAGAAAATTCGGAAGGAACTTCATGGTTTTCACGGGTTCTTTGACGGATTCCGGCACGCTCATTCCATGCTGCTGCACCATGAGCAGGTGAAGCGTGAGAAGGGCCGTGGTGATGGCAGGCAATATGGCGACATGAAACCCATAGAACCGGGTGAGCGTCGCGCCCGTGACCTCGTCCCCGCCGCGAAGAAACCGAACCATGAACTGTCCGGCTACCGGAACCACCCCGGCGACTTCGGTGCCAACCTTCGTGGCAAAAAATGAAAGCGTGTTCCATGGAAGCAGATATCCGCTGAATCCGAACGCGAGCGAAAGGAAAAGCAGGAATGCGCCGCTGAGCCACGTGATTTCGCGCGGCGAGCGATAGGCGCGCAGAAAGAACACGCTGAACATGTGGATGAACAGCGCGGCAATCATCAGATTTGCGGACCAGTTGTGGATCGACCGTACGAGCCAGCCGAAGCGCACCTGCGTCATGATGAATTCCACGCTTTCAAATGCCGTGTCGGCGCTCGGCCGGTAATACAAAAGCAGCAGGATTCCGGTGCTGACCTGGATCGTGAAGAGGAACAGCGTCATTCCACCGAAGTAATACCAGATCGAGTGCCGGTGCACCGGCACGGTCTTTTTCTCGGCCAGATGCCGCGCCGCCCGGAGCCCCAGCCGGTCGTCCAGCCAGTCAAACCATGAAGGGGGTGTGGATCTCACGTGCTCATCGTTTGGAGACAACAATGTCACCTCCCGAAAGATTCACTGCATATTGTTCGACGGGCCTTGGCGGCGGCCCCGCCACATTGATGCCATTGAGATCGAACTGGCCGCCGTGACACGCGCACCACAGGTGACGCAAGTCGTCGCGGTACTGAACAGTGCAATTCAGATGGGTGCAGCTTGCGGAAAACGCCCGCAACTCGCCCTCCGCAGTCCGCACCAGAATCCCCGGCCGGGTTCCGAACTTGAAGATCAACGCCGTGTTCGGCTTCAGGTCCGTCGCCTTTCCGGCAATAACGTTGTTTTGCTGAGCTTCGCTGATGGCCGGGGGAATAAGGAACTCGAGGATGGGATACGCGATGGACAGGAATGTGGCGCCGACGCTCGTTCCCAGCAGGTAGTTGATGAACGAGCGCCGTTCCATGGACGGCATAGCTGTCTCCTCCTTGACTCGTCTCGAACAGCCGGGCAAAAGGACGATCCGGGTCAGATACCTGCCCGGACCCCGAAGTTCAAAAATGGGACCGGCTTCTGACCCACTTCTGCCGAGGGCTTCTACGGCACGTCCATTTCCGATTTGGCAGCAAGGGTTTTCCTGTGATGTCAACACGCTACAACCGGGACGGCGCCCGTTCCCGTGAATTGGGCGTTGGCGTATGCGACAGTTTGTCGTGAAACATTCGAGGGCGACGCGTCAAATTGACAGGCAAGCCCAAAGAATCATCGGTCTGCAACCCGGCATGCCAGGTTGCCAGTTTTCGGCCGGCGTGTCGCTGTAAGTTACTGAAACGGAACCAATGGGATCGGTACAAGAGTTGCGCAGGGGAGTGCCACGAGCTGCCTGCTCGTCAAGGGAGTCTTATGTTTGCAGGAGTTGGTCGTTTCCCCTCATCCGCTTGTCGATGCCGATCAGCGGATCGTTCGGATGGGCACTCTACGGTCTGATTCCGGGCGGCAGTGGCCTGCTTGCAGGTAATACCAAAGTCGCGGCAACAGTTTTGACTGTTCAGCTGAATTCACCAAAAGAACTTGCCAAAGTGACAAAGGCGTTGCACGAAGCCGGAGCGCTCAACGTGGAGGCGTCTTCTCCGATTGCGGCGTAGGTTGAAACCTGACCGTTGAACCGTCGCCTATCGGGCTCCGGCTTTACGGGCTGCGCGGCTATTTGTAGGCAATGGCCGCGCTGGATGGTCCGAAGAGGTGGATCACCTCGAATCGTTTAAACCCGGCCTCGATGCACCACTCCTGGAAATCGGCGCCGGAATAGTCGAACGCGTCTCCGAACTCAATCAGCATGTTCAAGGACATGAGGAGGCCGAAGACATTTTCGCGCCTCGCATCGTCGATCAGCGCCTCGATGGTGATCAGCGCGCCGTTAGCCGACAGAGCGTCGTAGGCGGCGCGGATGAGGTGCTTTTTCTTTTCGAGGTTCCAGTCGTGCAGAATCATGCCCATGGTGATCACGTCGGCCCGGGGCAGCGGGTCCTTGAAAAAGTTTCCGGCAGCGGTGCCGATGCGATTCCCAAGTCCGGCGGTCGCAATATGTTTCCGGGCGATGGGTTCGACAGGCGGCAGGTCAAAGGACGTGCACTTGAGGTGAGGGTGTTTCCTGGCCACTTCAATTGAGAGAAGTCCCGTGGCGCCGCCGACGTCGCACAGCGTTTTGAAGCGTGAGAAATCGAACTTTTCCGCCAGCGCTTCGAAGTTGATCCGCGACAGACCCGTCATCGCCCCCATGAATTGTTCAAGCCGGGGCAATTCCGAATAAAGTTCTTCGAACATCCCCTTCTGTCCATGTTTGATTTCGTTCTGCGGTCTGCCGGTGCGCAGTGCCTCGGGGAGGTCGTGCCAGAACTTGAACAGCCGGTCGTTCAACATGATCAGGATGCCGCCCACATATCGGGGACTGTCCTTGTCGAGGTACAGAGCGGCTGCCGGCGTGTTGAAGTACTTCGCGGAAGCGCCGTCGCCCTCCCGTTCGAGAAACCTCATCGCCACCAGCGAGTCGAAGAAGTCCGCGATGCCGCGAGGATGCAGTCCAAGTTCGGCCCCAAGTTCCCTGCCCGTGAGTCGGCGATCGCGCAGTCTGGTGAAGACTCCAAAATCGACTGCGGTGAGGAGAACCTTGGAAGACCAGAAGGCAAAAGCCGTTTGCAGGATGGGACTCGGGTCCGGTTGCGGCATCGTACGTGTCATCAGCTTCCTCCCTCCATGTTGAATGAAGTGCGTTCAGGGTTGTCCCTCAGCGGGCCACGGTAACGCGCAGGAAGGTCGCCGGAATCGAGGTGGCTTCCTTGCTTTTGTTATGCGCGTTGAACAAATCTTTCAGTTCCTCGAGCAATGCATCTCCTCGACCGTTCTTTTCCGCCGCCTCGAAGGCATTCATGGTCGGTCCATAGTATTTTCTGAATGCGTCAACCAGCTCTGAAGGGGCTCCGGGAAAGTTGAACGTATAGGTGTCCCTGACGAACGACACATTCTCTTTCGGGACACCGGCGGCCCCAAATCGCTCAACCACGTTGGCCTCGATCCCCCACGTCATCGGGCTGATGAAACCTTCCGGCGGTGGCGGTGAGTAAGAGGAGCTGATCTTGAGGACTTGAGCCACCAGCGTCGGATCGTTGGGAATCCAGTTTCCCATCACGATCCGGCCTCCGGGCTTCGTCACGCGCACCATCTCTTTGGCAACGTCAAACGGTCTTGGCGCGAACATCGCTCCGAAGATGCTGACGACGAGGTCAAACGTGTGATCGTGCAACTCCGCGAGTTGGGAGGCATCGCCTTCCTGGAACCGGCAATTGGGCAAACCATGCTCCATGGCGCGCTTGTTTCCCGCCTCCACAAGATTCCTGGCGATGTCGACACCCAACACGTCCGCGCCGATTTTCGCTGCCGGCAATGCCGTCGTCCCATCCCCGCACCCGAGGTCCAGGATCTTCAGTCCCTGCGTGATGCCGATCGCCTTGACGAGCGATTCTCCGCTCTCTCGCATACTCCCCGCGATGCGAGTGAAGTCGCCTTTTTCCCATAGCGCTTTATTGAGGTTCATTTGCGCCCCTTTCTTCAATTGATCGTTTCGGGTGCTCATCGGCGCCGAGGCCGATGAGTCCGGATTTCCCGTGGTACTGAATATTTGTTTCGGAACATGGATTGTAGCGCAACGTCGAGCCTTTGAAAGCCTCAAGGAATCGAGACGATTATGTTTTGTCCTGACTGGTTGTAGAACAACAGCGATCCCTGCAGGGACTGGCCAGGCGCTCCACTGTAGAGGATGAACTTCGTCGTGTAGCCGCCGCCGTCCGCGAAGTGCGGGAAGAACAGTTCGGAATTCACGGGTGCCGCCTTCTCGTTCACGGGTGGCGTGGTGGTGATCAGGAAATCACTTCTTTCGTTGGTTGTGCCGCGAAGACCGACCACGGCCAGTCCGGCGGTCGATGTGGTGGTGATTCGGAGCAGGCCCTGGAACGGACTCTGCACGGTATCGAACCCGGGAATCTGATTCAGAAACATCGCGGTCTGACCATTGCCGGGAAGGTTCACGGTCGCCTGTTTGACCACCGCTCCGGCGAGCGTCGTGAGTTCGAAGGTCACCGGTACCGTGGATCCAGCGGGATTGGCGATCGCAAAACCAGTTTGAACGGTTCCGGCCAGTTCGGCGTACATCCGTTGTGCGGAGGAGACCTCGAGGGCCTGGACGCCCGCCTCGGTGACGGTGACTCCGGCATTCTTGAAAGAGAAGACGCTCAATCCGGACGGCAGCCTGCTCCCGGCCGCGGCGTCCACGCGCACCGAGCCGACAACGACGTCGCCGGTGCCGGCGGTTTTCAGACGTCTCGAACTTCGCGGCGGGATCGCATAGGTGAAGCTGGAGGCGCTTTGCCCGTCGACAGTTCGCGATATTGCTGCGCCCGGCGTGGTCGGGCTGCCCTGGCTGAAGAATCGAACGGTCCCGGTCAACGTGTCGTCGGTTGGATTGACGAAAACAAGCTGGGTCGTCCAACCGCTCCCGTCCGCGAAGTGCGAAAGAACAAGCGAATCGCCGACCGCCGGCGTGAGGGCTACCACCGGCAGTGTCGTCAGAAGAAAGTCGGACCGCTCATTCGTGAAACCGCGAAGGGCCACGGCAGAGACGGGCGCGGTCGAGTTGAATGTCAGAGTGCCGCTCAGGTTGTTTCCGCCATTGAACGGCGTCTGGTTCAGGAATGCCGCGATCTGTCCCCTGGCCGGCACGGTGGTCGAACCGTTGCCGAAGTTTACGCCGTTCGCATCGGTGAAGAAGAAAGTGATGGTCGCGGCCTGATCGTTCGGATTCGCGATTGCGAGTCCCGTATTGACGGGGCCATTCACCTCCGCATAAATCCGGCCGCCGGTCACCGCAGGGGTTGCCGTGACCGCCGCTTCCGTCACCAGAACTCCGTTCTGCCGGAATCCGAAAACCGCCAGGCCGCTCGGAGCGGAGCTGCCGGCTCCGGGCCGCACACGCACCGAACCGACGGCGACGGAATTGCCGGAGCCCGAAGTCGACAACGACGTGCCGCCGTTTTGAGCGACGACGAAGTTGCGGACATTTTCGGTGGTGGTCGTTGTCGAGGCCGTCACCGTGAAGTTGGTGTCGGATACATCAAAGAAGACGTTGCCCAGGCCTTCCACCTTGATTCGACCCTGAGTTGTCGCGGTATTCGGCACGGTGACCGAGGCGGACCCGTTGTTCGGAGCGCTCGCCAGCACGGTGACCGGAAACGTTTGCCCCCCGTCCGTGGACATGGTGATCTTCACGTTCGCTGCGCTCACCGGAGCGCTTGCGGTCCCGGCAGCTTCCCAGGAAATGGCCTGCGTGGACCCACCCGCCCAGGTCAACGCCGTGTTGGGCTGGGTGATTCGGAACGGACCGCTGGCCGAACTGACGGTGAGTTGGATGTCGGCGGTCGCCACGCCGCCTCCGCTTTTCCGGTTGTCCCGAGCAAGAGCGCGGAACTTCATCGTCCGGCTCGTTATCGGAAGTTGTTCGCCGGTCAGAAAACTCTCGTTCCTGGCGGCGTAGGTTGCCGGAGGGACATTCGCGTTCTCCAGAAGATAGCGAAGTTGTGGGAAGGTTCTGGACGGGTTCGTCGTCGGAGGATACGAACGGAAGATCGCGCGGGTTCCGTCGTCGGTTTCGGGCGGCGACGCGGCTCCGGCATCTATTTGTTCCCAGGTGTAGGTGAGGGTGTCGCCATCCGGATCGGTGCCCGTCGCGGTCAGCGTGAAAGGGGTCGATCGCGGGATCGTGTAATTGGATCCCGCGCTCAGGACGGGCGGCCGGTTTCCGGTTTGAATCTGAACCGCGCACTGCGCGGCTTCGCCCGTTGTGATGTAAGCCAGGACTTCGCCGTAGGTGCCGCTGTGGAAATAATCGTCGCTGGTACTTTGAAGGTTCGCGCCCTCGCACAGGCCGGCGTAGGACGCCGTCGTCGAGCCGGAACCCGGTTCAAATGCCGTGCTTGCATTCCGGTTGTCGACACCGCATCCCGGCGCAATGCTGTTGAAAGTGTGGTTCCCGCTGAACTGATGGACCATTTCGTGAGCCACATACTCGACGTCAAACTTGTCGCCCACGGGCGAATCATGTCCGGTGGCGCCCAGCCCTTTGCCGCCCGCCACGCAGATTCCCGCGGCACCTACGCCGCCCGCGCCCGTGGTGAACACATGGCCGACGTCGTAATTGGCATTGCCGATCACGGAGTCCAGGTTCGCCTGGTTTTCGTCCGCCGCTTTGCTGCTGTCGGAATTGGTGTAAGGATCGGTGGCCGGGTTGCTGTAAATGATCCTGGCTTCATCGGCGATCAGGACCAGGCGAATGCCGAAATCGCGTTCCCAGATTCCGTTGACCCGATTCATGGTGCTCGTCATCGACGCCAGAGCGCCGGCGACCGTTCCGCCATGAAAGGTCGTGTATTCGCCGGTCGCCGCCAAAGCCAGGCGATAGGTGCGAAGTACCGGACCGGACGTCAGCGCCAACGGCGTGAGACCGTCGGCGATCAACGCGAACGGCCGTGGCGACGGCTTCGCGAAACATTGAAAAGCCGGGGCAGGCGTCGCGCTCTGCGACTTGAAGTAACTGATATAGGTTGTGATGTCGCCCCGGTCGTAAGGCTCGATGAACATCGACGTGCCCGGACCGATGACCATTCCTTGAAAACCTGCAGGCGTCCAATCCAACCTCGCCGTGAAAGCGGGATTGTCCAGACTGTTTCCTGAAAACGTTTTGATTGCCGGAAACTGCGCCGCCAGTTCCGCCGCGAGAATCGATGACTCGACGATTTCGAATCGTTCAAACCTTCCGTCAGGCATCGGTAGAGTCATGGCCCGCCCTCCCGCCGATTTGAACTCCGCCGGAGCGCCCGCGATCATGTTCTGGAATGCCGACACGTCGAGACGCACTGTCCGGTAACTCCCCGGCCGGTATGCGCGCTCCGCGTCCACGTTCCGCAGCGGCAACGAATCAATATCGTTCCAGAGACCATCCGGAGACTTTGATTCCACGGTAACCAGCGCCTGTGCTGCCGCGAGGCCCGCCAGCGTCAGAAAGACGGAAAGGACCATTACCAGTCGCAACAGGCGGGGA
>JAHFTY010000014.1:0-460 GCA_023265365.1 Acidobacteriota bacterium
GATCGGCTGGTCGGCGTCGTCGCCGGCGAACTTCTGTTGACTCCGAAGAGTCCTGCCGCTTGAACAAAGGATCAGGACAGCCGCCAATGACGTCGCCATCCACCGTTTCGTTGTGCTCATGACTGCCTCCCGCTCGAAACGCGATAGGAGTTGATTGCTTTTTCCGGCCAATTATATGCACCGCGTGGCCTAAATACAGGCTTACTTCGATTCCGCCGCAAGTTTGCGCACCGCCAGCAGCGCGTCCGCGCCTTCGACCGGCGTATCGGGTTCGAACTTTCCGTTCGATGCGGCCTCCAGCATTCCGCGGGAGGTGGCGGTCATGATGGAGTTGAACCACGCGTAGGTCGGCGGGACGTCGGAAAAAGGAGACGTGTTGTTTCCGATGAAGCGGTTGCTCATCGACCGGTCGCCGGTGGCTTTGATCAGGAGGTCCTCCAGGACGAACGCCATTTCGGCG
>JAHFTY010000014.1:470-34975 GCA_023265365.1 Acidobacteriota bacterium
ACCGTCGGGTGAAACTTCCAGGCCGCGGATGCCCCACTGAAGAATCGCCGCAATATCCTGGCGCCGGCGGTGGTTCCGGATATCGGCAGGCTCGGCGACGGATTTCTTCGCCGTGTCCGGTTTGAACAGCTTCTCGATCGAGATCTCGCCCGCCAGCAGCGCACAAAGGTCTGCCCGCGAAATGCGATCCTGCATGGCGATTCCAGCTCCGGTGCGGGTTGCCGGCGAGGCGCGCAATACTTTCTGCACGCGTTTCCATTCGCGGTCTGCAACGGGAGAGAGGTCGCCGTTCATGGCCACAACCTGGGCCAGAAGGTCCTGCGCGTGGGCCAGATCGTTGGCCTCGATATAGGCCCGGGCCATCCGATATTGAAGGGGCGCGTACTTGTTGCTGACGGCAAGACCGTCGTTGAAATGCTTCCGGCATCGATCCAGCCAGTCCTGCGGCTCATGCAGGATGGTATGGAGACGGATCGCCGAAGCGTGAAACTCCAGCTTGTCCTCCCGTGTTCTGGCCAACATTTCTGCGGTCTTCAGATTGCCGATGGCTTGCGCCCCGTCTCCCATCGACGCCTGAACCAGCGCCAGGCCGATTCGCGGCGCGGCGGAACGCACATTTTGCCGAAGGGCGAGTTCGAATTCGTGCCGCGCCTCCGCGAGTTTCGATTCTTCGAACAATTTCCAGCCATTGCGGAGATTCGTGGAACCCGGCGGCGCGGCCGCCGGCGTCTGCGCGAAGGTCAGGAGAATAACGAGCAACAAACTCATTGGACACCTCCGTGGGGCTTTGCGCCAAAAGTCGCAGGGCTGAAGGATTCCCGGCCTTGGCTAGCGATCGGCGCCGGTACTGAGACGGAAGGAACGGTGGGAAACGTTGGGCTGAGGATTTCCCCGCCTTGGCTAAGGCGGGGTGCCGCGAAGCGGCGGGGCGGTTCGTTGAAGAAAATCAATTTCTCGAATGGCACCACCCCGGCGCTTCGCGCCACCCCTCCTCGTCGAGGAGGGGAAAACGCTTTTCCCCGATTCCGGCTGATTTGGACAGCGGTGCCTCGGTTGAGGGGAAATGTTGGGCTGAGGATTTCCCCGCCTTGGCCAAGGCGGGGTGCCGCGAAGCGGCGGGGCGGTTCGTTGAACAAAATCAGTTTCTCGAACGGCGCCACGCCTCGGTTGAGGAGGGGAAATGTTGGACTCCAGGCCGACTTTTTGGGCAAAGCCCCTCCGTGGTTGGAAAGCCAGCGATCGAGCGCGCTCAGTGCGGAGTCTGCCAGGGCGCGATCCACCGGTTCGTTCGGTTTGAAGAGATCTTCCCTGGGGAACAGACCGTTTTCAGTCGCACTGACGGCCGCATTGAAAAAGGGCCGTCCTGTGGGAACGTCCGCAAAAGGCGAGACATCGAGGCCCAGGTGCGCAGTGGAAATCGAAGCGTCTCCGGTCGCGAGGATCATGAGGTCTTCGAGAAGGATGGCGAACTCGCCCCGCGTGACGGTCTCGTTCATGGTCTCGCCGGAAGATTCCTTGAATATCCGGAAAGACCCGGCCAGGAACGCGTCCCGCGAAATGGGCTTTCCGTTTGCGGTCAGAATCTTTTGAACGCCGTCGCGTTCCATCAGGATTTGAAGAAGGTCTCCCCGGGTCAGCGGACGGATCTCCGGTGTGGCCGGTGTTGGCAGGCTCTGGGTCTTGCCGGCCGGCTGACCCACAGCCTGCTGCGCCGCGGGGGGAACAGGGGATTGCATCGACAATATTTTCCAGGAGACCAGGGCGAGCGCCAGACCGATGCCAAGCGCAATCATCCAATGTCGTAGTGGAAAGTCGGGAACGGCGCGCGCCTTCGACAGATCGAAGGATTCCCAGTTCAGCTTATGGAGCCGGATCGTTTCGACCTTCCCTTTCAATTCCACAGGACCGACTTCGGTCAGCGTGAACCCGAGCGTCTGTGCAACCTCCGCCATGCTCTCGGAAATGTAAATGTGGTCCGGTTCGGATTGATGTTCAACTCTCGATGCCGTATTGACGACATCGCCGTAAACATCGTGTTCCTTTTCCAGACCCATTCCGGAATGCATGCCGATCCGAATATGGATCTGTTGATTCGGCGCCCGGTGGCCGTTGTATTCCTTCAGGGCTTTCTGCATCGCACAGGCGCCCAGGATCGCGTTCGCAGGCTTGTTGAACACCGCCATGATCGCATCGCCAATCGTCTTCACGATCCGGCCACGGTATTTCTTGATCAGCGGAAAGAGCAATGTGTTGTGACGATGGATCATGGCCATGCCTTCGACATCGCCTTCCATCGAGAAGAAACTCGTCGAACCCCGGATGTCCGTGAAGAGGATGGTCACGGGTTTCTTCCGGCTCTCGATCTGTGCTTCGGCATCGTTCCGGGCTTTGAGCAGTTCTTCTATCTTATCCACCGAAACATCCACTCCTGGTTTGTGCGATCACCGTTTGACCACCGTCGGAAGAGCCTTCGTCGCTTCGAGCATGGACTTGGCGTGCGACTGGTCTTCCATGACGTAGTTCAGTCCCGCCAGCGTCATCATCGCGACGAGAACGAGCCACAATAGAGGATCTTTTCGCTGGAAGAGCTTGGTCCAGTGGTTCTGCCAGGCGCTTGCAAACCAGATCAACGTCGTGCACAGCGAGGTGAGTATGGCGATCAACGCCTTGGTGTTCCTGGGGAGCAGAGGCTTCAAGCGATTCAGAATTGTTCCTTTGACGGACTCGTCCTGAGTCGCCAGCACCGAAGCGATCTGCTGCGCGACGTAGGCGGAATTGAGGGCGAAGGGCGACTGGGGGTAGTCCTTCAGAAGCGTCGTGAAATGAAAGAGCGCGACGGGAGCGTTGGCCTCCTGCACATGGATCATCCCCAGGTAGAAATGAGCGCTGTCGAGCCGGACCTGCCCCTGGTACTGATTGATGACCGCTTGCAGAACCTCGCGCGCGTACCGCCGCGAAGACGGGTCGTTTTTCTGGAAAAGAATCTGTCCGGCCATTTGCATCGCGCCGGCTTTGTCTGCGGGCGCCGGCCTTTCGGCGTAGACGGCGCCCAGGGCGGACACGGCGTCGTCGTATCGTTCCGCCTTGAAAGATTGATCCGCGAAATCCATCTTGTCCGTTCCGAAAGGAATCGCGACGGCCTTCGGATAGAAGAACGGGTTTTCGGCCGAGACCGCTGCCTTCGCCGGCAAGCCGGTTGCGGGAGCGCCGGGGTTCAACACAAAGTAAGCCGCGATGGCGAGGGCAGGGATCAGGACGACAAGCAGCCACGGTTTCACGGAAAACGTCCTTACTGTCCGATGAGGAAGACAACCCGCGCCTTGTTCAGGAACGCATTTTTCTTGTTTGCTTCATAGACCTTCTGCGCATCGTCGTTCTTCAGAACGGCGTCGACGCCGGTCAGTGTCGAACCCCGGACGGTCAGGATCGACGTGGCGCCCATGTCTTCAAGCACTTCTTTCGCTTTCTGTTCGTTGTTCGTGTACTGCGCGGCGCCCCGTGTATTGAGGACTTCGAGCCGTACGTCTTTAGGACTGTAAACGACAGCGCCGCTGTCGGTCAGGATGCGCGGCAAGGGTGCGGGAGAAAAATCCCGCGGCACACGGACGATCAGACCGTCCGCTGCGGGGGCCGGCGCGGGAGTCGCCTGCGGCGGCGCCGGGGCGGGCGTGGGGGCCGGCGGCGTAAAGACGGGGACCGGAGCGGCCTTGTCGCGTTTCTCGTATTCCGCCACCAGCATCGGCATCACTTCTTTGTACACGCCTTTTGGACCGGTCAGCGGAACCCGCATCGTGATTTCGACCTTCCCGTTTTTCGAAGGGTCGGGCCCGATGAAGTCGTTCATCGAGGTTTCGCTGATGATGGTGATGCGGTCGAGGCTGAGATTCTGTGTGATCTGGGTGGTGATCAAGTCGCGGAGAGTTTCGTTTTTGGAGACGATGGTGTCTGACGTCAGCCTCATCGTTCCGATCGTTTCGGCGATGGCCCGCCTGGCGACGACTTCCGCCGCCCGGTACGCAGTCGTGTATTGTTGCTGCGGGCTGCGCGCGTCGCTTGACGGGATTCCCAGTCCTTTCACTTCGATGTAACCGCCGTCGTAGTAATTAATGACGCCGGTTCTGCTTTGTCCCCGCGCCATGAAGGCCGCGCCCAGCAGCAGTACCAATACGAGTCTTGCTTTCTTCACCTTTTGCATCGTCCCCTCCTCCGCGTTTTCCGGAAATCAGTTGGCCGTGGATAACTGCGCTCCGGGATAGTACGTGTTCAGAATTTTTCGGTACGGCACCTTCTGTTCGGCCATTCCCTTGGCGCCATACTGGCTGAGGCCGACGCCATGGCCCCATCCGCCGCCTGTCATTTCAAGGGTTGCCGTGGAACCGGCGCCGGCAATTTTGATGGACATCAGGATTTCGGGCAGGTTTTCCGGCTGCATCTTCGATCCGGCGTACATGTTGATCGCGCGGCGGAATTCCGTTCGGGTGTGCAGCCGTTTCTGTCCGTTGGCGTGTTCGACAATGAGTTCCACGAGCCGTCCGGATGGGCAGGTTTTCACGGGAATGATCCGCCGGATGCCGGTAATGCCGTAGCCCGCTTTCTGCAGCGCCGCCTCCACGGCGGCAAGAGAGAACGTTCGTGTCCATTTGCCCCATTGCTGCTGGCTGGAATAGCTGTCCGGCACGAATTTCAAATACGGGAAGGCCTTGCCGAACACGGCTTCCGGATCGGCGGTCGTTCCTCCGTTGTTGGCCGTGAAATAGGCCAGCAACGGTTTCCCTTCATAAGTGAGGATCTCTCCGCGCGTGGCGTCCACCGCCTGACGTCCGGCCGCGGTTTCGCTCCGTGCTCCGTTGTAGGCCTGGCTGCGTGTGTCGTCGAAAACGTCGAACCGCGCCGCGTCGTGCGGGTGGGCCATGTGATAGGACGCGTAAGTTCGCGCGGCGACCGCCTGGGCCTTCAAGGCTTCGGCGGGCCAGTGCGAAGGCATCTCCGAGTTGAGGACACTGGCGATGTAGTCTTCGAGCGGCACCTCATTCACGACGAGGATCGTCGAAGTGTCGGGCCAGAGCACGATGTCCCCGCGATAACGGATCCCGTCGACCAGAAGCGGAGCCGTGGATGCGATCCGGGAACTGCCGTGAAGATCGGGAAGGTTCACCGTCACTGTCAGTCCCGCTTCGTGACCATCCCGCGTCAGCGCCATGGCCGAACTGACGGTCACCGATTTCGCGTTTTTCAGCGCGATACGAATGCGAGTCGATGAGACCGTCCGCGCCGGCTTCGGCCGATCGTTGCCGGGCGGATCCACCTTCAGCGGCGGCCGGCTGTCGGGACTGGGCAAAGGGAGGTTCCTGGCAATGCGCTCCAGCATGAACGTGGCGGTCGTGGCCCGTCCGCCCCTCGGGAATTCTCTGAGATATCTCTGGAACAGCGGCGCGGCGTTCGCCGGATCGCCGGCGCTGTATCGCGCAAAACCGGACTGAAAAATCGCCGGTTCGTAAAAAGCCGTGTTCTGAAAGTTCTGGAGAATGCCGTCATATTCGCGAACCGCGGCCGGCGGATCGTCGAGGAACGTCAAAAGAAGGGTTGCCTTCTGGGAACTTGCTTCGGCGCGAATGGCCGGGTCCTGGGCGGTATCGAAGGCGGTATTCAGATCTTCGAGAGCTTCAAGGTACTTCCCGACGTCGGTCCAGTAGCTCGCTTCGTTAATGTAAAAGCGCGCCATCGCATCCGGCGGCAGTTGTTGCGCGCGACTCTCAGCCGGAAATCCGGCGGCGAACAAAAGCGTGAGGATCATCCATCGATGTCTTGCCATAACAAGCATGCGCCGTTACTTACCGATGATTCGATATGTGGTGACGTTTTGCACCCAGTTGGCGTCGCCGAGTTCAAACAGTTTTCTTGCAAGGGTCTTGATGGTGCCGGTGTTGCGCGGATCGATTTGTTTCAATTTGGCTTCCATGAATTCCCTGCCGACGAGATCGACATCCTTTTTTGTCGCGATGACGACAATCGATTCCTGGGCATCGCGCTGGTTCGGCAGCAGGCCGGCGACGAGCCGGATGCCTTGTTCCTCTTCGGCCGCGGTCGGGAACTGCAGGTCGGTATTTGCCTTGATAAACCGGCTGGGATGCTGGGAGTTCGGTATGAGCACGGTCACCGTTCCGTCCGCGAATACGTCGAAAACATGAATGTAGGCATCGGCGGACGATCGAACCGTCAGATGAAGACGGTCGCCGTCGCGGAAGATGCTGTCCTGATCGACCTTCACCAGAACGGTGAAGGTGGGGTCCTCCTTGATCTCGCGAGGCGGCGTGACCTGGGCATCGACCACGATGCTGTATTTGAGGGCCTCGCCTTCGTGGATCCAACTGCTGGTCAGGACCTTGTAGTCCTCGACCATGCCGGTCGAATACGCCTGAACCAGATCCAGAAGAAGAGCGTTGTTGTTCACCGCCGTCAGCGATCGCACCTTGGTGCCGTTGGCCTTTTCCACGGCTCTGGCCAGCGCCGTTTGAAGCGCGCGATTCTGCACGTCCTGCTGGCTCTCTCGAGGCCCCATGACCTCATCGGCTTTGCCGAGCGCCTTTCGAAGCTCCATCGCCTGCCGATTGGCCTGTCCCGCCAGCGAAAGGGCAACGCCGCATAGGGCGATCGAAGAAAACAAAACAAACCGGCTACGCATGATTCGAACTCCACGGTTGTGCATGAATGGGAACCACCCCGGCGCTTCGCAAAATCTTTCGGGGGACTCGTCAACCCGGAACCCGCGCCTCATGGGCGTTTCGCGGATCGATGGGCGGCGGTCGCTTTGCTCATCGTGACGACCGCGACGGACGCCTCGGCCCACTGCGCCGCTGTGCTGTCGCCGGCCTTGATCTGCAAACCCCGGGTGGCATTCTGAAGGCCGCGGAGATAGCCGGCGCCCGGTTCTGTCGTTTTGGAGGTCATCAGGGCCCCTTCGAACGGCTTCGTGCTCGCGATTGCTTTGATGGCTTCGGCGCCGAACGGTTCCTGCACGACGAATTTCTGAGTGTCCGCGCTGCCGCCAAAGGTGGTGACGCGGCCGGCGCGTATGAACGCGTCGCCGGAGTAGACGTTGGGGACCAGGTGGACCACGGTTCCATCCGCCTGGAAGTAATCCAGCTTGAGAAAAACATCGCGATCGGACTGCACGGAAATCGTGATCGGGTCGCCTTCCAGGTAGGGGGCCGATTTATCCGTCCAGACCTTCAATCCAATCGTGTTCTGAGGTGAAAGCACTGCGGTCTGAGCCGCGCGGGCAACCTCGTTCGCCTTGATGCGCTGTTCGATCAGTTGATCCATCTGGGCCGGATCGATCATGCCCGTCACATTGACGCAGACCGTCCGGTCCTTCGATTCCATCTGGCTTTCCACGTTTCGCAGCAATCCGGCGCTGATGCTCTGAACGAGGTCTTCCTGAAGCTCGGAATTCCGGATTCGAGTCAGGGAATCCACATACACGCGATAGCTGCTGACCGCCTTTTCATGAGCGATGGCTTCGGCCGCTCTCTGGGCCTGCCGTGGACTCTCGTCGTCGCCGTAGGTGTAGCAGCCGCGTCCTTTGACTTCTGCCAGTCCGGACCGGGATTGGAGCGCGAAGCCGCTGACTGCGGCAGCCATAACGTACACGGCAACAACCACCAAAACACGTTTACTCATGCGCGGATTCAACTTCCGGAGTATGGGAATTTGGGTTTCTCGATCTTTTGAAGCAGCGGCGCCGCCGCATCGACTTTTTTGCGTCCCCAGGCTGCGCCTTTTTTGCGGTCCAGCAGAAAATCGGGTTCATAGTACCGCCTGTCGTACATCAGCGCTTTCTTGTATTGCTGAACGGCCTCTGTCGTCTTGCCGATGCCGAAGAGTCCCACGGCAATGCTGGCAAGAGCTTCCGGACTTTTGGAGTCCAACCGGACGCTGGCATTCCATTCGTCCAGAGCGCGCTCGGATTCGCCGCGATCGAAGAGAATGTTGCCGAGGTACGCGCGCGCCATGGCGAAGTTCGCGTCGAGCGTCAGGCATTTCTGGAACTCTTTTTCCGCGGCGTCGAACTGGCCCACCCGGTACAGGTAGAGGCCCGAATAGGCGTACGGGCCGGCAAGCCTGGGATCGAGGGCCTGCGCCTTCTTCGCGGATTCATACATCTTTTCAAAATTGTTGTTTCCCGCGCTCTTGATCGCGTTTTGAAGTTCCTTCTTTGCTTTCGCGGTCGATTTGGAGTCGGCGCTGAAGGCAGCGGCGGAACATGACAGAACAAGCAGGGTGATCCAGAACATTTTTTTCATGGTGCTCACTGACTCGCTTTGACGAACAGGGGTTGGTTTTTGATCAAGCCGGGAACGGCGACGGGATTCTGCCGTCCCGACGTATCCCTGGCGACGTGCTCGCGGACAAAATCGCACACCTCGCCGGCGGTAATGATTCCGTCACGATTCACGTCGGACTGTCCCTACAGCGCCTGAAGCAGGAAATAGGTGAAAACGCCATGGCCCGCCCCCCATTTCTCCGATTCTTCGGACAACTCGCCGATATCGCTCGCGGTGATGATCGCACGGCCGTCGGCGGAGGCGTATTTGTAGACATACTGGTTGATCAGGTTTTTCTGATCCTCGGCCGCGCCGGCGCCGGCGCTGTGGCAGGCGTCGGCGAACGTGACGACGCGTTTCGTCTTGATTGTGCGTGCGAACAGATCGCGCATTTGCCACATCGGAAGCGCGGTGGCCGCCATGTTGGCGGGATCCGAATCGTGCGCCAGAAAATAGAGATCGTTCGGATTGTTGGGATCGGGCGCTCCATGGCCGGCAAAGTAGATCACCACCTGATCGTTTTCCTTGCTCCGGGTCAGGAAGGTGAAAAGCGCCGTGCGCACGTTCAGGATCGTTGCGTCTTCGTCGAACAGCGTGATGACGTTGGTGGGCCGGAACTGGCCTCCCGCCTGGGAAAGCAAAAAGTCACGGAAAGCGGCGGCGTCCGCCCGCGCATATTGCAGGTTGGGAAAGCCGGGCCGCGCGTACCGGTAGCGCGAAACCCCGATCACGACCGCATATTTGTCGACCACGCCTTCGGTGAGTGGAACCGCTGCCGCACCCACCGGAACGATGACCGCCGCGCGGTTTCCGGCGCGGGTCTCCACTTCGACGCGCACTTCGGTTGCGCCTTCCGGAATGGAAACCTCCTGCCGAAACGGAAAGGCGTTCCCGGTCGCGCCTGGACTCACGGCGATACCGCGAGTTGTGGGGACGGCCGCGGCGGTTTCGTTTACCGATGAAAGTGGTCGTCCGGCGATGGAAAGCGTCCAGTCCCGGTCCCTGAAAACCACCACGCCTTCGAAAACGACGCGCCTGTCCTCTTTCGACAATGCGCCGGAAGGAGAAGCCAGTTTTATCTGTGGGAGGCCGGCCAGCGGATCCGTGGTCGACGTTTCGGTGCGGAGTTCCGAACCGGAGTTGCCTTCGGACCGGATGTCGACCAGAAACGTCGCATATAAACGCCTTCCGTAGAAATCGACGGCGCTCGCTTCAACGGAGTTCCGGCCGGGTAACAGACGGAACCCGGCGCGAAGGTTCAAATCCAGCTCACACAGCATGCCGGTCGTTTCCGATTTCGTCGTCATGATGATGTTCGCGGATTCGCCATTCACCTTCAGCGCGACGCTGCCGTAGTTGATCTGCTGCGGCGTCCGGAGGACATGGACCTGCAGGCGGCTGACGAAACTGTGCGCGAGTTCGACGGAACGATTCTCGGCAACCCGGACATTGGCCTCCGAGATTTCGAGTTCAAACGCAGCGCTGCGACGCTGCTGAGCAGCGTGGGATGCGCCGGCAAAAATCAGAAGGATGAGGGCGATTTGTTTCATGGGTGATGGGCGTGCGAGCCGCGTCGTTCAACTCGCACACCCCGTCAGGGTTACGGCTTGGGCTGGCCGGGATTGGCCACGTTCACCACGCGCGGAACCATCCACGCGTTTTCTCCGCTCATCGAGAGATAGTCATAAATGATGTTCATGTTCTCCGGGAGCGCGCCCGCGTTGTTTCGCTGGTAGAGTTGCACGTAAGTCTTCAACTCTTTTTGAATGTCCGGATACAGCTTGGCGTCATTCTCCCGGATCATGGTCAGGGCCAGTTCGAGATGCGGATCCGCATAAAAGCCGCGTTCCGCGTCATATCGAATGGCCTGGAGCATGTGGGATTGCGCCTTCTGTTTGTCTTCCGGGGTCCGGGCGGTCAGCCGGTAGACCTTCCCTAAATAGTATTGAGTCATCGGATCGGAAGACCGGATCGCTTCGGCCTGCTCGAAATTGGTCTTCGCCATTTCGAACAGATCGTAGTCGAGGGCGAGCACGCCGTTGTCGCGTTTCAGCGCGGCCATCAACAAAGCGAAGTTCGGAGACGAGCCGATCAGCGAGCCCTGCGACTTCTTCTGGACTTCCGCTTTCAGCGTTCCGTCGAGCACCGCCTGAACATGCTGTTTCCGGTCGGCGATGTTGGCCTTGCTGCCATGGAAGCCGAAACCGGCGCGCGGATCTTTCGTCACGGTTTGTTCCATCGCGATAAGCAATTTCGGGGCTTCGCGAATGTCGTAGTTCTGTTCGAGAGCGGTCTTCAAGCCGAACTCATCGGCATCGGTCTCCTTCGCCTTGTCCCACGCCGTCGCTTTCGGCTTCGACGAGAACGAATGAACGACCGAATAGCCGGCGAAAGCGCTGACCGCGGCAATCGTTCCGAAGTTCAATGCGCCGTTGGCGCCTCCGGCAATGCCGCCGGCGAGAGCTCCGACGCCTCCGGCGATGGCGCCGAAGATCGCGCCCTTCTTCTTTGCGGATCGTTCCTTGTCGATTTCAAGGGCATTCTCGAGGATGCTCCCGCGGACTTCTTCATAGAAGTGATTGTGTTCGATGTGGCCGATTTCGTGGCTCAGAACATAGGCCAGTTGCGCTTCGTTCTCGAGCGACGAGAGCATGCCCGTCGATATATAGACGCTGCCCGTGCTGAGCGCGAACGATTCGGGCCGCGGATCGTAGACGATTCGGAACGTATACAGGTTGACGGTGTCCTTGGGGACCAACGACTGTCCCAACTGGTTGACGTACTGCTGAAGAACGGGATTCTGGTAGATTCCATCGCGTCCCATCGTGGTGTTGAGCCGGTAGGCCTGGCTCTGATGTCCATGGCGCATCGATTCGTACATGTCATCGATGATCCGTTTGATTTCGGGTTTTTGACCGAGTTCCTGCATTTTCTCGATGTCTTTCGGCGAGAACTTGGGTTCCTTCGAATCCTTTTTGTCCTCAAGGACCGCCTGCCGCAGAGCCTCCATTTGTTTGGAGATATCGGCGTTGTCCACATCCTGTGCCATGGCCCGTATCTCGACACGGCCCAGAACAAGAGGCAGAACGCATAAGAACACGAGCCACTTCACTGCACGCTTCATAGGTCCTCCTAAATCGTAAACGCATCCAGGGGCGATCATGTTGTCGGACGATTATGGTGACCATCCATTCGTATGGGAAGTTATTACGCCTGCTAATTTCCGAAAAACTATGAAAGCGGAAAGCGTGTTCATCTTTCCTCGAAAGCCGGTTTGGACGCGGTTTCCCCTCCTCGACGAGGAGGGGTGGCGCGAAGCGCCGGGGTGGTGGAGTAAGAAATCGATTTGATTGAACGAACCGCCCCGCCGCTTCGCGGCACCCCTCCTTCGCGAAGCGCCGGGGTGCGGCGCTGCCTTTCAATCGAGGAAGACGGCTTCTTTCAGGCGGGCGGGAACGTACTCCTCGGTGACGTAGCTGATGTCTTTGCTGATCAGGGCTTCCACTTCGAGCTTGAAGCCGTTCCTGAGCATCAGTTCGATTTCCCTCTGCCACGGCTTCTTGTGGGCGAACCACGGATACTGCGCGATCTGCCGCGCGCGTTTGATGTCCTGCTCGTTCAGTTTGATTTGAACGCTGGGGCTGAGCTGGCATCGTTCGTAGTCGTTGCTGCGGAGGCCGAGGAACCGGGCTTCCGGAATGGCCATGCGCCGGGATTCGTACGCGAGGTTGATCGAGCCCTGTTTGATGACGCTGTAGATGTAGTATCCCCACGGATCGTTGTCGAGCAGGCAGTACACCGGCAGCTTCAACTCGTAATGGAGCCGGTTCAGCATCCGGCGGACGCCGCGTGGAGGCTGGCCGCCGCCGTGCGTGAGGATGCAGTTGTGCTGGCGCCAGAATTTGTCTTCGTTGAAACGCCGCCAGACGGTGTCCTTTTCGACGTGAAGAACGAACGTGGCGGTGTTCTTTTTGAACTGCACGATATCCTGCTCGACGATGGACGGGATGCTGTAGCCGCCCGATCCCATCCTCGAGCAATCGATCTCGTCGCCGCTGTCGACCAGCGTGATCGGCCCGACCATCGCTCCGGCGTTTTTGGCGTAGAGGTGGAGTTCTTCGCGCATCGAGTCCAGCGAGACCTCGACGTCCTCGATAATGGGATCGCATTCATCCTGGGTGTCGAAAGTCTCTTCGCTTGTTCCTTCGATCGTGTGCTTCAACAGATAGAACAGGCCGCGGATGCTGGTCGTCTTTCCCTGTTCGATGAGTTTTTTGCATCCCGAACCGACCAGCAGCGTCTGCATGTAGCTGCGCGCCTGCGCGAGGTTGAAGAGTTCCCGCCGGTTGGAGCCGCTCCCCATCTCGATGATCTTCCGGGACTGGTTGAATCTCACGTTCGACAACGACCGCGATGGAATCTCGACGTGCGGAGCGCGGCCGCTCTCGGCGGATTTCACGACGCCGTCCGCAAGGTCGCGGATGGAGCCGAGCGTTTTTTTGTCTTTCGCCGTCAGCGTTGCAGGCGCGGAAGAAGATGTCCTGGTCCGTTTAGTTTTCCTGGCCATGGCCTTCCTGATTCACGATAAGAACGTTCTCGCCAAAGTCTTCGTCGCCGTCTTCGACTTTTTTGCCGCGCTCGTCCATTTTCGTATCGGCAACGGCCGTCTTGCGTTTCGCGACGTCGACGAGGCGGCCGTACAGCTCTTTCCGCGACCGATCGTCATAATCCCTGATCGACGCGACCGCCGTCGCCACCTCGCCCAGGTACCGGAGGAAAATCTCGCGGCGTTCTCCCTCCTGCCGGACCTTCTTGCGTTGATTGAGATACATGGACAGCTTGCGTCCCACCGCCTGAAGGCCGAGTCGAAGCTCTTTCAGGATTTCCGGATAGGGAGCGACGGCTTCCTTCGATTCGCTGGTGAAAGGGACCCATACGCTGGCCATGTGCACCATGAGCGTCAGAGGACCCGTCGGGAGTTGACCGCGGGATTGCGAAAGTCCGTAGGCGCGCCAGTTATTCGCGATCACGGATTGCGTGATGGCGCAGGCCGCCGGTTGGAACAGAAGAGGGACGCGATTCGCGTACCGCAGGACCTGCATGGACTGGCCTTCGGACAGGTTCACGTTTCGCATCGCGGCGTGGAGACGGACGATTTCTTCCCGGTCGAGTTTCGACGGAGTCTGCCGGACGCCCATCCGGGCTTCCGAAAGGATCTTTTCGGCCCCGGCGGCCCCGATTCCATCGAAGGTCGTGAGCAGGAACTGCCGGAGGGAGCGCGCGTCGCTTTCCGCGAGCAGTTCCGTGAGCGCGTCCACCGAGACCTTTTGTGTGGGACTGGCCCCGCCAAAAGCCAGACCGACCTCGATCAGAAACGGGTTGCCGCGGTACACCGAAGGGGGGCGCGTCGCCGCGCAGAAGAACTCTCCGGGCACCTGGTGGTGAAGTCCTTTCAGGATCAGCGGTTCTCCGATCGGCGAAATGCAGTCGGTCGACGGGGCGCTGATCTTCGTGACCTGAATGGCCTGGTACAAGGCGTCCGCTTCCTGACGGCCGATCCGCCGGGGATTGGCGCGGGTGCTGATTTTGGCCGTTGCGCAAATTTTCTGCGCGATGCCGGGGCTGACGCGCGAGAACGACGTGGTCAGAAACTGCGAGATCGATCCGGCCGGGTTGTCCTTCAACATCGTCACCAACTGCCCAAGCTCGATTCCATAGGGATGCGGCTTGATCTCCTGCGGCTCGGCGGGAAGCTGGGCGGTCGAACGCGAGCAGGTCGCCCTGTGACCCTCCGGATCGATGTAATGAATCGTGACGTGCGGGTTGGCAATCGCGGTCTGTTCCAGATACTCGTCCACGCTTCCGCGGCCGCGCTGATAGCGGCCTTCCAACTCGATGGTGACTCGCGTGCCGCTTTTGACTTCGTCGCGGTGGTGCGACTCTTCGGCCGGCATCGGATAGTGCGAGACCCACTCGATGCCGTGATCGGCGATGTATTGGTGACCTTTTTCTCCGGCCGGAATGTCTTCGCCGTCACCTTTGCCGTTGATGATTTCCGGCCGGTTCCGCTTCGTGTCGATCCGGATCTCGAAGTAATGCGCCGGCTTTCCTGGCGACGTCCTGGAGATGATTTTTACGGGTTTGCCCGTTGTGAGCATGCCGTACATGCCCGCGGCGCTGATGCCGATACCCTGCTGGCCGCGGCTCATCCGCAACCGGTGGAATTTCGAGCCGTAGAGGAGTTTCCCGAAGATCAACGGGATCTGTTTCTTCATGATGCCGGGCCCGTTGTCCTGCACGCCAACCTTGTAGCGGTTGGTTCCCATCGTCTCGATGTGCACCCAAAGTTCCGGGACGATGCCGGCTTCTTCGCACGCGTCAAGCGAGTTGTCGACCGCCTCTTTGACGGCGGTCAACAGCGCCTTCCGGGGATTGTCGAATCCGAGAAGGTGGCGATTTTTCGCAAAGAACTCGCTGACGGAGATATCGCGTTGCTTCAGAGCCATCGACTCGGCGGTCGCGCGCTTTCGCGGTTGTTTGTGATCTTTCATCGTTCCAGCCTTCCACTTTGTCTGGCACGAAGGACAGGAGAGGTCCGAGGCGAAATCGAGGAGAAGCGTCTTTCCCCTCCTCGACGAGGAGGGGTGGCGCGAAGCGCCGGGGTGGTGCTTTCACGAAAACGATTTTGTTGAACGAACCGCCCCGCCGCTTCGCGGCACCCCGCCTTGGCCAAGGCGGGGAAAAGTCCTCGTCCCAACGTTTTTTCTCGCTTAGGGAATGTTGGATCCAAACCGACTTTTTGGGTGGCGCGAAGCGCCGGGGTGGTGCTTTCACGAAAACGATTTTGTTAAACGAACCGCCCCGCCGCTTCGCGGCACCCGCAAGGGAATTCGGGTTCTCCTTTCTGTTGTAAACTGGGCCGGATCATGGATGGACCTCACTCGGACCCGACGGCGTCTGGTCAGGAAGACTTGCACGATAGCGCTTCACGGCTCCGGCTTGCCCTGGACGCCTCCGGCATCGCGATCTGGGAACTCGATTTCAGCACCGGCGAAGTGTTGCTCGACTCGAACTGGCCCGGATTGCCGAGCGCGGAGCCCCGCGAACGACGGATGCCGTTTCGCAAGCTCATCAAGCGTTTTGGGCCCGAGGGCAGGGACGACGCCATCCGCCAGATGCGGGAGATCACCCGGGGCGAGCGCTCGGACTACCGCGTGGAGCAGCGCGTACGTCACCGGTCGGGGAAGTGGGTCTGGGTTGAGAGTCGCGGCCTGGTTGTGTCGCGGAACGCGAAGGGCGGGCCGCTCCGGATGGTGGGGACGGCAGTCGATATTTCCCACCGCAAGGAGACCGAAGCCGCCCACGTGCGCCAGAAGGAATTTCTGGAAGCGTTGCACCAGACGGCGCTAGATCTCCTGGCGCGTCACGAGATGGCAGACCTGCTGCAGGCCATTGTGGAACGGTCGTGCGCGCTGCTGGACGCCCCGTTTGGGGAACTGTCCCTGGTGGAAGGCGACGAATTGGTTGTCCGCGCATTCACGAAGAACCAGCCGTTCCTTCAGGGCGATCGCATCGGCCGCAACGGCGCGGCGCTGTCCTGGCGCGTCCACGACACCGGGGAGTTCGTCGTCGTCGATGACTATTCGCAACACCGCGACCGGCGCGCCATCTACGACGAGCGTCCGGTCCGGGCCGCCGCCATTTTCCCCATTCTGCACGGCTCGCGCTGCCTGGGTGTGCTCGGCCTCAGCCGCATGCGTCCGGGCCACACGTTTTCGCCGGAGGAAATTCAGCGGGGCGCCATGCTGGCGCGACAGGCGGCGCTCGTGGTGCACAACGCCGGCATCTACGATGACGCGGTGCGCGAGACCGAGACCCGGACCGTCGCTCTTCGGGAAAGCGAGGAGCGGTTCCGCGCCGTCTTCGACAAGAGCCCGATCATCATCAGCCTGATCACGCTTCCGGAAGGCCGGTTCGTTGAAGTGAATGCGGCCGGTCTCGCGGCTTTTGGGATCGCGCGTGAAGAGATCGTCGGGCGTACCTCCGCCGACCTGGGCCTCTGGGTGGATCCGGCGGCGCGCCGCCGGTACATCGACCGGCTGATCCTGGAGGGCGGCGTCTCAGGATTCGAAGCGGACCTGCGACGGAAGAACGGCGAAATCTTCACCGTGGTTTTCAGCGGGAATGTGATCCGGATCGGAGGTCAGTCCTACTGCCTCAATACGGTCCAGGACATCACCGTCCAGAAGCAGGCGATGGAACGATTGCGCCAGAGTCACAAGATCGAGCTGCTCGGCAATCTCGCCGGCGGCATTGCGCACGACTTCAACAACATTCTCACCGGCATTCTGAGCAACGTCGATCTCGCCCGCCTCGACCTTGCTGAAAATCATCCCGCCCGTCCGTCGATCGACCGTATTCGGGCCACGGCCGGTCACGCGAAGAACCTCGTCCAGCAGATCCTCACCTTCAGCCGGATGGAGGAAGGCAAGCTCGTTCCCAAGCGGCTGCAATCCGCCGTGCGGGGCGCGGTTCAGTTGATGCGCACCACCATCCCGTCGATGATGCGGGTCGAGGCCGACATCAGTGAGGACTGCCCGCCCGTGATGGCCGACGAAACTCAGATCCACCAGGTCGTCATGAACCTTTGCACTAACGCCTGGCATGCGTTGCCCGAGCATGGAGGGTCCATTACGGTGAGTCTGCAACCCTCCGGTTCCAACGTTGTGCTGACGGTTCGCGACAACGGATGCGGCATGGATTCCGCAACGCTTCAGCGGATCTTCGAGCCTTTCTTCACCACGAAAGACACGGGGAAAGGGACGGGACTGGGTCTGTCCGTGACGCACGGAATCGTGAAATCGCACGGCGGCGTCATCCACGTGGAGAGCGCTCCCGGCCAGGGATCCGTCTTTGAAATCAGCCTGCCCGCGATCGCCTCGGTTCCGTTCGACTCCGCCGACGCACCCAAACCTTCGCTGGCGCGCGGCCGGAACGAGCACCTTCTGTTCGTGGATGATGAAACGGATGTGGGTGAACCTCTGACCGAACTGCTGAAGCGTCTGGGTTACCGGGTTACTTATGAATCGGATCCGAGGATCGCCCTTTCGGTCTTCCAATCCAACCCTTCAGACTTCGATCTCGTCATTACCGATCTCGCAATGCCGGGAATGACGGGCCGGGAGTTGGCGAAAGAAATCGGCGAACTCCGCCAAGGCATGCGCGTGATCCTCCTCACGGGCCGTATTGAGCCGAAGCAACGCGAACACCTGCTGCAAACCGGTGTGTTTTCCGTGCTCACGAAACCCGCTTCGCTCAGCGAACTGCTCTCCGTTATCGCCGAAGCGCTAAATTCTGGTGTCAGTGGTGCCTGACACCTTTATTATTCCCCTCATGAAAACTTTCACGTGTATCGGCACAGTTCTGTTGGCTGCCGTCACCGCGTCTTGCCACGCCGGCCGGGTGCCGATCCTGCAGCCCGGCGCGCCCGGCGCCGCGTCCCGGGTGATTGGGCGCGAGCAGGCGGTGGACTTGTCGAAAGTGCAGGCCACAAAGGCCGACATCGAGTTCATGCAGGGAATGATCCATCATCATCTGCAAGCCATTGATATGACTAGCCTGCTGGCCGGGAACACCGTCAGTGCGGACATGCGGAAGCTTGGTCTTCGGATGTCGTTGTCGCAATCGGACGAAATCAAGATGATGCAGCGCTGGCTCGACGTTCGGGGACAGGAGGCGCCGGGGGATCACGCGCATCACATGCCCGGTGCGCCAATGATGCCCGGCATGTTGTCCGCGGAAGAGATGACGAGGCTGGCGGCCGCGAAGGGAGCCGAGTTCGACATCCTCTTCCTCGAGGGGATGATCAAACACCATTCGGGGGCCTTGGTCATGGTCGAGCAACTCTTCAACAGCCCGGGCGCCGGACAGCAGTCGGACATCTTCGCGTTCGCATCCGATGTGGAGGCGGACCAGCGCGCCGAAATCGATCGCATGACCGCCATGCTCAAGGAGCTTAAGAAATGAGACCCAGCCGTCTATTCGTTCTGATCCCGTTGTTACTTTTCGTGGCCGTACGGGCCGGCGCCCAAAGCAAGCCGGCCGCGTCCTCTCCTTCGGATCCGCGTGTCGGATTGAAGGCGGGCATCAAGGATGCGGCGGTGGCGGCCCGCAACATGGAACTGGTCCGGAGTCTGCCGAAGCCCGAAGGATTCTTCGATCCGAAAAGCCCGCTCGGCAAACCGACGCCTCCGGAACCTCCTCCGGGAGCCGCCAACAACAACACCCCTGCGGCCACAACGCCCGCGGCGCCGGCGCCGCCATCGGGGCTGGACTTTGCGAACTCGGATATTGCGTTCACGCATGATCACGCCATCATGGGAAATTTCAACGGCTTCACGGCCTACGTCGTGGAAGATGCGTCCAAGGCGAGGATCGTGGCCCAGATCGTGTGTCCCGGCGGACAAGGCGACGTTTCGGTTCACGGCAATCTGCTGTTCATGTCGGTCGAGCAGACGCGGGGCCGGATCGACTGCGGCACTTCAGGCGTGACGGAAACGGTCAGCCCGGTTCGTTTCCGCGGCATTCGTATTTTCGACATCACCGATCTGAAGAAACCGAAACAGATCGCCGCCATTCAGACGTGCCGCGGATCGCACACGCACACGCTCGTGATGGACCCGAAGGACAAAGAGAATCTGTACGTTTACGGACAGGGAACCGGCGGCGTCCGTTCAGGCGAGGAATTGGCGGGATGCACCGACGGCAAAGACGATCCCAACACGGCTCTTTTCAGCATCGACGTGATTCAGGTCCCGATCGCCGCGCCCCAGAACGCGAAGGTCGTCAACCGTCCGCGCATCTTCGCCGACGAAAAGACCGGCGCCCTCTCCGGACTCTGGAAGGGCGGTAATTACGGTCCGGGCACTCAGAGTTCGCGCGAGACCAACCAGTGCCACGACATCACCGTGTTTCCCGAAGTCGGACTCGCCGCCGGCGCGTGTTCGGGGAACGGCATCCTGATCGATATTTCCGATCCGGTTCATCCCAAACGGCTGGATGCCGTGGGCGACAAGAACTTTGCCTACTGGCACTCCGCCACCTTTAATAATGATGGAACGAAGGTCATCTTTACCGACGAATGGGGCGGCGGCACTCGTCCGCGCTGCCGGGCCGCCGATCCGATCGACTGGGGGGGAGACGCGATTTTCGAAATCGCGGACAACAAACTGAAGTTTCAGGGCTACTACAAGATGCCGGCGCCCCAGACCGAGCAGGAGAACTGCGTCGCCCATAACGGATCGCTGATCCCGGTGCCGGGCCGGGACATCATGGTTCAGGCCTGGTATCAGGGTGGATTGTCCGTTTTCGACTTCACCGATGCCGCCCGCCCGGTCGAGATCGCGTTCTTCGATCGCGGCCCGCTCGACGCGAAAGACCTGTACACCGGCGGGTACTGGTCCACGTACTGGTATAACGGCCACATCTACGGATCCGAAATTGCCCGCGGCCTCGACGTGTTCAAGCTGAAACCCAGCGAGTTCCTGTCCCAGTACGAGATCGAGGCCGCACAATCCGTCCAGTTCAACGAATTCAATGTCCAGATGCAGCAGAAATATGTCTGGCCGGCGAACTCCGCGGTGGCGCGCGCCTACATCGACCAACTGAATCGCAGCAAAGCGATTCAGCCGGAACGGGCCAAAGCCGTCGCCGACGCGATGGTGAAAGCGGACAAACTCCGGTCGGGAAAGGACAAGGCGGCGCCGGCCCTGGTGGCGGAGTTGGACAAGCTGGCGGTGCAGGTCGAAAGTGATGCTTCCGCTGCCTCCGGCCGCGATGCGGACCGGTTGAAAGCCCTGGCGGGGGTCCTCAAGGAGCGTTCCTCGAAGTTGAAATAGTGTTTAGCTGAAGCGAACACCCGCTGTCGCAATAAAGCGAAACCGAGGAAAAGCAGTTTTTCCCCTCCTCGACGAGGAGGGGTGGCGCGAAGCGCCGGGGTGGTGCTTTCACGAAAACGATTTTGTTGAACGAACCGCCCCGCCGCTTCGCGGCACCCCGCCTTGGCCATCCGCAGCCCCTCGGTTCGCAGCGGATGAATCGGAAATAATGCGTGAAGGAGGAGTGCCGTTGGGTCGCACGATGTCCGTTGAAGCCGTTCGTCTCTCTCTGGTCTGCCGCGCGCGGCGGCTGGAACATCTGACAGTTCTGTGGAACAGCCTTGAAGGACTCGTTGCCATAGTTTCGGGGCTCATTGCCGGCAGCATCGCGCTTGTCGGATTCGGATTCGATTCTGTGATCGAAGTATCCTCAGGTGTGATTCTGCTCTGGCGTTTGCATGAGGACAAAGATCCGCATCGCCGCGAGAAAGTTGAAGCCCGGGCACTCCGGCTCGTTGGGATCAGTTTTCTGGTCCTTGCAGCCTATGTCGCCTTTGACGCCATTCACTCCCTGGCGACAAGGCAGCCGCCAGAAACAAGCTATGTCGGAATAGGTCTGGCGGCACTTTCATTGATCGTCATGCCGGTCCTCGCCCGCGCCAAGCGGCGCGTTGCTGCACGTATCCGGAGCCAGGCCCTGCACGCCGATTCCAGGCAGACGGATATCTGCGCATATCTTTCGGCGATACTTCTATTCGGTCTGCTGCTGAATGCTATTTTCGGATGGTGGTGGTCCGATCCTGTGGCCGGTTTAGCAATGAGTCCGATCATCGCTAAAGAGGGATGGGAAGCGCTCCAGGGCGAAACCTGCTGCGATGACGAATAAACGGCTTCGACATGCCGGAGAAATCACGCTTTTCGTTCCCCCGCGATCTGTCGGGCGATCCGAATTACTGCCGGTCTAGGCGCACGGCGGAGTCGAGGTTTGATCTTGGCCGGAGGGCAGCACGACATACTCACCAGCTTTTCGCGTTCCCGCTGCCTGGATTCGTCTGTTTCCAACGATCTCATAACAGCACTGAAGACCTCCGCTAACTGCAGATCGCTTGGCGGCGTTATGCAGTAATGCATCCATCTTCCCTCGCGACGGGCCTTCGTTAGTCCCGCCTTACGCAGATATGCAAGGTGCCGAGAGATCTTCGGCTGACTGATTTTCAGAATGTCTTCGAGGAAGCACACACACACTTCGTGACCAGTCATTAGATTCAATAGCCGAAGACGGGTGGAATCCGCCAGCGCTCTCAACAACAGGTCGACCTCTCTCATCAGCGACAATCTTAATCTGCCTTGTTGGTCACATCAATACATATGCCTTGACGCATGTATTTAGCTGTTCGTACGATTACTTGTCATGCCTCTGAATCGGAATCAACCTGGCCTGCCCCGTCGAGTTGCTGCCGAAGCCGTGGGAACTGCCTTTCTTCTCGCAGCCATTGTAGGTTCCGGAATAATGGCCGAACGGATGGCCGACGGAAATGCAGCTCTCGCGCTGCTCGCCAACAGTACAGCGACTGGCGGAGCTTTGATTGCCCTCATTCTCACGTTTGGTCCGGTGTCAGGCGCGCACTTCAATCCCGTGGTGACGCTTGCAGATGCCTGGCAGCACGAGATGGATTGGCGTGATGTGCCTCCATATATCGCTTCGCAAATAGTCGGGGCCATGGCAGGCGTTGTCGGCGCCAACGTGATGTTTGAGCTGACGCCGGTCAGTATGTCGCAGCACATACGGACGGGGTACGGTCAATGGATCGCCGAATTCGTCGCCACCTTTGGCCTTTTGAGCGTCATCAGGGGGACCGTTTGCGCTCGCAGCGGCGCTGTCCCGTTTGCGGTAGCTACTTACATCGCAGCCGCGTACTGGTTCACGGCCTCAACGTCCTTTGCGAACCCGGCCGTAACGCTTGCCCGCGGGTTGACAAATACGTTCGCCGGTATTCGACTCATCGATGTTCCGGGATTTATCGCCTGCCAGTGCGCTGGCGCAGCAGCAGCAACTGCGTTTTTCGCATGGTTAATTCCCCCGTTACCGAAATCGAAATATGCTGGCGAAGTAATCGTTCCTCATGCTCGCGAGGAAAAACATGTCCGATAAAAAGCGCGTTCTGTTCCTCTGCACCGGCAACTCCGCACGGAGTCAAATGGCGGAAGCTCTGTTAAGAAATCTAGCAGGCGATCGTTATGAAGTCTCGAGCGCGGGCACACACCCGAAGGGACTTCATCCGCGCGCTGTGGATGTCATGCAGGAGATTGGCATTGACGTTGGCCGACAGAGTTCAAAAGACGTGCAGGATTTTCTCGATAAGAAGTTCGATTACGTGATTACGGTCTGCGACCCCGCCCGCCAGCAGTGTCCGGTCTTTCCGGGAGCGGAACCGATCCATTGGGGCTTCGATGATCCCGCCGAGGCGCCTCCACAAAACCAGGTACAGGTATTCCGGCGCGTTCGTGATGAAATCCTCCACCGCCTTAGCCTATTTATTATTGCCGACAGGTAGGTCCTCAATCCGTTCAGCCGGTCGCTGGAGCCACCGACGCGAATGTGAAACGGCGCACCAATGTTTCCAGCTGGCGATGTCGTGTACGAGTTCGGTTTCCGAACGCCGGCTGCTGGAGCGCAAGATGAGGGCATAAAGCCCGCATCTACAGGCAGATATAGCTTGTTTGGGCGCTCCAACAGTGATTAGATGCCGGGACGCTTTGGGAACTGAGGGAGTATGTCCAAACACTTCGCCGGATTTGCTGGATTTGTTGTCGTTTGCTGGTGTCTCGGTCTGGATCCTGGAATGGCTCAACGGCCGGCGCCCGCGCCGCAGGCTGCGGCCACGGTCACGGCGCCGGGCGAGGCGCATCGCGCGCTGGTCAAACAGTACTGTGGCGGTTGTCACGGAGACTCGGCGCCCAAAGCCGGCCTTTCTCTGTCGAAGTTCGATCTGGCTCATCCTGAGCAGAATCTTGAAGTTTCCGAAAAGCTGATCAAGAAGCTGCGCGCCGGAATGATGCCGCCTCCGGGCAGTCCACGGCCGGACGCCGCGGCGCTGACGGCTTTTGCGGCATACGTCGAAACGTCGATCGACCGTGTGGCTTCGGCCCGAGTTGAGCCGGGCCGGCGGATGTCCCAGCGGTTGAGCCGGACGGAGTATGCGAACTCGATCCGGGACCTGCTCGATATCGACGTGGATGTCGAAGGCTTGCTTCCTCCGGACACGGTCAGCAGCGGGTTCGACAACATTGCGGACTCCCAGGTGTCCTCTCCCGCGCTGCTTGAAGGTTACGTTCGCGCCGCCGAAAAGATCTCCCGCGAGGCGCTGGGCGATCCCGAGGCCGAGCCCACCTCCGCCACGTTCAAACTCGATCGGACCGCCTCGCAACTGCGACGCGTGGACGGCGCGCCGTTCGGAACGCGAGGGGGCCTCGTGGTGACCTACAACTTTCCGGCGGACGGCGAGTACGTTTTCAAGATGCTGCTGCATGGCTCGCCGACCGGGAACCTGTACGGCGGCCGTCTGTTTGGAGGGCCGACGGGTCCGGAGCAGATTGAGGTTTCCATCGACGGGGAACGCAGGGCGGTCGTGGATCTCTCGCCCACCATGTCCGAGGCGACGCCCACCGGACTGACGCTTTCTTCAGGTCCCATCAGTGTCAAGGCGGGTCCGCGGAAAGTGGCTGCGGCATTCATCCAGAGAACGTCGCTGCTGGTGGACGATTTGATCGCGCCTATCGAACACACCCTGGCGGACACGCATATCGGCGTCTCGAACGACATTTCGACGCTGCCGCATCTGCGCGAATTCGAAATCGGCGGTCCGTTCAAAATCACCGGGATTTCCGATACGCCCGGCCGCAGGAAGGTGTTTGTCTGCCGGCCGCTGGCGCCGCCGGAAGAGTTGCCCTGCGCGACGAAAATCCTGGCCGAGGTTGCCGGCCGCGCTTACCGGCGTCCGGTGTCTGCGGAGGATCTGGAGGGGTTGCTCAGCTTCTACCAGGAGGCCCGGGCCGCTGGAAACTTCGAGTCCGGGATCCGGACGTCGCTGCAGGCCGTCCTCGCCAGCCCCCATTTCGTTTTCCGCTTCGAGCGCGCGCCGGCAAACGTCAGGCCGGGACAGATGTACCGGATCGGCGACCTCGAACTGGCTTCACGCATCTCCTATTTCCTGTGGGCCACCGCGCCCGACGCCGAACTGATGAGCGCCGCCCGGCAGGGCACGCTGCGCCAGCCGCTCGTTCTCGAAAAGCAGGTGCGGCGGTTGTTGCAGGATCCTCGATCGGAACAGCTTTCGACAAAGTTTGCGTCGCAGTGGCTGCGCCTGCCCGATCTGTTGAGACTGCATCCGGACGCCTTGATGTATCCGCAGTACGATCACACGCTGGCGTTGTCGATGAAGCGGGAAACCGAGTTGTTTTTCGACAGCATCGTTCGCGAAGATCGAAACGTCCTCGACCTTCTGACCGCCGATTACACCTTCCTCGACGAGAGAGCCGCCAAGCACTACGGAATCGGCAGCGTACGGGGACCGCGCTTCCGTCGCGTGGAAGTGACGGACCCGAACCGCCGCGGATTGGGTTTGCTCGGGCAGGGAAGCATTCTAGCGCTCACCTCCGTCGCCGACCGGACCTCGCCGGTTCAGCGCGGCAAGTGGGTGATGCAAGTTCTGCTGGGAACGCCTCCTCCTCCGCCGCCGCCCAATGTGCCGCCGTTCGCGGAAACGAAGGCGACCCACAACGACCGGCCGCTGACCGTACGGGAGCGCATGGAATCGCATCGCGCCAACCCGGCGTGCCAGTCGTGCCACCGGATGATCGATCCGATCGGTCTCTCGCTCGAGAACTTCGACGTGACCGGACTGTGGCGCACGCGCGACACCGGGATGCCGATCGACACAACAACCGAACTGTTCGACGGGACACCCGTCAACAGCGCGGCCGGTTTGCGGCAGGCCCTTCTCAACCACTCCGATGCGATTGTCCGCAATCTCACCGAGAACCTGATGACCTACGCTCTGGGAAGACGACTGGAAGTCTACGATATGCCCGCCGTCCGCACGATCGCGCGCGACGCGGCCCGCAATAACAACCGCTTTTCATCGTATGTGTTGGGCATTGTGAAGAGCGCGGCCTTTCAGATGAGCCGGGCCGAAACCACATCTGAGGCAAAACACTAAGGAGCCGGAATGTTCATCACAAGGAAACATCTGTCCCGCCGGACGGTCTTGAAAGGGATGGGAATCACCGTGTCGCTTCCATTCCTGGAATCGATGCTGCCCGCAATGACCCCGGCGGCGAAACCCTCGATCCGCCTGGCTTGCGTGGAGAACGTCCATGGCGTGGCCGGAAGCGCGGTCGAAGGGATCGAGAAGAACTACTGGTCTCCCGCCGCCGAAGGGAACAGATTCGATCTGACTCCCACCAGCCTGCTTCCGCTCGAGCCGCATCGGGACTACCTGACGATCGTCAGCAACACCGACTCGCGCGGGGCCGAAGCTTACGAGGCGAATGAGATCGGCGGAGATCACTTCCGGTCGGCGGCGGTGTTTCTCACGCAGACCCATCCGAAGCAGACCGAAGGATCGGACGTGTTTTGCGGCGCCTCGCTGGATCAGATGTACGCGCGCCGAGTCGCGGAGGACACGCCGGTTCCATCGATTCAGCTTTCGATCGAAAGCGTCGATCAGGCCGGCGGCTGTTCCTACGGCTATTCCTGCGTTTACACGGACTCGATCAGCTGGGCGTCCGCAACCAAACCGCTTCCCCAGGTCCGGGATCCCCGCGTGGTGTTCGATCAACTGTTCGGCGCCGGCGGATCTCCTCAGGCGCGATCGGCGCGCCGCAAGACCACGGTGAGCATCCTCGACTGGATCACCCGCGATGTGGCGCGGCTTCAGATGGAACTGGGTCCGTCCGACCGCAACCGCATGAACGAGTATCTCGACGATATTCGTGAAATCGAGCGGCGCATTCAGAGAATCGAAGCGCATAACGCCGGCGGCGAAACTCGCGAACTGCCGGCCGCTCCGGTGGGCGTGCCCGATTCTTTCGAAGAACATGTCCGCCTGATGTTCGACCTGCAGGCTGTCGCGTTTGCTGGAGGCATCACCAGGGTTTCATCGTTCAAGTTCAGCCGCGACGTTTCGGGAAGGGTTTACCCGGAAAGCGGCGTCCGCACCGGTTTTCACAACGCATCGCATCACGGGTCGAAAGGCGAACCGCTGAAATCGTTCGCACAGCTGAACAAGTATCACGTCAGCATGCTGCCGTACTTCCTGGAAAAACTGAAGAAGACGCCGGACGGCGATGCGTCGCTTCTGGACAACACGGTGGTGATCTACGGATCCGCCATGGCCGACGGCAACCTGCACAACCACCGGCGATGTCCGTTGATCCTGCTCGGACACGGCGGCGGCGCGCTGAAAGGGAACACGCACGTCAAGGCCGCTTCGGGCACGCCGATGGCGAACGCGTTTGTGACGCTGTTGAACCGGCTCGGCGTCGAGACATCGAATTTCGGCGACAGCACCGGGGAGTTGTCGTTTTGAGGAGTCATCGAGAAATGTTTCGAAGAAGAGTCGTTTCCGGCGTGGGTTTCTGCGTGACGGGCATCTGTTTGCTTTCGGTCCTGATGTCCGCAGCCCCCGCCGACACCCGTGTCCCCGACGTCGCCGGCAAAGGCGACAAGGCCGCCCTCCGCGCGCTGTTGAAGGACGGCGCCGACGTGAATGCCGCGCAAGGGGACGGCATGACCGCGTTGCACTGGGCCGCATTCAATGGCGATTCCGAAATGACGCAGCTGCTGCTGGTGGCCGGCGCGAACGTCACCTCGAAAACACGGCTCGCGAATCTGACCCCGCTGCTTCTCGCGGCCGAGACGGGCTCGGCTCCGGTTGTGGCGTCGCTGGTCAAGGCCGGCTCCGATGTGAACGCCGTCAACAGCGCCGGCATGACTCCGTTAATGCTCGCGGCAACGGCAGGCGCTGCGGATGCGATCGACGTCTTGCTCAAAGGCGGGGCGAAGCCGAACCTGAAAGAGAAGACTCACGGACAGACGGCGCTGATGTTTGCCGCGGCGAACGATCGCGCCGAAGCGATCGCCGCGCTGCTCGCCGGCGGAGCCGATTACAAGATCGCCACGGCCGTTGTGCAGCCGCCCGCCCCGCGCGGATTCGGCGGTGGCGGAGGCCGCGGCAACCGGGGGCAGCCGCCGGCTCCGGCCGCAGCGGCAGCCGCCCAACAGCAGAACAACAATGACGACAACCCTTTCATTCCTCCCGATCCGTCGGGCGGAATGACACCGCTGCTCTACGCCGCGCGCGAAGGCCGCATTCAGGCGTCGCGCGCCCTGCTGGACGGGGGCGCGGATGTGAATGAACGGAGCGCGGACAAATCGACGCCTCTGCTGGTGGCCACCATCAACGGTCATTTCGACACGGCGATGTTTCTGCTCGAGCGGGGCGCCAATCCGAACCTTGGCAGCGGAGCCGGCGCGACCGCCCTGTACGGCGCCGTGAACGTCCAATGGGCGCCGAAGGTGTTCTATCCGCAGCCGAGCACCCGGCTTGAAAAGAATTCTCACATCGATCTGATGAAGGCCCTGCTGGACCGGGGGGCCGATCCCAACGCGAAACTGCTGAAAGATCTCTGGTACACCGGCTACAACGGCGGCGGCGGAAGCCTCGCGGCAGCCGGGGCCACCGCGTTCTGGCGCGCCGCCCACTCCGGCGACGTCGACGCCATGCGCCTGCTGGTTTCACGCGGCGCCAATCCCGGAATGACCAGCGCGAACGGCGTCACCCCGCTGCTGATGGCGGCCGGGGCCGCGTATTTTGGAACGGACGAGGTGGTGGTTCCCCAGGGCCGGATGCCCGCAGTCCGGTATCTGGTCGATGAACTGCATGCCGACGTGAACGCGATCGACACGCGAGGCGGTTTCTCCGCGGTGCATCACGCCGCGCATCGCGGCGACGATGACATGATCCTTTATCTGGTTTCGAAAGGCGCCAGGGTGGACATCGTTGCAAAGAACGGACAGACAACGGCCGATATGGCGAACGGCCCCCGGCAACGCGTTCAGCCGTACCAGGAGACCATCACGCTCTTGATGGGGCTTGGCGCCAGCAACAGTCACAAGTGCGTGTCGTGCTGAGAATTCGGTGTCAGGCACCACTGACACCTTGTTTGTGTGGATGAATGGAGGATGTATGCGACTTCGTTTAGGAATAACTTTACTTCTGATCACCGCGCTCTTTGCCGCGTCCGGCTTCGCTCAGACGCAGACGACGGGCGCCATCACCGCGCGAGCCTCAGACTCGAGCGGCGCGTTGATCCCCGGCGTCGAAGTGACCATCAGCAGCCCGGCCCTGATTACCGGCTCGCGCAGCGCGGTCACCGACGAACAAGGGATCTACCGTTTCACGGAACTGGTTCCGGGAACCTACAGGGTCAGCTTCGCCCTTGCCGGTTTCAAAACGTTGAATATCGATGGCATTCCCGTCGCAGCCAACGCGACGCGAACGGTCAACGGCAGCCTCGAAGTGGCGACCGTCGCGGAGGAAGTCACGGTCACCAGCGCCGCCCCGACAATCGACGTCGAAGCGGCGACAGTGGGCGTGAACTGGAGCCAGCAGAAACTCGATGAACTGCCGTATGCGCGGAGCATCAAGAGTCTGACGACCATGATTCCCGGGCTCTATCAGACGTCCTATGACGTGGGCGGCTCCTCCTTCGGCAACGGCGCCGGCGTCTCCGCCCGGACCTACGGCAAGCAGGGCGGCAGCCTGATCTCCTTTGACGGCATCCTGTGGTCCGGTACCTATGCGGACTACGGCGCCTTCGAAGAAGTCAACTTCACCACCGCGTCCAAAGGCGCGGACCAGGTGGCGCCCGGCGCGAGCTTTGTCGCGGTTCTGAAATCGGGCGGCAACGAGTTCCACGGCAACGCGTCGATCGATTACGAGCGGGGCAGTTTCCAAAGCAACAACGTCACGCCGGAATTGATCGCGCGGGGTTATCCGACGGGCGGCAACAAGTTCACGAAGTACCAGAACATCTACGGCGATATCGGCGGCCGGATCATCAAGAACAAACTGTGGTTCTACGCGGCGATCACGGACGGCTATCAGGGCACCTTTATTCCGGGCTTCATCAGCCTCAAGACCGGACAGCAGGCCGAGTCCTTTACCAAGATCATCGATCCGACCGCCAAGCTGACCTATCAGCTCACCAACAGCCAGAAACTCGACGTGTTCTGGACGCTGAACCGGAAGTTCCTTCCCTACCGCGACGCCAGCAACCTGCTTCCCCTGGAAGCGTCGCAGGACCAGGATGCTTATTCGACAATCGGACCCTCGGCCCGATACACCTACATCATCAGCCCGAAAATGACCGCAACCGCCCAGATTGCGCGTGGCGGCTGGTGGTGGCCGATGACCGCATGGACCGAGGATGTGCGCAAGATCGACAGCACGACCAGGGCAACGCTCGGCGCTTATTTCCACAACTACTCGCGCGCGATCAACTGGAACTGGACTGCCGATGTGGCCCGCGTGGGAACGATTGGCGGAAAGATGAACGAACTGAAGTTCGGCTACCACGGACAGTGGCACAAGAACTACGTCATCAATTTCGGATATCCGGGCCAGGCGGTTTACAACTACAAGAGCGACAAGAGCGAAACCTGCCCGAACAACTCCATTTGCTCGAACTTCTTCAAGGTTCCCGACACGGTCACGCTCTGGGACTATCCCAACACGGTTTCGAGCGCGGACCGGTGGAAGGCGGGATTCATCAACGACAAGCTGACCGTCAACCGGAAGCTGACCGTGAACGTCGGCATCCGCGTCGACCACTACACCACATTCCTGCCGGCGCAGGGGAACCCGGGATCGGGCCCGTTTGCAGTGAAGAGAGACTTCGCGGCTCGCGGCGACAGCGAATTCCCGATCTATACGCAGTGGTCGCCCCGCCTTTCGTTCGCCTATGACGTCACCGGAACCGGACGCCTTGCGGTCAAAGGAAGCTGGGGCCGCTACAGCAACGGCATGGGTCCGGGCGCAACGTCCAATAATGTCAACCCGAACTCCGCCAAGAGCTGCACCTACACACGTTGGGACGGAACGATTCCGTACAAACCCAATTTCGGGCCCGACGGCGTGATGGGCACGTCCGACGATGTCAATCTTTCGGGTTCCTGCACGGGCGGCGCGGGAATCATCAACTTCGACAAGAACCTTCGAACGTCGTACATGGACGAGTATGCCGCTGGAGTGGATGTCGGGTTTACCCGCGACTACTCGCTGCGCGTCAACGTTGTCCGCAAATACGACTTCGGCGGCTCGAAGCTGGTCGATGCGCTGCTGCCTTACAGCGCGTATACGGACGTCCGCAATGCGGCCGATCCGGGTCGCGACGGAAAGGCCGGAACATCGGACGACCGTGTCGTCTCCGTGTGGTCGGTTCCTTCGAACAATCCGAATCGTACGGTCGTGAACCGCCTCTTCACGAACTACGACATGAAATCTCACGAAGGCTCGGCCAACTACACGGCTTTCGAGACGACGTTCAACAAGAACGTCTCACAGGGATGGTCGGTGCTGGCGGGAATCACGATCGATATGGGACACGTCAACAGCGCCATTCCGCTGAATCCCAATCAGGCGATCTACAACTGGCAGCTTCCCGTCTGGAGCAATTCGTTCAAGCTGAGCGGCACGTATCAACTGCCTTACGGAGCGATGTACGCCTCGACGCTTACCACCCAGAGCGGCGACTGGTACAACCGGCAGGCCCAGGTGACGAACGCGTTGAATGCATCGGTGACTCAGGTCGTCGAAGGACAGTTCTTCCGGAAAGACCGCGTCACCCTGTGGGACAACCGGGTCGCCAAGAAGTTCAAGATCCACGAAAAGCAGACGTTCGAAATCGGCGGAGACCTCTACAACACGCTGAACACCAACGCCGTGACTGCCATGAGCACGGTGAGCAGTTCCTCCGCTTACCTGAAACCGACGGAGATCATTCCTGCCCGGATCTTCAAGATTGGTTTGAAGTGGAAATTCTGAAGTAAGTCTGCGGCGGAATGAATTTGGTGTCAGTGGTGTCTGACACCAAATTCATCATCCGACGATTCGCTTGAACTCGGGATCGCCGGCCAGCGGCTCAAACGTCTTATTCAACGGAAGCTGTTTCTTGTTTGCGGGATTCAATTCCACGGCTTTTTTCACGGCCGCCAGCGCATCCGCTTTCTGACCCATCGCCAGGTAAACCTCAGCCAGTGTGACGTAGTTGTTGTCGATTTCCGGAGACTTGTCTCTCGCCTTCATCGCGGCTTCGAGGGCGCCCTTGAAATCCTTCGCGCCGAGTTTACGTGACGCTTCCGAGCGCAGATCGCCGGAGCGGACGGCGTTGAGGATGCGGCGAAGTTCTCCGAACGGGTCTTTGTGTTCGTCGACGCGAAGGTCCAGCGCGCGGTCGCCGTAGCCCGCGATGGTGAGCGGTTTGAGAATCATCAGCCCCGCCGATTCGACGCCTCGCTTGTCGCCGCCGCCGCGCTGGCCCGCTTCGAGCGCGTCGAGCAGTCGTTCGGCGAGAGGTCCGGTGGAGGACTCAAACGACCTGGCCATGTTTTCCACGACCTCCGGGCCGGCGAGCGTGTTTCCCTGTGCGCAATAGTTGATGCCGCATTTGTGGCCTTTCCAGTCGGTAATGGTGGGACTGGTGTATGCGGCCGTTCTTCCCTGGATGTCCAGGATTGCCACCTGACGCTGGTTTCGGCCGTCATCGGCGCGGACCATGTAGTCGAGCGCCTGCTGCGGGGTCATGCCGGCTTCGAGCAGCTTGACGCCGACGTCGCTGTACATCGGGTTCGAGCCGGACTGGTGCGCAAACACAGCCACTCCGCCTTTGCCGCCCCGGACGCGGCTGCCGACGGCGATCGTCTTGGAGTGGACGGCGATTCCCAACTCGCCCGTCGCGGGATCTCGGCCGATGATCGAGAACGTTCCTTCTTCCCCCGGCGCGTAGACCTGCGCCTCGGCCGTAACGGCGAGCGCCAGCATGGTCAGCACCAACCCGAACATTCGTGAACGCATAAGCCCTCCTGACGCGGCGAATTATATACGCAGGAGAATCGTGCGCCCTCAAACGTTTTGGAATGGCTCGAAGCGCTCGCGGGGCTGGGTCAATACGCCTTCGTTTCGATCCTACATTTTTGTCTATTGTTCCCGGGGCCCAATTTTTCTATCCTCCCAAGCCATGAATACTAATGACAAGTCTTCCCATTCGCCGCTCCGGGATTTCCTGGAGATTCCATACGACCAACTCGAGGAGATGAACCTCGAAGTCAAGGCTGAGCGTGAGTCCAACGCCGATGCGGGACAGATCCGTGAAAAGCGCCTCAAGTACCTGCGCGATGAAAAGCGTCTTAAAGCGGTCACGGTTTGCTTCACCGATCTTGAAGGCCGGCTGCACATGCTCGACTATGACAAGAAGTTCCTCCTGGGTTCGGCCGACAACCTGACATTTGACGGTTCCTCCATTCGCGGATTCACCGCGCAGCAGGAATCGGATCTTCGACTTGCGATCGACTGGCCGGCTTTTTACTGGCTGCCCTCCGACGTTTTCGGGCCCGGCAAAGTGCTTGTCTTTAGTGAAGTCCTCGATCGCGACGGCACGCCCTACGCTGCCGACATGCGCGCCATTCTGAAACGATACACCGAGGGCCTCTATGCCAGGGACGGGACCGTCTGCAACGCTGCCAACGAAATCGAAGGCTTCCTGTTCAAGGGCCGCGATGCCGAACGCCGCTATTACGAAACGAACAAATTCGAATTCATCTCCACCGGCGGCTATTACCACTCCCTTCCCGGCGACACGCTTCGCCAGTTCATCGACGCGGCGGCGGAAGTCCAGCGGGCCATGGGTTTCAAGAACGAAAAAGACCATCCGGAAGTGGCGCCATCGCAGTTCGAAATGAACTACTCCTACACGAACGCCCTCATCGGCGCCGACCAGATCCAGCTCTACAAGCTGCTCTGCCGGCAGGTGGCCCAGCGTTTCGACATGACCGCATCCTTCCTGCCGAAGCCCGTCACGGGCGTGAACGGCAACGGGATGCATACCAACATGTCGATTTCAAACAAGGGGAAGAACGCCTTCTATGACGAGAAGGGCGAAGACATGCTGTCCGCGTCAGGATGGGATTTCATTCAGCGTATTCTGTCCAGCGCGAACGACATCTGTCTCATCCTGAATGCCAGCGTCAACGCCTACCGGCGCCTCGATCCGCACTTCGAAGCGCCGAATCAGATCAAGGCATCGGCCATCGACCGGGGATCCATGGTGCGCATTCCGCTCGGCAACCACCGCAGCAAGCGTGTCGAAGTCCGTTCGGTGGGGCCGGACGCGAATCCATACATGGCGATTTACGCGATGTTCAAGACCGGTCTCGAGGGTCCGGCCGCCGCCAGGGCCGCCGGCAAAGGCGAGTCCCTCGGCGACCTGCCGGATAACATTTACGATGCCATCGACAACTTCAGGTCCAGCGAGTATGCCAGGAAACTTCTCGGCGAAGATGTCCGCAACAAGTATGCGGACCTGAAACTCGGTTCGGCGGATCGTTGCCCGAAGGCGCTCGGCACCTTCATCAAACCTTCGGAAATTCAGTTCCATCACGAAGTCACCAACCAGTTCCTCTGGAATCAGTTCTGAGAACGGACCGCTTATGCTGCTGTCCCCATAGGGCGAAATCGAGGCAAGGCGTTTTCCCCTCCTCGACGAGGAGGGGTGGCGCGAAGCGCCGGGGTGGTGCTGTTCAAGAAATGGATTTTGTTGAACGAACCGCCCCGCCGCTCGGCGGCACCCCGCCTTGGCCAAGGCGGGGAAAAGCCTTCGTCCTGCGACCCGCGTTGCACTTGGAATCCACGACCATCGTGCATATCCGGTCAGCGAAGATCAACGAGCAGGGGCGGCGCCGCGCTGAATGACGCGAATCGCATCGAGGCGGATCCGGGAATGAAGCAAATGCTCATCCAGCGCGCGGCGCTGCGCGACGAGCGAGTCGATCTCCTCCTGGCGGACGCTCCGATTGACTTTTTTCAAATCCCGGAGCCGTTCGATTTCGTGTGCCAGTTGCGCATGCATTTCCTTGCGGGCTGCGGCCACCATCGTCTTCACTCGAGCGTTCGCCACGGTTTTGGAAGCATCGATCAGAGCGGGTAGGAGGTTTTCGCGAAAGGCCTGCCGTTCGAGAAGCGTGTGG
>JAHFTY010000015.1:0-11005 GCA_023265365.1 Acidobacteriota bacterium
ATCCGCGGCCATCCGGTGGCTTCCCGCATTGCTGATAACGGGGAATCCCGCCTTCGCGAGCTCCAGTTCCGTTTCTTTTGCGATGTTGGACGGCAGGCCGCTCAACACGAAGTCGCATGCCAGGCCAGGCTGGCAGGGTTGGACCGTGAGAGCGGCGACGTCTTCCGGTATCGGCGTTTCAAGCTGCCACCGCGCCGCCTGCATGTAGGTTTTTCCGGCGGAGTTGTCCGAAGCGGCGACGACTGCTGTTTCAAACCAGGGATGGCGATCGAGCAACTGAATCATCCGCTGTCCCACGGTTCCTGTCGCTCCAAGAATCCCAACTTTCAGTTTCTTCATGATGTCTTACCGATGACTCGGCCCTTCGTATCAATAATTAAAGGTTGTGCCTGCGATCGAACACCGCTCGCGCCGAATATGGACACGATCGCCGATCCCACTTCCTTCACCCGTTCGGGTTCCGTGAAAGCCATGACGGACGGTCCGGCTCCGCTCAGTGCAATGCCGAGCAGGCCCGGCAGTTCCAACGCGAGAATCTTTTCCAGCCCGGGAATCAGCGGCGCGCGGTACTGTTCGTGAATGCGATCGCGCATGGCCTCGCGGAGGATCTCCCATTTTCCTGTCGTCAGCGCGGCGATCGTCAGTGCGGACCGTTGAATATTGTAAATCGCGTCCTCGCGCGAATAACTTTCCGGCAGCACCGCCCTCGCTTTTTCCGTGCTGAGTTCGAATTCAGGGATCACGACCAACGGCGCAATTCCCCCGGCGACGGCCAGCCTGGCCACGTAAACGGTTCCTGCCGACGACGTGGCCGCAGACACCAGTCCACCATACAACGCGGCCGCCAGGTTGTCCGGATGCGCCTCGAATCCGAGCGCATAGTGGAAGATTTCGTCGTCGGAAAGGCGGTCCCCGGTGATCAACTCGTAACACGTCACGCCGGCCATGATTGCGGCAGCGCTGCTTCCCAGCCCTCGCGAAAGGGGTATGTCATTCTCGATCGAAATCTTGAAGGAAGGTAGCGTCCATGCGCGCCGTGCCGCGACCGCCTGCGCGACCCTCAGGATCAGGTTGTCCGGTCCCGTGGGAATCGACTCGACGCTGACGCCGCGGGCTTGAATGCCGAACTTGCCGGCTTCTTCGATAGTCACCGTCAGATAAAGATTCACCGCGAGGCTGAGCGCATCGAACCCCGCGCCCAGGTTGGACGTACTGGCGGGGATGCGGAATGAGTACCGGCTCATGACGCGTACGCTCCCGCCGGCGGCGTTTGTCCGGTCCAGATTTCGAACTGGCGGGCGGCCTGCGCGTAGAACATCGCGGAGCCGGGGATGATGGTCTTGCCTTGTTCCCGGGCGAGTGTCAGCAATTTTGTCATTGCCGGGATGTACACCATGTCCAGCACGACGTCCGCATGAATGGGACCTTCGATTGGCGATTCATCAATGGCAGGGATCATTCCCACAGGTGTGGCGTTAATCAGGAGATCGCACGGATGCCGGTCCGCATTCCGGAGTTCGGCCCGCGGCAGCGCGATGACGCTGGCTGCGCCTTGAACAGCCACGCTTGCCGCCTTCGATGCGCCTCCGGTTCCGAGAATCACAACGCGTTTCCCCGCGGGATCGAAATTGACGGACGCCAATGCCGCCCTCACGCCGTGGACGTCCGTATTGTCGGCGAGCCAATAGCCGTCCGCGTGGGTCACCGTGTTCACTGCCCCGACTTCCACGGCCTCGGGCGAACAGGCGGCGAGGTAGGGAAGCACGGCAATCTTGTGAGGGATCGTCACGGAGAAGCCATGGATGCCGATCTCCCGGGCATGCTCGAAAAAATCGGCCACGTCGAAGACCGGAAAACGCAGATAAGCGAAATCCACGCCGGCCTGTTCGAAAGCGCGATTGTGGATCACAGGTCCGAGGGAATGGCCGACACGGTTTCCGACGACGCCAAGAAGTTTCGTGCTTCGGTGGATTCTGTGGATGCGATAGACGTTTCGCATTTCGTGCAGCGAGAGTTGCCCGGGAGCCGACGCTTCTCCGGAACGCTGCGTCGTGGCGGCGTATGTCAGGAAACTTCCACGCGACGGTCCGGCCAGCCTCGTGATCTGGCCGATTTCACCCATTCCGGTGACGATCACCGGCTTCGCCCGGGGCTTCTCGATCATCCTCAGAAGCCGGTGATTATCGGCCCAGCTTTGGACCATCGTGGCCACTTTTCCGATTTGCGCCGGACCCTCGCAGGCGGCGTCGAGATGGCGTTCCACGTCCGATGGCGTTTCGTCGAAGTTGTGATACGAAGCGATCAGCCTTGCGCCTTCGACAGGCCGGGCGTCGCGGTAGTCGATATCGACGTAGGCGGCGCCATTCCGGGCCGCCGCCTGAAGGAGTTGATGTTCCTGTTCGATGGTTCCGGTGAAGCGTCCGCCGCGTTCGACACGCCGGCATGTCGCGATGACGGGAACGTTGAGCCGGAGCCAGGAGGCCTGCAGGGATTGTGGGGGATCCTTCATGTAGTCGAGGCGGACCTCGACGCAGTCGGCGCCGGTGAGGTCAGCAGTGAAAACGTCCTCCAGGGATGCTGGAGTGAGGGCCACGCAGAGCATTTCAAGAAAACAGCTCCGTGCTGAGATAGCGCTCGCCCGTGTCGGGGAGAATGGCGAGCACGCGTTTCCCCGCTCCCAGTTCCTGAGCGGCAAGAGAGGCGGCATGCAGGATCGCACCGGAAGAAACTCCGCACAGAATGCCTTCCAGTTCAGCCAATTTCCGCGTCGCCGCCCGCGCGTCGTCATAGGCAATCGGGATCAGCCTGTCGACAATGCGGCGGTTGAAGATTTCCGGGATGAATCCCGCGCCGATTCCCTGAATCCGGTGAGGTCCCGGCCGCCCGCCCGAAATCACAGGCGAGTCCGCAGGTTCCACGGCATAGATCTTCAAGCCGGGGTAGTGTTCCTTCAGGATTTCACCGGTTCCGGTCGCCGTACCTCCCGTTCCGACTCCGACCACCAGCGCATCGAGCCGCGCCCCCACGGTTTCGATGATTTCCTTTGCCGTCGTGCGCCGGTGGACCTCGGGATTTGCGGCATTCCGGAACTGCTGGGGCATGAAGTATCCGGGATTCTGTCGGAGGATCTCTTCCGCCTTGTCGATTGCGCCCTGCATGGCGTCGTTCCGGGGTGTGAGCACGATCTCGGCCCCATAGGCGCGGAGCAGATTCAGACGCTCCACGCTCATGTCTTCCGGCATCGTCAGAATGACTTTGTATCCCTTTGCAGCGGCCACCATGGCCAGACCGATTCCGGTATTTCCGCTCGTCGGCTCGACGATCGTTCCGCCGGGCTTCAACGTGCCCTCCCGTTCGGCGGCTTCGATCATGCTGAGCCCGATCCGGTCTTTCACGCTTCCACCGGGGTTGAAGTATTCAAGCTTCACCAGCATTTCCGCCCAGCCATCCTTCGGAATCCGGTTCAGGCGGACGATCGGCGTCTCTCCAATGATCTGGCAAATGTTGTCGTAGATCCTCTCGTGCACGCAGGCAATCTTATCAGTGTTTATGCCGTTCCGGCATGCCGAGGCGTTTCACGGTGTCGCTCTCGAAATCGAATTCGATCACGACAGCAGGCTCGTCGCCGATCACTGCGCCGTCATGACCGGGATCGATCGAAAGAACCTGGGGTGCGATGAAATCGATCGTGCATCCGTCGGGGTAACTGATCTGGATGTGACCCTTTGCCAGAAAGCCGACATGGGCGTGGACGCAAAGATCGGTTCCGACGATGGGCTTCATGTGTTTCGACCACTGAAAGCCCGCCGGATAGATCATGCGCTTCACTCGGGCCGCTCCCGTGCGGACGACTTCAAGACGGACGCCCCCGATCTCCCGGGATTCGGCGCCGTTGAGTTTGGACAGCAACGGATCTGAGGTGTTCACGTCCTCTTCCTCCTTTAACCTTTAACCCCTACATTTCGTTGACGCTTCAATGCCATTCTGCTAGTAATGGCGGAGCTTATGAAAACTCTTCTGTCGATACTGCTTATGGCTTCCCTGACGTACGGCCAGGGAAAATCCGCTCCGCCGCAGGGCCCACCCCCGAAGAATCTCGCGCAGAAGGCGGACGGTCATTTCACCGCCAACCAGGATCCTGCAAATCCGGAGAAGTTTGAAGTCTATACCGTCAAGTCCGGGGACACACTATCGGTGATTGCCGGGACGGTCCTGAAGAATCCGAGATTGTGGCCTCAGTTGTGGGAACAGAATGAGCACATCGTCAATCCGCATTGGATTTATCCGAATGACAAAATCCTGATCCGTCCCATCACGCAAATTACCGAGGCCGCGCCTCCGCCACCGCCCGCCCCGGCTCCGCCGGCTCCCGTGGTTGCGCCTCCTCCTCCGCCAACACCGCCGCCGGTTGTTGTGCCGTTGCCGCCGGAAGCGGTTGCCCCGCCGAAAGCGGAACCCATGTTCGATCTCGGAGTTCCCAAGCCCGTGCCGGAGGTCAAGGGATCGGACATGTATTGCTCGGGATTCATTCGGCAGGCGCGCGTAGCTTCCAACATGAAAGTGAGCGCGAAGTACAACTCGAACGGCAGCGCGCTGGCGACGGCATCGGAGTACATCTATGTCAGCCGCGGGGCCGAAGACGGGGTTCGCGCCGGCGATCTTTTCCAGGTTGTTCGGCCGACGCGGAGGATCGAAGGCTACAAAGGCGAATCGAAGGCGGAACGCGATCTTGGAATGCACTATCTCGATGTCGCGCAGATTCAGATCGTGACGACGCAGCCCGATTTCTCGCTGGCGAGAGTCGTGAACTCATGTGAGGCGGTCGAGATCGGCGATCTGATGGTGCCTTTTCAGAAAATGGAACCACCGGTTCCCGTCCGTCCAAGGCCGTTCAGCCCACTGATGACGGTTTCGGGCGGACTGGAAGGATCGATTGTCATCACGCTGAGTGCTCTGAACAACTTCGGATCCGTCTTTCACGCCTCCGGTGTGATTCCGGGAGTCCGCACCGCGTCGCTGAATTCCATTCAAAGAGGCATCGCCGGCCAGGGCGCAATCGTGTACGTCGACCTTGGTCAGAACGCGGGCGTGAAGCCGGGCGACGTCTTTATTGTGTACCGGCCCGTGGATATCGATCCGCAGCTCTACAAACTGCCGGTGGAATCCAGGAAGATGACCGGCCAGAAGACGGCGATCGGTGAACTGATCATCCTGAAAGTGAATGAAAGCGCGTCTACCGCGCTCGTGACTTATTCGCCGGTCGGGATTTCGGCGGGGGACTCCATCTCACGTAGATAGTCATCATTGCGAATCCGAGAATCAGCATCGGCAATGAGAGCAGCTGGCCTCTGCTGAACGGTCCCAGGTCGAGCCCGATGTGAGCGTCGGGCTCGCGCACAAACTCGACCAGAAACCGGAACAGCCCGTACGTACCGACCAATCCCCAGAAGACAGTTCCCGCTTTGTAGGTTTTTCGATAGAGCCAGCGCAGGATGACGAACAGAACGAGACCTTCGAGCACGGCTTCATAGAGCTGCGAGGGATGACGCGGAACCGATCCCCCTTCCGGAAAGACCATCGCCCAGGCGACATCCGTGGGACGTCCGTACAGTTCGCCATTGATGAAGTTTCCGATTCGGCCAAGACCCAGGCCGACAGGAACGGCGACGGAGACAAGATCGGCAATCTGCCAGAAGTTCCAGCCCTTTTTTCGCGTGATGTAGACGGCTGCCGCAATCACACCGAGAAAGCCGCCGTGGAACGACATTCCGCCCTGCCAGATGGCCAGGATCGACAAGGGCTGGAGCAGGTAATTGTTCAGGTCATAGAGAAGGACGTAGCCCAACCGTCCACCCACCATGACGCCGATGATCAGGTAAAACAGGAGATCGTAAAGGTCGTCGCCGCTCAGTTCGAGCTTCCGATACCGGGCAAAACGTTTCAGCAGGAAGTAGCCCAGAATGAAGGACAACATGTACATCAGCCCGTACCATCGAAGCTGGACGGGACCGATGCGCAGAAAGACCGGGTCGATGTGGGGGTAGGGGAGAACCAGCGTCATTTGGTCTGGAGTTTTTTTTCTCCGAAGACATGGGCAGTGAACCGGAAAATCGAAGCGCCTTCCTTCCACTCGTCCGCTTTCAGACCGGCTTTGCGGCAAACCTCTGCGAGGAAACGCTCCCGGCCCCATCCGTATTCCGTGGCGACCTGAGGCAGCAGCAGACCGCGCGCCCCTTTCTTGTTGATGAAAATGCCGTCCCGGCCCACCTCGATCCTGGAGACGTCCTCGATTTTTTCCATCGGCGAGAGCACCGAAATCTCGAAGTCGACTTTGGGAAGCTCTTCCATCGTCAGCGGCATGAATCGCGGGTCGCCCACCGCGGCAGAGATCGCACAATCCGAAGTCGTGCGATAGAGAGCCGTTGCCGGATGGATGTTGCCGATGCATCCGCGCAGTTCTCCGTCCGCCCTGTCGTAGAGGGAAACGAAGACGCCATGGGCTTCCGTCAATGGACCCGAAGTGATCTCGGGAGGACGCGGCGCTTTGCCGGCCAGATAGGTGTAGACGGCCTGCCGCGCGATCTTCAGCAGCAGTTGCTGTTCGGGTTCACTGAGTTGGAACATGACGGCTTGAAACGGCGCGCTGTCGTTTTTCCAGCAGGCTGAGGCGGCGCTTTTCGCGGGCCTTGAATCGATTGTCGATCTGAGCCCAGAACGTGTAAAAGTACTCCACAGCCGACCAGATGGCGAACAAGACCACGAAGTAGAGTGCGATTCCACCGACACGGTGGAAGATCGGGTTTTCGTTTCCGAGAATCAACAGCGTGATGGCCGCAACCTGCGTGACCATCTTGATTTTGCCCTTGCCCGAAGCGTTGATGGTGAAGCCCTGAGTCGAAGCGATACTCCGGAGGCCGCTGACTGCAAACTCCCTTCCGATGATGATCACCACCATCCATGCGGGAACGTAATCCGGCTGGAGTTGAACGAGTGAGATAAATGCCGAAGAAATCAGCAGCTTGTCCGCGACCGGATCCAGCAGAACGCCCAGCGTCGTCACCTGTCCGCGCTTGCGGGCGAAGTAGCCATCCAGCAGGTCGGTCAGCGACGCGGCAAGAAAGATTGCGGCAGCGATCCGGACGTCATACTTGGTGAGCAGAACGGCCACCAGCACTGGGACGAGAAAAATCCGGCTGAGTGTTAGCGCGTTCGGGAGATTCATAGCTGGCCACCGATTGTAGTACAGCCTGATGCTTTGCCGGTTCTTTTTTCTGGTATAAGAAGGATGAACATGAAGGGCCTCATACTCGCAGGCGGGAAAGGAACTCGCCTTCGTCCTCTTACGATAAATACGCCTAAACCGATCGTTCCTGTCGCCAATTCTCCCTTTCTTCTCTATCAGATCGATTTGATGCAGAGTGGCGGAATCGAGGAGATCATCCTGAGCCTGTCCTATCAGCCTCGAAAGATTGAGGATCTCCTCAAGGACGGCTCGGACTACGGAACCCGAATCCGGTATGCCGTCGAAGCAAATCCACTCGGGACCGGCGGCGCGTTCAAAAACGCCGAGGAACACCTCGATTCCACGACCGTTGTCTTTAACGGAGACGTTCTCACCTCGATCGACCTTTCCGCCGTCCTTGCGCTGCATCGCGAGCGCGGCGCTGTCGCGACACTGGTCCTCACGCCGGTGGACAACCCGTCGGCGTACGGTCTGGTCGAAACGACTCCGGATGGACTCGTCCGGCGATTTGTGGAAAAGCCCGGTCCAAACGAAATTACCTGCAACACGATCAACGCCGGTATTTACGTGCTCGAACCGTCCGTGCTCCGGTACATGCCCAAAGGAGAGCCGTACTCGTTCGAGCGCGGTCTTTTCCCGGCGCTGCTGGAAAACAAGGAACTCGTTCTGGCATACATCCTCGACAAATACTGGATCGATATCGGCACCCCGAAAAAATACCTGGAAGTGCATCACGACATTCTCGCCGGCCGGTTCGTGTCGCGCCGGGTGGCGCCGGACCACCTCGACAGAAGCGCGCTGCCGGCGGGGACGATCGTGGATAAAAAGTCCATCATCGATTCGGATGTGAGGATCGGCAGCGGCGTGCGCATCGAAAATTCCGTGATCGGCAGGAACTGCAAGATCGACGAAGGCGTGCAGATCATCGACAGCGTCGTGTGGTCCGGCAACACCATCGATACGGACAGCCGCATCGTGGGAAGCCTGGTCGGCAAAGGTTGCTACATCGGCCGGTCCGTATCCCTTCGCGCGGGCGTGGTCCTCGGGGACAAGACGGTCGTCACGGATTACTCACAACTGTGAACTCACCGGTCAAATTCGGAACCGACGGTTGGCGCGCCATCATCGCGGACACGTTTACGTTCGAAAACGTCCGCATTGCGGCACAGGCCACCGCGGATTACTTTCAAACCGTCGGCGGAGCCGAACGCACTGTTTTCATCGGCTACGATGTTCGATTTCTTTCCGCGACGTTTGCCGCCACGGCGGCCGAGGTTTTTGCAGGAAACGGGTTCACGGTTCAAGTTCTCGACCGGCCTTATCCGACGCCCTATGTGTCGTACGAAGTGCGCCGTCGGAAACTGGTTGGCGGTATCGTCCTGACGGCGAGCCACAATCCTCCCGAGTTCAATGGATTCAAGGTCAAGGCGCACTTCGGCGGAAGCGCGACTCCGGAAATCACGGCGAAGATCGAAGCGAATCTGGGAAGGAACAAAGTTCAAAGCTCGAGCCGGGGCATCCAGAAGGTCTCGCCAACGAATCATTACGCCGAACACATCCGATCGCTTGTCGACTGGCAGCGCATATCAGAATCGAAACTCAAGGTCGTGGTGGACTCCATGCATGGCAGCGGCGGGTTCATTCTCGAAGACCTGCTGAAAGACACGTCGTGCAACGTCGAAACCATCCGCGGAAATCCGGATCCCCTCTTCGGAGGAATCAATCCGGAACCGATGATGCCGCAGCTGGAACCTCTGGGAGACCGCGTGAGGAAGACGCAATCGGCGGTCGGACTCGCGACGGACGGGGATGCCGATCGGCTCGGCATCGTCGACGAGGCTGGGAACTACATCAACACGCTGCAGACGCTCTCTCTGCTCCTCCTTCACGTCTATCGGAACAAGGGATGGAGAGGCGCCGTGGCCAGGACTTACTCGCAAAGCCTCCTGATTCCCCGCATCGCCCAGCACCTGGGCCTGGATCTGTTTGAAACGCCGATCGGGTTCAAGAACATCGGCGAGCTGATGCTTCAGCGCGAAATCCTGATCGGCGGTGAAGAAAGCGGAGGGATCGGACTTTCCCGGCACCTTCCGGAACGGGATGGAATCTTCATCAACCTGCTTTTCCTCGACCTGCTGGCGGCGTCCGGAAAATCCTGCACGGAACTCATCCGTGACATGTGGAAGGAGTTCGGAGAATTTCACTACGATCGCCGCGACCTGCACGTTCCGATCGAGGCCGGGAACGCAGTCGTCGAAAAGTGGCGTTCCGATCCACCCGCCAGCTTTGCCGGGCGCCGTGTCCGGGAAGTGGGAAAGCTGGATGGATCCAAGGTGTTTTTCGAGAACGACAGCTGGATTCTCTTCCGTCAGTCCGGCACCGAACCCCTCCTGCGCGTTTACTGCGAGGCCCCGACCGAAGCCGCAGTCCGCGAAATTATGGGCGCCGGGCTGGAATTGGTGGAACAATTCGCCGGTCACGGTGTCTGAAGAGACTGGGAAGGCATGAAGTCATCCTGATTGTCGTATAATGTCGGGCACTTGATCACCCCGGGAGACCAATCGCGAAATGCGCCCCGAGATTGCCTATTACGACCTGGAACGCGCCGCTGAAATCAGCGCCGAAGAGTCCCTATTTGTGCTGCGGCTTAAGGCCAATGACGACGCCGCATATGACGAATTGGTGCGTGTCTATCACTCTCAGATCTTCCACGTGGCCTATCGGATGCTTTCCGATTCCGGGGACGCGTCGGACGTTGTGCAGGAAATCTTTTTGAAGGTTTTCCGCAACATCAAAGGGTTCAAGGGTGAGTCCGCGCTGAAGACATGGATTTTCCGCATCGCCTTTTCCGAGATTCTCAACCGGCTTCGCTGGTGGAAGCGGCGGCACCGTCACGCGACGGTTTCGCTCGATGACGACCATCACGGAAACGGGAATCCGTACAACAACTGCGTCAGCGACACAGGGCCGACGCCGGAACAGGCGCTGCAGTCCAAGGAGCAGGAAGAAGCCATAACCCTGGCGCTGGGAAAACTTTCGAGCGATCACCGTTCAATCATCATCCTTCGCGATATCGAAGGCTTTTCTTACGGTGAAATCGCCGACGTCCTCGGTATTTCGATTGGAACCGTCAAATCCCGTCTTGCCCGTGCGCGAGGCGATCTGAAGAAGTCGTTGATCCGGTATTTGTCGGTCCAGAGGGTCTGATCGTATGAAAGAACTCAACAGCAACATCAACAGGCTGGTGCAACGAACCGGAGAACTGGTTCGCGGCAAAAACGGTAACGTCGATTGCAAGGCCGCTCAGGAACTGATGAGCCCTTTCATCGACTCCATGGCAAATCCGAACGAAGTTGCGCAGCTCGAACTTCACCTGAACTCGTGCGAACCCTGCCAGCGGCAGTTGCAATCGTTCATTTCGATACGCAGCCTGTTGACGCGCATCGAACAGCCCGCTCCTCCCGTCGACATGGTGCTCGAGACCCGCGTTCGCCTTTCGCAGGAGCGTCACAAGAACGTATTCGAACGTCTCGAAAACCGGGTCGCGGACGTGTTGAAACCCATCGCGATACCCGCGGTGGCCGGCGTCTCGCTGACGATGCTGTTCTTCGGCGTGTTGCTGGGCGCAATGATCTCCAACACCACGGTGATGGCTCACGATCGGTTTGGCGACGTGCGGGCCACCAATTCTCTGTACAAGCCGGTGCGCACAACGAATTTGACGATGCTGCGTTTTGCCGAAAGCGATACGAACGGCATGGA
>JAHFTY010000015.1:11015-34910 GCA_023265365.1 Acidobacteriota bacterium
TCATTCACGAACAGCTCTCGCTTGCAACCTTTACGCCGGCGACGGCATTCGGCCGACCGGTCGATTCCAAAATCATCCTTTCGTTCGTTGTGGTGAAGAGCTAGATATCACGCGCGTGACCGCGTCGGCGACGCGGTCCGCGACCTTGCCGCCCCCAAGCTGCCGGCGCAGCCGCTCATAGTTGCCGCGGATCTTCGATTGCATCCAGACGTCGTCCATCAATTTGATCGTCATCCGGCTCACGGCCTCCGGCGTGAACTTGTCCTGAAACAATTCCGGCACCACCTCTTCGCCAAGGATGATGTTCACGATCCCAAACAACCGGACCTTCAATAGAAACTTCCCCAGAAACCACGTCGCCCTTCCAATGCGATACACAATGACCTCGGGAGTGCCGAGCAGCGCCGTCTCGAGCGTCGCCGTGCCGCTGGCCACCATCGCGGCCCGGGCATACCGGATTGCATTGTAGGTTTCGCCGGTTACCACCGTGATCGGTCGCGCCCGGAGAATGTCGTCGACGATTTTCCGGTCCAGGCCCGAAGCGATCGGCAACACGAACTGCGTGTCCGGTTTCTCCGCGGCGATGCGTGCGGAGGCTTCGCAGAGCGTGGGCAGAATGAACCGCACCTCCTTCCTCCGGCTGCCGGGAAGCATCGCGACAATCGGTTTTTTCGGGTCGAGACCGTACTTGCGGCAGAACTCTTCTTTCGACCCGGTCGCTTTGACCGTGTCCTTCAAGGGATGGCCCACGAACTCCACATCCACCCCTGCGCTTTTGTAGATCTCCTCCTCGAACGGGAAAATCACCAGCATCTTGTCCACAAGTTCCCGGATTTGTTTCACGCGTCCCTCACGCCAGGCCCAGACCTGCGGGCTGATGTAATAGATCACGGGAATGCCGGAAGCTTTCAGGCGCTTCGCCAGCCGAAGGTTGAAGTCTGGAAAATCGATCAGGACCGCGGCATCCGGCGGCTCCGCTTCGGTGCGGTCCGCGAGCCGCCGGAAGATGCGGTACAGCGTGCCGAAATAGGCGATGGCTTCGAAGGGCCCGACGACAGCGGTGTGACTGATGTCCGCTTCGATCTCCACGCCTGCGTCACGCATGCGCTGCCCGCCGTGACCAAAGAGACTCGCTGCCGGGAAACGCCGCTTGAGGGCACGCGCGACTTCGGCCCCGTACATGTCGCCGGACGCTTCACCCGCGACAATCAAAAACCGGGTAGGGTTCACGGCACGCGTTTCTTCAGCTGCAGAAACTGGGGAAGAGAACCGGTGACTTCGATGGATTCCTGCCAGATGTACTGCTGATCGCCAACCCGGCCGTACGCCACGATCTTGTAGTCGCCGAGAGGGAGATTCTTGAATTCGAATTTTCCGTCGGGGGTGCTGGCTTCGCGGTAATTCTTCAGGTTGGGCCCGAGATCGCGTGTCATTCGCGCCAGAACAAAGCGAAGCGAATCGTCGTAGGCCATCCGGGAGACTTCAAAGAAGAGGTCCTTGTTCTGGACGAAAGCCGGTTTGTACCTCTCCCAGTAGGCGTCGAGCTGTTCCTGCAGCTTCGTGTTCCACAACGCCGCATATTGCGGATTCAAAAGCACGACCTGGATGGGTTGCGAGATGGTCATCTTCTCGGGCGCGACGATGTTGCCGGCAATGATTCCAACGACCGGCTCCTTGGGCGCTTCGTGCTTCTGTCCCAGGAAAAGAAAAGCGGCGAGAAGAATCGGCCTGAACATGATCCGGGGATTATATCGAAAAGCTGAATTCGGTGTCAGGCACCACTGACACCTTTTATGGCGCCTGACACCGAATGACTTTACTGAACGATGGTTGCTTTCTTGACGAAGTCGAGTTTGGGGAATGCTTTGTTCAGATAAGCGTTTCCGTTCATCTGAATCTGACCCTGGTCGGGATTCTCACGGTCGCCGGCGTAGATCTTGTCCACCACGTCCATCCCGGTCGCCACGCGCCCGAACGGCGAAAAGCCCTGGCCATCGAGGAACCCGTTATCGCCGAAGTTGATGAAGATCTGCGTGGTGCGCGAGTTGGGAGCGCCGGTCTTGGCGAAAGTGACGTATCCCCGCTTGTTGCCCTGCTTCACGGGATCGTCCTGAATCGTCGCCGGACGCCACTTCGCGGAGACGGCGGGATCGCCGTTGATTCCCCATTGAACCATGAAGCCCGGAACCACGCGGAAGAGCCGCGTATCGTCGAAGAAACCGCTCTTCACCAGGTTATAGAACCGGTCGGCGCCATTCGGCGACCAGGCGCGCGTCACTTCGATCACGAAGTGCTTGCCGTTGCCGAGTTCGAAGTCGGCCTTAAACGTTTCAGGCGCTTTCTCCTTCAGGCTTGCTGGATCCATATAAGGCTTGCCTCCTCCGGCTTGTCCAAACGCGGTCATCGTGCCGAAGAGCGCAACGATCGCGAGTATGCTCATCAATTTCAATTTCATTCAGATCCTCCTCAAAAAGTCCTCTGCCATGTTAGGGAAGACCCCGAACGGCAGTCAACGCTTCCTTTTGATTGACGGGGTCCGGTGCCGTCGCTATGCTCCAACCCCATATGAAACGCGCATTTCAGATTCTCGCATCTTCGGTTCTGGTGTTGTTGGGTTCCGCTGCAGGCCACGCCCAGTCCCGGACCCACGATTTGAAACTCGAGCCTAAGAACATTCACTGGGGTTACTACGATGCGAAGGTGGCTCCGGTCCTGCGCATTGCGTCCGGTGATACGGTTCGTGTCGAAACGATGGTGGCCCGAGGGCTCGAACGCGCCCGTCTGGCGGGAGTTAAGGAGGAGGAGATTCCGGCGTCACTGAAACTGATCGAAGGCAACGTGAAAGAGCGTGGTCCCGGCGCTCATCCGATGACAGGTCCCATCTTCATCGAAGGAGCGGAACCGGGGGATTCTCTGGAAGTTCGAATCCAAGGCATTGAGTTCCTGCATCCCTGGGGCGTGACGGCTTTCCTGCCCGGGGGCGGCACGATTCCCGAGGAGTTTCCGTACAACGGCCTGAAACTCGTTCGCATCGACGAAAAGGTCGGCACGGCGCAGTTTGCCCCCAACATCGCGCTCAAGCTGGCACCCTTCTTCGGCTCGATCGGCGTGGCGCCGCCGTTGCTTCAAGGCCGCATATCGAGCAATCCGCCGGGACCTCATGCGGGGAACCTCGACAACAAGGATCTGGTGGCCGGCTCCATTCTCTACCTTCCGGTCAACGTTCCGGGCGCGCTGTTGTCGATTGGCGACGGCCACGGCCTTCAAGGGGACGGCGAAGTCTCTGGAACGGCGCTGGAAACCTCGCTGCGTGGCACCTTTCAGGTCATGTTGCGCAAAGGCAGGAAGTTGTCCTGGCCACGGGCCGAAACGCCAACGCACTTCATGACGATGGGCCTTCACGAAGACCTCGACCAGGCCGCAAAGATGGCGGTGAAAGAAATGATCGATTTTCTCGTCGTCGAAAAAGGCATGAAGCGCGACGACGCGTATCTGCTTTGCTCGCTCGCTGCCGACCTGCACGTCACACAAACCGTCGACGTCACCAAGGGCATCCACGCCATGCTGCCAAAATCGATTCTCAAGTGATTGTCTTCTCTCAAAAACCGAGGCGTCAGCCTTCGACAGTCCTGGCCGGCGTTTTGCCAGCAGTCGACCATCCCGTCCTTCGATGTGTTAGTCTGGTTGAACCAGTGGGGAGTAGCCTGTTGGCGGATTAGGCCGCCAATGCCACCGATCGTCAGCACGGGGCATCGCTGAAACGTCAGAGTGCCCTCGGTCGACGCGTGATTCCAATCATGGGCAAGACCACTACGAACACATTAACCTGTGCCGTAGGAGTTTTGCCCTTTCGTGTTCTCGGCTTGTTTCTACGGCCTGCACAGCAAGGCTGGTCTCGCATGTCAACAAGTCCGTGGTTCTATGTCGCATTCACCTTTTTCGTCCTGGCGGTGCTGGCACTGGATCTGGGTGTCTTTCATCGCAAGGCGCACGTCGTCCGGCCGAGGGAAGCGGGCATCTGGGTCGGCATCTGGATGACGCTCGCCTTGCTGTTCGCCGGCGGCATCTATTTCCGGGCCGGCGGCGACAATGCGCTTCTGTTTCTCACCGGTTACCTGATCGAGCAATCCTTGTCGGTCGACAACCTCTTCGTGATCGTCATGCTCTTTTCGTCCTTCGGCACGCCCGATAAGTACCAGCACCGCGTCCTCTTCTGGGGAATTCTGGGAGCGCTGGTCATGCGCGGCCTCTTTATTGGCATGGGTTCGTGGCTGATCCTGAAGATCGGTTGGATCATGTATCTCTTCGGGGCGTTCCTCATCGTCACAGGCGTGAGAATGGCTCTGAAACGCGATGAAGAGTTTGACCCCGAGCAGAATGTGGTGATGCGGACTGCGCGCCGATTCCTGCCCATCATCACCTCGTACGATGGCCAGCGGTTCTTTTCAATTCGGAACGGTCGGCGGGTGGCGACGCCGTTGTTGCTCGTTTTGCTGATGGTCGAATTCACGGACCTGGTTTTCGCGCTGGACTCGATTCCGGCGATCTTTGCGGTGACGACGGATCCTTTTCTGGTCTACACATCGAACGTGTTCGCCATTTTGGGTCTCCGTTCGATGTACTTCCTGTTGTCCGGGATCGTTCACAAGTTCATTTACCTGAAATACGGCCTCGCGTTTATTCTCGCGTTCGTTGGGACGAAGATGGTTGCCGTTGACTTCGTTCACGTGCCCACTCTGGTGTCGCTGGGTGTGATCGTAACCATGCTGTCGGCGACGATTCTTATCTCGCTGAAGTATCCGCCCAAGGCGGAAGACGTCATTGATGAGCGCGAGGGAAAAACCGGATCCATCTTCGGCTCGATACAGCCGCCCGAGCAATAAACCTTATCTGGTGGCCGTCGCGCGAAGAAGCATGACGGCAGAGCCGGACGACATGGCGTCGTAGTAGCCGGAGAAGCGCTGCGGTTCCATCGCCTTGTAGGGTTTGAGATTGTTTGCCCATCGGAACGAGATCGGCTGGAACCAGAATTCGGCTTCGACGTGAAAAGGCCCTTGCGCATTTCCGGCAGGAATCGAATACCGGACCTTGTCGCCGCCGCTCGTGAAATCGTCATCGGTCATGGCGGCGCCCTGCGGTGCGATCTCCTGGGCCACGGCGCGTTTGTCGAATCCCTTGGGCAGAAGGCGGTTGTCCTTGATGAAGCGCACGGCGGTCAGCAGTCCCGTGGTCGGCAAATTGTTGGCCCCGGCCATGATGTCCTCGTAGATCTGCACCTGATCGCCGCCGGTGATTTCGGTGTAGTGGGGCTCGAATCGATTGGCGTCGGCGTCGTTGTCATTGCCGGTGATCGATCCATCCGGGTTCAGGGCGCCGGATTCAAAGATCAGGCGATTGTCGCGATCCCGCACTGTCACGTGGAGCCATGCCCGGCGTGAGGGATACGCCGTCGGGAACTTGTGGCCGCTCAGGTTCTGAACCGACATGTCGGCCAGGAGCCTGCCTTCCGTGACGTCGACGCGATCGATGGACAACTGAGCCGTGTTCGACTTCAGATGCTCAATTGTCCGTGCGGCGGCCGCCTCGAATTCCTGGGGAAGGGCGTTCACGCCCAACTCGGAGCGGTAGCGGTTCAGCACGCGCATCATGAAGAAGTTGCCGCCGACAAAAACATGCCGGCCCATTTCCTCGCGTGCTTTGCCCAGCGTGTTCGTCACGGGCGTCGGCTCTTCGACAACAGGCATGTGACAGTTCTGGCAACTCTTCTTTTCCTTGAAGTCGCTTTGCAGCCATTCCTGGTAGGGCATCTGTTCGGGAAGCTGGCCGATCACCTGTCCGTTGGGCCCCAGAGCCTTGGTGATCAGCGTGTGGCACGTGGCGCAGAGTTCGGACTGGCGGATGTGATCGCTTTCTGTCGGTTTGTACCCACCCGAAGACGTTCGCATGATGCGATTCAGCCCGTCCTCGACCTTGTAGGGTCCGTACTCCTCGCGCTCGCCTTTGTTGCGCTTCGTGTCGATGACGAATTCGCCGACCAGGCTTTCGGGCGTTCCGAGCTTGTCCTTCGCGATCTGATGACAAAGCGAACACGACACCCCATCCTGCGCCAGCCGATCCATCCGGTCGTCCGAAGAAAAATCCAGGTGCTTGAAAACCTCTCCTTCGCGCCCTTCGAACTTCGACTGAAACCGCGCCATCGGCATGTGGCACTTCGAACACTCGTCTTCGATCGCCGCCCGGGATTCGGGATGGTCGATCGCCTCGCGGCGCACTCCGGCCTGCCAATACGGATCCCGCGCGGAATTGGCCATCATTGTCGGACGCCACGAAAGCCCAATTGAAACGTCTTCGCCGGAGGACGTATGAAGCAGGTTGTGGCAGGCGAAACACCGGTCGGAGGTTTGGAAGAGTTCCTTGCCGGTTTGACGATTGGATTCCGGCGCACCTGACAAAAGCGACGCGAGCAGGAACAACGGAACGAGCTTCATCTACCATCCCTCCCGCAGACCGCCGTCAAACCAGTCCCAGAGCAGATAAAAAACGAGCTGTTTCGGTCTTCCCGCGATGTCGTTGACCGGCACTCGAAAGCCGACGTTCGCGCGAACATGCTGCCGCCGATTCAGAGTGACTTGCATCTGCGGGACGACATCCCAATTCGTCTTCGCGCCCGATTCCAGTTCACGCTCCGTCACAATATCCGCCATGGGTGTCCATGCCCGGCCGAATCCCTTGTTTTGAGCGAACGTCTTTCCGAGATTGAACCGGAAAAAAGCGGCCCGGGCAGCTTTCTCCCTGTTGGCGGGAAGATCGGCTCCCGTCTGAATCTGGAAGAAACTCATGTGCGGCATCGCCTGGCCGAATGCGCCGAACACCCCGAACGTCGTCACACCGGAACCGAGATCGCGCAAACGGTTTCCAGTGGGCGCAATGACCTCTCCCTGAAGGCTGAAAATCGAGCCGGTGGATTTATTCTGGATCATCACGCGCTTGAATCCGAGGATCACGTCTCCGACGCCGCCCACCCAACTGGCGTTTTCGCGATGGAGAAAACCGTAGGGCACGCCGAACTCCAGTTGGTTTCTGGCGCCGAAACGTCGTTCATACACCATCTCGCCGGCGACCGCCCCCGCCCCCGCGGCATTCACTTCCGTGGTGACGACCACTTCATCCTCCGGAAACGCCTTCTCGGTCATGAGGGCGCGCGGGAAATTGAAGTCGCCGAGCGGCCAGGCGGGTTCCGGGCAGCGGCTGCGGAGATACCGGATGACTTTGTCCATTTGCTCGAGCGTCAGAGCTTCTGCAAATGACGGCATGATCTCGGAGAACCCGCGGCCGCGCCCCCCCTCGTGGATGGTCGCCTTCCAATCGAATATCTTTTCGCGGGTGCTGCCGTTGCAGTCGGTGAAGTCGGGAAACGTTTTCGGCGGTTCAAAACCCAGCGTGGTTTCCGGCTGTCCCTTGCCTCCCGGACCATGACATCCGTTGCACGCGGCCAGAAAAATCTGTTCGCCGGTATCCAGTTTCAGTTCGGGAGCCGGCGTTTGGGCAAAAAGCGGGCCGCCCACACCGGCCAGGACAACGATGACGATCAACAAGTATCTCGGCATGAAAGAACCGGGAATATACGACTGTTAAAAAGGGGAATCCACAAAAAGTCGGGCGGACCATGTGAATGCGCAGGACAAAGACTTTTCCCCGCCTTGGCGGCTTTGCACAAAAGTTGGTTTGGATCCAACATTCCCTAAGCGAGAAAAAACGTTGGGCGATGCGGTCTGGTTATGACATGAAGCCATGGAGTCGCTGGACGAGGACTTTTCCCCGCCTTGGCCAAGGCGGGGTGCCGCGGAGCGGCGGGGCGGTTCGTTCAACAAAATCCATTTTTTGAACAGCACCACCCCGGCGCTTCGCGCCACCCCTCCTCGTCGAGGAGGGGAAAACGCTTTTCCTCGATTTCGCTTCATTGGGACAGCACTGCCTCAACGAGGAGACATCGGAGTTGTTTTCTCGTCCTGCGACTTTTTGTGTGCCGCGAAGCGCCGGGTGGTGCCGCTAGAACACGTACTTCAGACCGAACTGAACCTGGCGGGAGTCGAGCGCCGACGTGATAACGCCGAACAACGCCGTGTCCCACTGCGTGTTCGGAGAGCCGAAGTTGGGATGGTTGAGGATGTTGAAGACTTCGGCCCGAAAATCAAACGCTTTGGATTCCGTGACGCGGAAGGTCTTCGTCAGCGAGAAATCCATGTTCTTGAGGCTGGGACCGGTCAGAATTCCGGTTCCCGCATTGCCGAATGAGTAGAGTTCCGGCATGACGAAAGCATTCCGATTCCACCAGCCTGTGCGCGGATCGGGTTTGCTCGACGTGGGATCGCCAACCCGGTACGGACGGTCCAGCCGCGTTGTGGTATTGCTGTTGTCGGCCGTGATGGTCGGCGTAAACGCCTGTCCGCTGCGCATGGTCAGGACGCCGGATATCTGCCATCCGCCAAACAATTTCCTGTCTCTGGCGATCGGCAGACGGTAGACGTAGCTGAACACCAGGCGCTGCCGGTTGTCGATGTCGCTGGGACCGTGGCCCATCCTGTTGTTGAGCATGTTGGGCGACGCCTGATCCAGAATGGCCTTGGACAAGGTGTACGACGAAAGGAACGTCAGCCCGTTGGCAAAACGCTTCTCGATCCGGAGGATGCCCGCGTTGTAGTTGCTGTTGGCCGACGACTGTTGCTGGGTAAGGCTCCCGTACAGAGGGAAAGGACGCCGGGCATTGACCTGCGCGGCATTTCCAGGGCCCGCCGCCGGTTGGTTGATCTGTCGTGCGATGTTGAGCTTGTTGGATTTGTTGCCGAGGTAGCTCAACTCCACAACCAGGTCCTGCAGGACTTCGCGCTGGAACCCAAAGCTGTACTGCTGCACGTAACCGACACGGCGGTTCGGCGCCTCCGAAAACAGCGACAGGGTGGCCGTCGCGCTGTTGGTCGGGAACGGGTTGCGCAGGCTGATGTCGGGGGTCGTCGCGCTCGCATTGAACTGGTACGAACTGACGAACGGATAGCCGCTCGCCGATCCCGTCAAAACCGAGGTCCAGTCCGCGGCCTGGTCGTAGTACACACCGTAGCCCGTTCGAACGATCGTCTTGCCGTCGCTGGTCAGGTTATAGGCGAAACCGATCCGCGGTCCGAAGTTGTTGCGATCCGCCGTGTAGATGCCGCGCGGCACGCCGTTCCGGCCCGCCAATTCGATCTGTCCGGTCCGCGCATTGAAGTTCGATACCTTGTCGCCCTGTTCCTCCGGCGGCGTGTTGAGTTCGTACCGCAGTCCCAGGTTCATCGTCAGGCGCTTTGTGAATTTCCAGTCGTCCTGGATGAAACCGCCCAGGCTCCATTGCCGGAAATACCGCTGGGAATCGCCGGAGTTGAGGGAGGTCCGGGAGGGAATGCCGAGAAGGACGTCGGCGAGTGCCGCCCCGGTGTAACGGCCGTTGAACACGAAGGCGCCCCGACGAGTGCTGTGATGGTTGAAGTTGTTATGGAGTCTCCGGACTTCGCCACCCATTTTGACGTTGTGATCGCCTTTGATCCACGTGAGCGAGTCGTAGAGTTGATACGTGTGCACGCGGCGATCCTGTGGCGATGCGGTCCGGTCGCCCATCGTGCTGAAGCCCGTGACCTGAAACGACGGATAGCCGAAATCGAACGGATCGCGCGACGTTCCTTTGATGCCGAGCAGCGCTTCCGTCGCGTCAAATCCCGCGTTCTGGTTCGGTTGTTCTTCGCGGAAATAGTTGTAGCCGGCCCGAATCTCGTTGATCAGCGTCGGGTTGAAGATGTGTGTCTCGACAAGTCCGAGGTTGTTGGCCGTCGTCCGGCTGTTCTTGCCGTAACCCGGCAGATCGCTCGTCCCGTCGAACACGATGTTGGTCTGGAGCCGGTTGTAGTTCAGCCGGCCAAACAACGTGTCTTTGTCCGAAATGCTGTGGTCGATTCGAACGGAGGGCTGGTGCCATGTGTAGCGATCGAGCGGCGAGGAAATGTAGTTGAGACCGACCCCTGTTCGATTGGGATCCGGATAGAGTTTGGCAATGGCCGCGCCGCTCGGATCGAAACGGCCGGCGGGGATGATGTTTCCGGGAAACGGCGCGTTGCCGTTGAACGGATCGCGCACGATGATCGGCGCTGCGCCCAGGATATTATTCGGCAAAAGCAATTCGGAGAAGTCCCCCCGCTTCATCGCGCCCGGAGCGGTCTGCGCTCCGCGGGTGATGCCCTGCCGGAGGCGCAGCCCTTCGTAACTGCCGAAGAAAAACGTCTTGTTCTTGATGATCGGTCCGCCGATCGTTCCTCCATACTGATTCCGGTTGAGCGCCGGAATCTTCTCGTCGCTGCGGTCAAAGTAGTTCTTGGCGTCGAATGAGGAGTTCCTCAGAAAGTCGTACGCCGTGCCGTGAAATTCGTTCGTGCCCGACTTCGTGATGACGTTTACCTGCGCGCCCCCGCCGTGTCCGAACTCCGCCGAGTACGTGCCGGACATGATCTTGTATTCGCGGATCGAATCGATCGATGGTTTCACCGAAGCGATGTTGATCGAGATGTCGTTGTTGTCGATACCGTCAATCATGTAGTAGTTGGCCGTGTTCGGCAGTCCCGCCACGCTGAACGAATCGCGTTCGGGCCGGGCCATCAGATTGCCTGCGGCCAGCGTGGTCGCGGCAGGAACCAGCAGCGCGACCTGGCTGAAGCGGCGGCCATTCAGCGGAAGCTCGACCATCCTCTGGCTGTCCACCACGTTGCCGACCGTGGACGTGTCCGCCTGAACCAGCGGAGCGGCTTCGGTCACCACGAGCTTTTCGCTCATCTGGCCAATTTCCATGGTGAACGGCAGGTTCAGGTGTTGTTCCACCTGGAGTTCGAGCCCCGTTTTGACACCCGTCTTGAAGCCCGGCAGCTCGGCACTGACCTCGTATTTGCCCACGGGCAGCAGCGGAACGACATAGCTGCCCGTTTCACCGGTCAAGGTGTCTCGTGCCTGGTTCGTTCCCAGATTTGTAATTCGGATCGTGACTCCCGGCAGCACCGCCCCGGAAGCATCGGTCACGGTTCCCTGAATGGTTCCCGTGATGGTCTGACTCGCAAGCGCAGCCGCTAGCACAAAAGTCAAAACGGCCGCTTTCACCCAATTTCTTAGTCTCATTCCTCCTCCAATTCATAGATCCGGACAAGCCGAACCCGGCGCAAAGTGTACGATGGCGAGATCCTTGCCACAAGGCTATATGGCGGCCCGAACGACGGACTCGGGCGTCGATTCGTGGGGACGGACGAGGAAGGAACAAACCCGGAATAGGTTCACGCAGGCATGGTGTAGAACGCGAGGCCAAGGATGGCGTAGACGGCGAGCAGAAGAACGCCTTCCATCCAGTTGGACTCCCCATCCGACGCGATGAGATTCACGATTCCCACCGACAGGACGATCGCGGCGATTTCGAATGTGGTGAACAGCAGGTCCAGCGGCTTCCCGAACCCATAGCTGACGAACACCAGCACCGGCGCCACCAGCAGGGCGACCTGCAGGCTCGATCCCACCGCGATGTTGACGGCAAGGTCCATTTTGTTCTTGAGAGCGACCAGCACCGCCGTGCTGTGCTCCGCCGCGTTTCCAACCACGGCAACGATAAACACGCCGATAAAGACGTCCGACATGCCGAGCCGTTCAGCGGTATGCTCGACCGCCCCGACCAGGAACTCGCTCATCACCGCGACGGCCGCGGTCGCGGCGAGCAGAATCAGTCCGGACTTCCACAAGGGAACCGCATGCATGCCGATCGCGGCATCGGACTCGTCATCGCCCTCTCCGACGTAGAGATGTTTGTGCGTATGCAGCGTGAAAACCAGGCTCAAAATGTACGTGATCGCCAGCACCACCGCGATTTCAAGGCTCAGCGTCTGTTCGACCGGCGCGCTGGCATTCGAGGAAAGCCGGTGAAACAGCGCCGGAACGATCAAAGCAATCGCGCTCAGCGCCAGAAGCGTGGTCGCCAGCGAAGCGGCTGTCCGGTTGAAGCGCAGCTCGGTGCGCTTCGCCCCGCCCGCGATAATCGCAAGACCCAGAACGAACAGAATGTTTCCGATGATCGAGCCCGTAATCGACGCCTTCACCACATCATGCAGCCCCGCGCGCAGGGCCATGACGGCGATGATCAATTCCGCCGCGTTGCCGAACGTAGCGTTCAGCAATCCGCCGATCCCCGGTCCGAGATGTTCGGCCATCCATTCGGTTGCGCGTCCCATCCAACCGGCGAGCGGAATGATTGCAATGGCCGATGCGATGAAGATGTAGAGTGGATCGGCGTGCGTCAACTCCAGCGCGATCGCGGCAGGGACGAACAGCAACATCCAGTTGAGCGGATTTTTCATAGTGGGCGAAGATTATATATGCAGCGAAAAGCTTTCGAGATTCTCGTCCAGCATGCGATTCAGGACCTACCCGTCGAATTCCGCGAGAGACTCGAAAACGTCGTCGTGATTGTGGAGGATGAACCTTCCGGCGAACTGCTCGACCGGATGGAGGTCGAAGAAGGCGATACGCTGTTCGGCCTCTACGAAGGCGTTCCGCTCACCGAGCGCGGCGCCAACGCCCCCCTTTATCCCGATACCATCTGGATTTTTCAGCAGCCGATTGAAGAAGTCTGCGAAAACGAATCGGAAATCCTCGAAGAAGTGAAGATCACGATCGTTCACGAAGTCGCCCACTTCTTCGGAATCGACGATGACTACCTCGAAGAACTCGGTTACTGAAGGCCGTTCACCACCCCGGCGCTTCGCGCCACCCCTCGTTGATGAGGGTTGATGCTCGATCGCCTGACAAGCAGCAAGAGAAGGAGTCACAGGACGAGAAAACAACTCAGATGTCTCCTCGTTGAGGCACTGATGTCCCAATGAAGCGAAATCGAGGAAAAGCGTTTACCCCTCCTCGACGAGGAGGGGTGGCGCGAAGCGCCGGGGTGGTGCTGTTCGCGAAATTGATTTTGCTGAACGAACCGCCCCGCCGCTCCGCGGCACCCCGCCTTGACCAAGGTGGGGAAAAGTCCTCGTCCTGCGACTCCATGGCTTCATGTCATAACCAGACCGCATCGCCCAACGTTTTTCGCTTTTGGGGGAATGTTCGATCACCGCAATCACCACTGCCGCGGCAAGGACAGCCGGCAGGTTCAGGAGATAGAATCCCCGCAGTTGTCCCAGGATGAAATCCCGCACGCCCTGGGTGGTCTGCGGGGCAAGGGGTTGGCCGTTATTTCAACCTTTCGATCTGTGCGCCGACCGATCGAAGTTTGTCTTCCAGTTTTTCGTACCCGCGGTCCAGGTGATACACGCGGTCGACGATCGTGTAACCGTCCGCCACCAGCGCGGCAATCACGAGCGAAGCGCTCGCGCGCAGGTCCGAGGCGATCACGCTGGCACCGGTGAGGCGGGTTTTGCCGGCGACGATGGCGCGTGGACCATCGAGCCGGATGTTCGCGCCCATGCGCATCAGTTCGCTGGCGTGCATGAAGCGGTTTTCGAAGATATTTTCGTTAATCAGGGAGATGCCGTTGGCCTGAGTCGCCAGCGCCATGTACTGCGCCTGCATATCGGTGGCAAAACCCGGATACTCGCGCGTCGTCAGATCGGATGGAGACAGATCGTGCGGGCCATAAACGGTGATTTTGCCGGTCTCCGCATCGAGCGCAACTCCCGTCTCGCGAAGTTTTTCGATGACGCTGGAGAGGTGGCCGGGGACGACGTCCGTCAATGTGAGTTCACCCTCGGTCACCGCTCCGGCAATCAGAAAAGTTCCCGCCTCGATGCGGTCGGGAATGATCCGATGGGTGGCGCCTTTCAATTCCCGGACGCCGTCAATCGTGATCGTCGAGGTGCCCGCGCCTTCGATTCTCGCACCCATCCGGATGAGCAAGTCGGCAATGTCCGCGACCTCCGGCTCCATCGCGGAATTCTCAAGCACGGTCCGGCCCTCCGCCAGCGTCGCGGCCATCATCAGATTTTCGGTGCCGGTGACCGTGATCCTGTCGAAGACGATGTTGGCGCCACGAAGCCGTTCGCACGCCGCCTCCACGTACCCGTGTTCCATCTTCACGGTTGCGCCGAGCTTCTCAAAGCCCTTCAGATGAAGATTGATGGGACGCGCGCCGATGGCGCAGCCGCCGGGCATCGATACGCGGGCTTTGCCGGTGCGCGCGAGCAAAGGGCCGAGCACCAGCACCGAGGCGCGCATTGTCTTCACGAGGTCGTACGGAGCTTCGATCGACTCGATCTTCGGAACGCGCATGCGGACGGTGTGGTTCGACGGGTCGAATTCCACCTGTGCGCCCAGTTCCCGAAGCAGGCGGCGCGCCGTGTAGATGTCGTTCACCAGCGGAATGTTTTCGAGCAGGAGTTCTTCGGATGTCAGCAGTGAGGCCGCCATTGCCGGCAGAGCGGAATTCTTGGCGCCGCTGATGCGGACGGCGCCCTGCAGGCATTTCCCGCCCTGGATTCGTAGTTTGTCCATAGTTTCTTTTGTTACCGTTCAAAGACCAGTTTGCCAGCGACCAACGTTTTCATGACGTGAAAATTCGAATCGAGGATGGTCATGTCGGCGTCGGCGCCCGCCTCGATGACACCTTTTCCGGCAAGCCCGAGCGCTTTCGCCGGGTTCGTTGTCAGCGCGAGCAATGCGTCCTCGATCGGGAATCCCGTCCATTCGACAAAGTTTTTGAGAGCGATGTCCTGGGTCAATGTGCTGCCGGCCAGGCGTCCTTCGGCATCGCGGCAGACGCCGTTCTTCACACTCACGGTGTCCGGGCCGAGCGTGTAGTCGCCGTCGGGCATGTCGGCCGCACTCATTGCGTCCGTGACCAGCAGGATCCGCTCCGCCCGTTTGGCGCGCGCGAAAAAACGGACAACCGCCGGATGGACGTGGATTCCGTCTGCGATGATTTCGGCAAAGATCCGGTCGTCGGCCAGCACGGCCCCCACGATTCCCGGATCGCGATGCGTAAAGTCGCGCATCGCGTTGAACGTGTGCACGGCGTAACAGATGCCTCGATCGGCGGCGGCGCCGGCTTCGGCCAGTGAAGCGTTGGAATGTCCCATGGCGACGCGAATTCCATGCTGTGCGGCCAGCGCGGCGATGGACCCGGCTTCGTCCAGCTCCGGGGCGATCGTGATCAGACGGATCGTCGATTTCGAGGCCGTGATCCACCGGGACATCAATTCCGGATCGGGGGGCAGGAGGTTCAAACTCCGGTGCGTCCCCCGTCTGACGCTGTTGATGAAGGGGCCTTCCAGGTGGATTCCCAGAGGCGCCGCCCCTCCGAAACGTCGAGAGATCGATTCACCGATTTTCGTAAGCGCGACGGTCAAACCGGCGGAAGGCGACGAGACCGTGGTCGGCAGAAAGGACGTCGTTCCGTGCCGCGCCACAATGCGGCTGACCGTATTCAACGCTTCGAACGAACCGTCCATCACGTCCACGCCGCCGCACCCATGGATATGGGGCTCGATGAATCCCGGCGCCAATGTGAGTCCGGACGCGTCGATCCGATGCGCCGCCGCCGGCGCCGGGACGCGGTCCGCGGGACCCACTTCCACGATGCGCCCGTTATCGGCCACCACGCGGGCGGCGGAAATTTTTTCGTACGGTGTGTACAGAATTCCGGCGTCGATGACCAGAAGAGAACCGTTACTCATGGCCCGATCCAAAATGTCCGACGATTTTGCGAAGACTTCCGGAGTTGTCCTTCAGAAGGCTTTCGGCTTTCTTCCGGTCGCAGGAGAGCGCGCCCATGACCACCGCGACTTTCAGGTTTCCACCCGAACGGTCCACGAGTTTGCGAAGCTCGTCGTCGTGGAGGCCCAGAATCTCTCGAAGAATCTGCATGCCGCGATCGCGAAGCTTCTGATTCGTCATCGTGACATTGATCATCCAGTTGCTGTACGTCATGCCGAGACGAATCATCGTGGCGGTGCTGATCATGTTGAGAACCATCTTTTGCGCGGTTCCGGCCTTCATCCGGGTTGAGCCGGTGATGACTTCAGGTCCCACCGGTGTGCAGACGGCGATGTCTGCCGCCCTGGCCATGGGGGAACCGGCAACCGCAACGATGGCGGCCGTCTTCGCTCCCAGTGTCCGGGCAAATTCGAGAGCGGCCAGGGTGTACGGCGTCTTTCCGCTGGCGGCGATTCCGATAATCAGATCGCCGGCCGCGACCTTCTTCGCTTTTAAGTCCGCGGTTGCCTGCTCGCGATCGTCCTCGTCGCCTTCGGTCGCCTTGTCGATCGCTTTTTTGCCTCCGGCAAGCACCGTTTGAACCCAGTCGGCCGGCGAACTGAAAGTGGGAGGGCACTCCGTGGCGTCGAGCATCGCGAGGCGTCCGCTTGTGCCGGCCCCCACATAGAGGACGCGTCCACCGGCCCGAATGGCTTCCACGGCAAGGTCAACGACCCGGGCGATCTCCGGAATGGCGTTCGCCACAACCGCAGGAATGGCGGCGTCTTCCGCATTGATGATTTTCAGGATGCGTTCGGTGGGAAAAAGATCGATGTCGACGGAACGCGGGTTGCGCCTTTCAGTGCTCATCTGTAGGTGTTTGGTATTCTATTTCGCGTCATGCCCAATGTCGATGTCCGCATCCGCCGCGCCCGGGGTCTTGACGACTATCTGGCGTGCGTCGCGCTTCAAAAGGAAGTCTGGGGCTACACCGAAAGCGACGATATCGCCGCACAACCCATGCTGATGATCGGAGACCGCTATGGCGGCAGCGTTCTGATCGCGCAAAATGAAGCCGGCCGGTACACCGGTTTTGCGTTCGCGATGGCCGCGTGGAAATCCGGCATGAAGCCGTTCTGGTGGTCGCACATGACGGCGGTCGTGAAGGAATATCGAAATCGGGGCATCGGTCTCGCCCTGAAACTGCGACAGCGCGAAGAAGCCCTGGCTTCGGGAATCGATTTGATCGAATGGACTTTCGATCCGCTTCAAGCCCTGAACGCCCACTTCAACTTTCATAAGCTGGGCGTCATCGTGCGGGAGTACGAAGAAAACGTTTACGGATACACCAGCAGTGCGCTGCATCTCGGTCTGCCCACCGACCGTTTCGTCGCGGAATGGCACTTGAACCCGTTCCCGCAACCCCGGCACGTCAGGAAACCGGACGACGTCCTTGTCGAGATTCCGGCCGACGTCCATGCGCTGAAGCTCGAGGATCTTGAAGCGGCAAGAAACTGGCAGAATCGCCTCCGAACCACCGCCCGGAAGCTCTTTCATGAGGGTTACGTTGCGAAGGACTTCCTCAAAGACGATCTCAGCTACCTCTTCACGAAATGAAAAGGACCGCCCTGGCGCATCGGAAACTGAAGGTGACCATCGTGCATTTCCGGAAGAATCGAAACCGCACGTTACTTAACGAGCCGGACTTCCGCGCCGTAATAATCCAGGATCACCTTGTAGGCTTCCAGGAAGTCGTAGCCGATCACACCCGAGACCTCGGTGCCGATCATTCTCGAAATCTGTTTCAGGTCAATCGAGACCACCTGGTCGAACTCTTCGGTATTCCTGGCGGTTTTCAGCGTCACGCTTTCAAGACGCAGGACGAGACCCTCCATCCCGCCGACACCCGCCACACTCATATCGACCTTGGCGCCGGGAGTGTGTTCCGTGACGCCGAGCCGGGCCGCCATCGAATGGGAAAGGACGGTCGCGACGGCGCCGGTATCGACCACGAAGTTGCCCTTGAACCTGCCGTTCACCTCGATCGGAACGAGCAATAAATTGCTGAAGTACCGTGCCGGAATGGACTCACTCGCGAGAGAGGCCGGCGGCTTTTTGGCCGCGAGCTCGATGAGGCGTGCCGGATAGTTGATGGTGATCACAAAGTCGGAGAGCGCCGCGGTTCCGAGAATGCCGTCGGCAAGCTGCGTGACGAGAGGGTCGTTGAAGGTTCCGGCGGGCACATTCGTGATTCTCACGCCGCCGATGGCGAGTTCCTTCAAGCCATAGAGTTTGGACTCGACTCTTCCGCCGCCACCCACGCCATGCATGATGGTGGTGGTGATTGGTTTCAATTTGAGAGACTCGGCGAGCTTTTCGCTGAGCACGATTTGCGTGGCGCCCGTATCGACGACGAATTTGAAGGGACCTTTTCCGTCAATCGTGAGTTGAACGAAGATCAGGTTTAACGACGTCTGGAACGGGATCGGTTCGGGAATCGGCGGCGCATGAGTGGCGCCGATGTCTTTCCCGCCGAGCGCGTCGATCATTTCAAGCGCCGACTTCGCCTCTGACAGGCGGTCCGGGTCGTCTGCGGAGCTGAGCTTCAGGTATTCCTGCAGCTCCGTTTTCTGGGCTCCGAAGTTCTTCTCGACGGCAAAGGCCTCGGCCGCATACAGGTGGAAAAGGCCCACATCCGGGGCCAGTTCAATGGCGCGCTTCAGGTGCGAGGCCGCTTCCCGGGCTTTCAGCCGGGTTAGAGCCAGCTTACCCAGGCCGAAGTGGGCGCGGGCGGTCTTCGGGTCCATGTCGAGGGCCTCGCGGTAGAGGCTTTCGGCCCGGGTGAAGTCCCCGCGACGGAATTCGATCTCACCCCGGAAGGCGGTCGATTCGGCGCCGCGCGGCTGCTGATCGAGAAGGGATTCGGCTCTATCCACCTCATCCTTCAGAAGGAGATCGGCGACGGAGCCGGTTTGGGCGGCCTCGGCGCCGCTGCCGGAGAGCATCAGAAAGGAGGTTAAAGCCATGATAATCAGCAGTGGACAGCTTGACACAGTGTGACTCGACCCATTACTATCAAAACTTTGCATATCGGTAATTGAAGGGAACTGAGCATGTCTACGCGATTCTTGACCGCGGATGAGTTGTCCGCAATCGACAAATGGTACGTGATCGATGCAGCCGATCAGGTACTCGGGCGTGTCGCCACGAAAGCGGCAACCATTCTGATAGGGAAGCATCGGCCTCAGTACGCTCCCTTCCTGGTGAGCGGCGACCACGTCATCATCCTCAACGCCGACAAGATCAAGCTTACCGGTCTGAAGCTGGACAGCAAGATGTATCGGCATCACACGTTGTATCCGGGTGGTTTGAGGGAAGTTGCTGCCAGGAAGATGTACGCCACGAATCCGGACCGGATGATCCGCGAGGCGGTTCTCGGGATGCTCCCGAAGAACAAACTCCGCAAACGCATGGTCAAGCGTTTGAAGGTCTATTTTGGCGGCCAGCATCCGCATTCGGCGCAGCAGCCGTCGGAAATCAAATTGTAGTTCGCGGCTCCAGCCGTGGCATTGAAGGATAAAGATTTGAGCACAACCCAATTTTACGGAACCGGCCGCCGAAAGACTTCGACGGCCCGCGTGTTTTTGAGACCGGGTACGGGCAACTTCACGGTGAACGATAAGACGATCGAGGTCTATTTCTTCGACGAGCTTCATCGCATGCTGGCGAAGGCGCCTCTGACGCTCTCGGAAACCACAGCGAAGTTCGACATCATCGTCAACGTCTCCGGCGGCGGTATGCGCGGGCAGGCGGGAGCGGTCTCTCACGGAATTGCCCGCGCACTTTGCGACTACAGCGCCGAGCTGCGAGGGGCGCTGAAGAAGGCCGGCTTCCTCACGCGCGATCCGCGCATGAAGGAACGCAAGAAGTACGGCCAGCCGGGAGCGCGGAAACGCTTCCAGTTCTCGAAACGGTAGTGGTCTCCGCCGCCGGCAGGGATCGCCTCCCTGCCGGCGGCGCTTTTGCTCACATGTCCCATAACTCGTACAGGAGGTTTATTTGGCGTCTATCACAATGAAGGAGCTTCTGGAAGCTGGCGTCCATTTTGGTCACCAGACGAAACGGTGGAATCCCAAGATGAAGCAGTTCATCTTCGGAGAGCGTAACGGCATCTACATCATCGATCTTCAGAAGACCCTCAAGCTTTTCAAAGAAGCGACTCAGTTCGTCACCGAACTGGCGAATCAAGGCAAGAACGTACTCTTCGTCGGAACCAAACGACAAGCTCAGGATGCGATCCAGGAAGAAGCGCTGCGCTGCGGTATGTACTACGTCAACCAGCGATGGCTCGGCGGACTGCTGACCAACTTCGCGACCATCCAGAAGTCCATCAAACGTCTCAAAGAACTCGACGGGATGGCAACCGACGGCCGTTACGAAATACTTCCCAAGAAGGAAGTCACGCGATTGGAACGCGAACGGACGGCTCTCGAAAAAAATCTTTCCGGCATCAAGAACATGCCGGGCCTGCCCCATGCGATCTTCGTCATCGATTCCAATAACGAAGAGATCGCCGTCGCCGAAGCGCGGCGCCTGGGCATTCCCGTGATCGCGATCGTCGATACGAACTGCGATCCCGACTTCGTCGACTATGTCATTCCCGGCAACGACGATGCGCTGCGCGCGATCCGGCTCTTTGCCGCCAAGATCTCCGACTCCGTTATCGAAGGTCAGCAGATGGCCAAGGAACCGAAGCTCGCCAACAAGGACAGGGACGAAGGCGACGACGCCGAATCGGGCGTCCCCGGCCAGCCGCGCGAACGTACGCGCGCCAAACGGGTCGAGTCTGCAAGCGAAGAGGAAGGCGCCGAGGCGCCGCCGGCTTCGGCGATCATCTAGAGGAAACGAAGCACCAGGGGATTTCGGATTTCGGAATTCGGATTTCGGATTTAGAAACGAAGGCTTCCCAGCCTGAATCCGAAACCTGAAATCCGAAGCCCGAAATCCCCTTTCATTTTTGTCGTAGGAGTTGAGTAATGGCGATAAACGCAAACCAGGTTAAGGAACTCCGGGAGAAGACCGGAGCAGGCATGATGGACTGCAAGAACGCGCTCACCGAATCCAACGGTGACATGGAGCAGGCCGTCGTGTGGCTGCGAAAGAAAGGGCTCGCTTCCGCCCAGAAGAAAGCGTCCCGCATCGCTGCGGAGGGAATGATCGGCCACTACATCCACCCGGGCGACAAGCTCGGCGTGCTTGTCGAAGTGAACTGCGAAACCGATTTCGCGGCGAAGAGCCCGGACTTCACGCAGCTGGTGAAAGACCTCGCGATGCACATCGCCGCGCAGAATCCGCTGTACGTCCGCCGCGACGAAGTGCCGGACGAGGTTCTTGAAAAGGAAAAAGAGATCTACAAGGACCAGGCACGCGCCTCTGGAAAGCCGGAGCACATTATCGATAAAATCGCGGACGGAAAACTGGAGTCGTACTTTCAGATGGCCTGCCTTTACGATCAGCAGTTCGTGAAGGATCCGTCGCAGACGGTCGAACACCTGATCAACGCCCTCATCGGCAAGATCGGCGAAAACATCAAGGTTCGCCGCTTCACGCGCTTCAAGACCGGTGAAGGCCTGGAAAAACGGAAGAGCGATCTCGCGGGGGACGTGGCCGCGGCTCTGGGCGGGTAATCCCCGATATGGAACCGAAATACAAAAGGGTTCTACTCAAACTCAGCGGCGAAGTGCTGATGGGCGAATCGCACTTCGGCATCGACGCGGAAGTTGTCCGCCGCATTGCAGCCGAGATCAAGGACGTCCACGCCATGGGCGTCCAGATCGGCATCGTCATCGGCGGCGGCAACATCTTCCGCGGACTGCAGGCCAGCGCCCAGGGTTTCGACCGGGTTTCCGCCGACCACATGGGAATGCTCGCCACCGTCATCAACTCGCTGGCGCTTCAGGACGCCCTCGAGAAGATGGACGTCTACACCCGCGTCCAGTCCGCTATCGAAATGAACCAGGTCGCCGAAATGTTCATCCGGCGCCGGGCCATCCGCCATCTTGAAAAGAACCGCGTGGTGATCTTCGCCGCAGGAACCGGCAATCCTTATTTTTCCACCGATACAACGGCCGCCCTCCGCGCCATGGAAATCAAAGCGGACGTCATTCTCAAGGCGACGAAAGTCGACGGCATTTATAACGCGGATCCCGTCAAGGTGAAGGACGCGACTCTGTACAGCGAGATCACGTATCTTGAAGTGCTGACCCAGGGTCTGGGAGTGATGGATACGACCGCGATCTCACTTTGCATGGACAACCGCGTCCCAATCATCGTGTTTAACATCAAGACCAAGGGCAACATCAAACGCGTCATCGAGGGACAGAAGATCGGTTCTCTGGTTTATCACGGGGGATAAGCTATGGCAGCGAAAGAAGAGATTGCGAGTGCACGAAAACGCATGGAAAAGGCGATCGAGGATTTCCGCAAGGAACTGACGACCATCCGGACCGGCCGCGCGTCCATTTCGCTGCTGGACCACATCCAGGTCGACTATTACGGCGTGCCGACGCCCGTCAACCAGGTCGCCCAGCTGGCCGCTCCGGAAGGAACATTGATCACCGTCCAGCCCTACGACGTTTCTCTTGTGGGCCCGATCGAAAAATCGATTCGAGCGTCCGACCTCGGCCTGAATCCGTCGAACGACGGCCGTCTCATTCGAATCCCCATACCGCCGCTCACCGAAGAGCGACGCAAAACGCTGGCGAAGCACATTCACAAGGTGCTGGAAGATCATCGAACTGCGGTTCGCAACGTTCGCCGGGATGCCAACGATCATTTGAAGAAACTGCTGAAAGACAAGGCCATCGCCGAAGACGACGAAAAACGCGCGCTCGACGAGATGCAGAAACTGACCGATTCCCATATCCATCAGCTCGAAGAAATCGCGAAGAAGAAGGAACAGGAAATCATGACCGTGTAGGCGCCGGCTTCGGCCGGCCGTCTTTCAGGTTCGGTACCGCTTCCCGGAGGTTTCTTTGCCGATCGCCAGCCGCATGTTCGGATCGGCGTCCGCATCCATCCCCACCGTTTCACCCCGCATGAACTTCGCGGTTCCGGCCGCCGCGATCATCGCGGCGTTGTCGGTGGTGAAAACCGGTTTCGGAAAATGAAACTTCAATCCGATTGCAGCGCACCGTTCTGCGAGAACTTCCTTCAGGCGGCTGTTGGCGGCGACGCCTCCTGAGAGGATCAACGATCGGGGCTGGAGCCGGGCGGCCGCCTTCGCCGTGGTTGCCCACAGCATGTTCACGACGCCTTCCTGAAACCCGGCCAGCAGGTCGAGCCGGTGCGGATCCGTCCGGGTTGCTTCTTCGTCCCTGGGTTCCAGGCCTTCGTTCTTCACCATGCGAAGAACCGCCGTCTTGATTCCACTGAAGCTGAAGTCGAGGGCGCGATCGCTGATCTTCACCATCGGAAAGGGAATCGCCCTGGAATTGCCCAGCTTCGCGAGCCGGTCCACCACCGGACCTCCGGGGTAAGACAGGCCGAGGAGCTTCGCCACCTTGTCGTACGCCTCGCCCGCCGCGTCGTCGCGTGTTTTTCCAACCAACGTGTATTTCAATCGGGAGAAGCCGCAGGTCTCGGACTCCACCCAAAACAGGTTGGTGTGGCCGCCGGACACCACGAGCGCGAGTGCGGGAAACTCAACGTGAGGATGCTCGAAACAAATCGAGTAGATATGTCCTTCGATGTGGTTCACCGCCACCAGGGGCTTATGTTTGGCGAATGCGAGGGCCTTGGCGTAGGTCAATCCCACGAGCAGCGAACCAATCAGCCCGGGCCCCGCGGTGGCGGCAATGGCATCGAGATCGTCGATTCTCACATGGGCATCGTCGAGCGCCTTCTGAACGATGGGCCCGATCTTCAGCAGATGTTCACGCGAGGCGATCTCCGGCACGACGCCTCCGTAGGGTGCATGCGTCTTGACCTGGGAATGGATGACATTGGAGAGAATCTCGCGTCCATCTCGAACGACGGCGGCCGCGGTCTCGTCGCAGGAGGTTTCGATACAGAGGACGAGCATTACTTCGTACCGTTTACCAGCGCGCGAAGACTGTTGATGTATGGAGGCTTCGCGACGCCCCGCTCCGTGATGAT